>URQU01000012.1 GCA_900550055.1 uncultured Coriobacteriaceae bacterium | reverse complement strand
GGGTCGGCGGACGGCTCGTCCATGTGCCACTGCACGCGGGGCAGGCTTTCCCAGTACTCGTCCTCGCCGATGTACTTGTTGGTGTTGGCGATGTGCAGCTCGTCGGCAAGCTCGTGGGCCCACGAGATCTCGTCGCGCATCATGCCGCCGGCGCCCTCGGCGTTGTTGGCGGCGGCGTTCTTATAGCAATCAAAGCCCACGGTGAACGTTTTGATGTCGGGGTTTTCCTTCGCCAGGCATGCCGCCATGTAGCTGGAGTCGATGCCCGAGGACAGGAAGCTGCCGACCTCGACGTCGGCCACGTTGTGGTAGCGGACGCTGTCGCGCACGGCTTCGTCGATGGCCTCGACGGTATCTTGTCGGCTGCGCTGCGCATCGAAGTTGTACTCGGGGCGCCAATAGCGGCGCTCGGTGATGGACCCGTCGGCGTGCACGGTCATGCAGTGCGCGGGAGCCAGCTTGAAGATGCCCTTGAAGAAGGTTTCGGGAAGGGCGCTGAACTGGAAGCACAGGTACTGCTCGAGCGCTTCACGGTTGAGCTCGCGCGTGTAGTCCGGATGCTCGAGGATGCACTTGATCTCGGATGCGAAGATGAAGCGGCCGTTTTGCTGCGTGTAGTAAAACGGCTTGATGCCGAAGAAGTCGCGCGCACAGAACAGCTCGCGCGTATCGCGGTCCCAGATGGCGAACGCGAACATGCCGCGCAGGCGGTCGAGCACGCCTTCGCCCCATGCCAGATAGCCCGTGAGCAGGACCTCGGTGTCGGAGTTGGTTTGGAATTGCCAGCCCTGCGCCTCAAGCTCGGCGCGCAGGTCGCGGTAGTTGTAGATCTCGCCGTTGAACACGATGGCGTAGCGGCCCTTGGCGGCTGCCTGCTCGGGCGTGCCGCACGGGGTGCCGTCAAGGTGCAGCGCCGGCGAGGTGATGACGGCGGCGTGGTCGCCCGTGGAGCGCACCATGGGCTGGTTGCCGTTGGCAAGGTCGATGAGCGAGAGGCGGCGGTGGCCTAAGGCGATGCCGCTTTCGGCGTCGATGTACTGGCCTTCACCGTCGGGCCCGCGATGGGCCATGACGTCGCACATGGCTTTCAGGGTGGGCAGGCTTGCATCATCAGCCTGCGTGAATCCGCAGATACCGCACATGGTGAGGCATCCCTCCAATCGTATATATAGGTAAGGTTCATCATAACGAATGGACAGGACGCTGGCACGGCTCCCGCGAAAAGCGCAGATTTTCCAACGCGCGGCGCCAGGCGGGACGACGCTCGGTCCAGCGCATGCTACACTGCGGGGAAAGGATCGCTTGTGCGGAAGGTCTTGCGCCGATAGGGCGTTGGAGCTTGCGGGCAGAAAGGACCCTTTGCGGCGCTTGGGCGGGGTGTGTTCCGTCTACAAGCGTGGCGGGCGTCGCATGTTCGCCTGCGGCGTGGCGACGGCGTGCTCGCCCATGGCTTTTGAAACGACGGAAGGGAAGGGAGCAGCTGATGAAGGTGCATGTGGAGTTGGATGGCGGCCTGCTGGCGGATAGGTTCGGGAAGTATGCGTCCGAGCCGGACCGGCTGGAGGGCTTTCCCGTGCGTTCGTTCCCTATCGAGGTAAGCGATGTGCCGCAGGAGGCGCGGACGCTCGCCCTGACGTTCATCGACTTCGACGCCATTCCCGTGGGCGGCTTCTGCTGGATCCACTGGACCGCGTGCGATCTGCCGGCGACCACCACGCTTATCCCCGAGGATGCCAGCCGTACGGGCGCGGTCGCCATGGTGCAGGGGCGCAACAGCAACTGGTCGCCTATGGCGCATGGCAGCGACAACCCGCAGGTGCATTCCCGTTACTGCGGCCCTCAGCCGCCTGATGCCACGCATAGCTACACGTTGAACGTGTACGCGCTCGATTGCGAGCTGGGGTTGCCGGAAGGCTTCTATCTCAACGAGTTGCGTCGCGCGATGGACGGTCATGTGCTCGACCAGGCGTCCGTGGAGCTGCCGAGCCGCGCGTAGGAGGGCACGGTGCACGGCCTTTATATTCGCTTTGTTAGGGAGATTCTTACAGGAATGAAACGGATTCTGTGGTTTGGCGCTATGCGGAGTAGCGCCGCAGGTGGGGTATTTTACAATGACGGGTACGCAATAGGGCGCCTGTCGTCTTGACGCTTGGGCGCGGGCGGTCTGCCGAGGGGGCTGGCCGCCCGCGCTTGTTTTCGAGATGGCGCCATGAGGTTTTGATTCGCGCTCGATAGCGCTGGCTATGGAAGAGGTACCGCCTGCTATGAAGAACGTTCTGCACGTGCTTGGCCGCGATCTGCTGCGCCTTTTGAAGGCGCCGGCCGCCTTGGTGGTGGTCGTGGTGCTGGTCGTGCTGCCGTCGACGTACACGTGGTTCAACGTCATCGGCTTTTGGAACCCCTACGACAACACGGGCAATATGCGCGTGTGCGTGGTCAACGAAGACGCCGGGTCTGAAAACGATTTGATGGGCCAAATGAACCTAGGCGATCAAATCGTTGACACGTTGCACGAGAACAACCAGCTGAAATGGGAGTTCACCGATTACGACGATGCGATGCGCAAAGTGGAGTCAGGTGAGGTGTACGCGGCGTTCGTCATCCCCGAGGACTTCACCGCCAACCTGTTCACCATCGTGACCGGCGATTTCCAGCAGCCTAACCTGCAGTATTACGTTAACGAGAAGATGAACCCCGTGTCGCCGAAGGTGACCGATGCGGGTTCCTCCACCCTTGACGAGACCATTAACGGCCAGTTCGTCTCAACGGTCAGCTCGGTGGTGGCCGATACGCTCAACGACAAGATCGCCGAAGCCGAGCAGAACCTGGGCGCCGCGCAGAACAACTCGGTCGCACAGCTTTCACGTGCCGTCGACTTCGTTTCCGATGCGCGCTCGAAGGTAAGCGGGTTGGCTACCTCCACCGAGGAGGCCCGCCAGAAGGCGCAATCGGCGAAAGATCAGCTTGAGCAGGCCCGCACCGATGCTCGGACCGTGCAGGACCAGCTTCAGCAGGTGAGCGATCTTTCCTTGACGCTGCAAAACAGCCTGGGCACGTTCACGTCGGCGGTCATGCCCGGCATGTCGAACACGAATCTGGTGTTGTCGCAGATCGCCTCGCAGGCGGCAGGGTCGATAACCGATGCATCCAACGCCATATCCAGCGCACAGGGAACCGTGGACGCCGCGGCCGATCGCGCTCAGGGCGTGCTGGATATGAACACGGCCGTCATCGAGCAGCTGCAGATCGTGCACGATCAGATGTCCGACTCCGACCCCAACAAGGAGCAGCTGCGACTCGTCATTGATTCCATGACTTCGCGAAATGCCGAGCTGCAGCGCGACCTTGATGACCTGAAGATGCTCAGCGGCGATGTGGGCGACACGGCGGCAAGCGTCGCGGCCGCTGCCAATACCATCAACGCCGCGGCGCAAAACGCCATAACCGCTTCCGGGGTATATCAGCAGCAGCTGTTCGGAAGCGCCTTGCCGCAGGTGAGCAACGGCATCTCCCAGGTCGGTATCGCCGCCGCCAGCTTGAAGGGGGCCATCTCCAACCAAAGCTACTTGATCGATGAGACCTCGAGCGTGATCGATCAGCTGTCGGGGACGCTGCGTGTGGCAAGCGATGCCATGGCCCAAACCGATGTCTTGCTGTCAAGTCTTGAGGGGACCATGCGCCAGGCGCGCAACGACGTGTCTCTGCTGGGGACGTCTTCGGCGATATCGGAGCTGGTCGACAACGGTCGCATCGATCCCGAGAAGATCGCGGAGTTCATGCAGGCTCCCACGCAGGTGACCACCGAGAAGCTGTATCCGCTCAACGCTTACGGTTCGGCAATGGCTCCGCTGTTCATCAGCCTGAGCCTGTGGATCGGCACGTTGATGCTGTGCGTCATCTTGAAGCTGGAGGTCGATAAGGAAGGCGTGCCGGGCTTGACGGTGGTGCAGGGCTATATAGGCCGCTGGCTGTTCTTCGCCCTGTTGGTAACCTTGCAGGCCGTGGTGTGCGTGACGGGCTGCTTGTTCATCGGCGTGCAAGCCGCATCGGTGCCGGCGTTTTTCGCAACGGCGATCTTGCTATCGCTTTCCTACCTGTGCATCACGTACACGCTGTCATCATCGTTCCAGCATATCGGCATCGGCCTGTGCATCATCATGGTGTTCGTCCAGATCCCGGGCGGTACGGGCTTGTACCCGGTTGAGATGACTGATGCCTTCTTCCGGACGGTGTACCCCATGTTCCCGTTCACGTACGGCATCAACGCCTTGCGCGAGACGATCGGCGGCTTCTACGGCACGCAGTGGCTGGGTTATTGCGGGGTGCTTCTGCTCATCGCGTTGTCCATGACGCTTGTGGGCCTGTTCGTGCGACCGCACCTGACCAACCTCAATCGCCTGGTGGCGAAGGAGATCAAGCAAAGCGACCTGCTCAATGTCGAGGAGGCCCTGGTGCCCGAGCGCCGCTACCGTATCGGGCAGCTTATCCGGGCGTTGTCCGACCATGATGAGTTCCACGCCGAGGTGCGGCAGAGGGCCGATGCCTTCCTGAGGCACTATCCCCGCTTGAGGCGCGGTGCGTTCGTCCTGGGCATTGCGGTGCCGGTGGTTTTCACGCTGGTGTTCGCCGTGACGACCACCGAGAAGGTTGTCACGTTGACGGCTTGGTTGATCTGGTTGGTCATCCTAACCGGGTTTTTGCTGAGCCTGGAGATGGTGCGTGACAACATCCAGCGTCAGGCATCCATCGACGGCATGAGCGAAGACGAGCTACGTGGGCATTTGGCCGATCGAGGCAAGAAGATTGTCAACGAATTGGTGCCTGCGGCTATGTCGACGGCACGCGTTTCGGTGCCCGTCGACCGTTCCGCCCGCGCGGCGGGCGTGTCCGTGCCGCTGCCGCCCGTGGGCGTGGCTGTCGACGATTTGGCTGACCAGCCTGCATCGGCTTCTGGCGATGACGATGCCGGGCGAGGCGGTGCCCGCAAGTCGAAGGGCGTTTCGAGAAAGGCTTCATCGCTTATGGATTTGGCGGCAAAGGGCAAGCCGGCGTACTTCGATGGGCCGTTTCTGACCGATGAGGAGGCTCATGGCGAAAAGGGCAGGGGCGATGAGGAGCTGCTGGAGGTCGAGGCGCCCATTCTCGAGTTGAGCGCTGACGACCTGGAATCCCTTGCGCAGCGCAAGGCCGAGCGCGGCAAGCACGGCAAGAAGCGCAAGAAGCATAAGAAGAAGGGCGATTCGAAGAAGGGGGGCGGCCATGCGTAACGTGTTCAAGCTGTTCTCCTACGATATCAAGCACCTGTTCGGCAACACGGTGACTCTGGTCATCGTGTTGGGCCTGGTGTTCCTGCCGTCCATTTTCACGTGGTACAACGTTATCGCGTGCTGGAACGTGTTCGATAACACGGGCAACCTGAAGGTTGCTGTGGCAAACTCCGACGAGGGGTATCAAAGCGATCTGCTGCCCACGAAGATCAACGTGGGCGATAGCGTGGAGTCGGCGTTGCGCGCCAACGATCAGCTTGATTGGGTGTTCACTAACGAGGAGGACGCCATCGACGGTGCGCGCTCGGGCAAGTACTATGCAGCCGTGGTCATCCCGCAGAACTTCAGCTCCGACATGATGAGCTTCTACTCCGACGATGCCGAGCATCCCGAGCTCATCTATTACGAGAACGATAAGAAGAACGCCGTGGCGCCGCGCGTGACCGATCAGGCATCCAATAAGGTTGCCGCTCAGGTGAACACCACGTTCGCTGAAACCATCTCCGATGTTGCCCTAGGGTTGATCGATACCTTGGGAACGGTGGCGGACGATACCGACGCGGCGGGGCGGGTGGCCAAGCTTTCGGGCACCATATCCTCTTCTGCGGACCAGATGCGCACCGCGGCCGACGTGCTCGAGTCGTATGCGAACCTGGCGGGAACGGCGCAGGCGCTGGTGGGAAGCTCAACCCATCTTCTGGGCGATGCGCAAAGCGCGGTGAGGGACGCGAAGCAGCAGGCGTCGGGGGCGAAAAGCGGGGCGGACACCATCGGCGATGCGCTGTCGACGTCGGTTTCCTCCTTGTCCGATGCGCTGGCGCAATGCTCCGAGGGCTTCAGCCAGGTGCCCGCCGCCATTGATGAGGTGTATGCGCAGGTTGATACCGATAAGGCGCACGCCGCGCAAACGCTTCGCGATCAGGCGGCGGATGTGGACGCCCAGATCGAGCGCTACCAGCAGCTCGTCGAGGTGCTTGAATCCTTGAAACCGCAGCTTGACGAGCAGTACCGCCCGGCGGTCGATGCCGTGATAGCGCAGTTGAACACGTCCATATCGTCGCTTGAGAAGCTGCGCGACAGCTTGACCTCGGCGGCGGACAAGATAGCATCCGGCAATGATCCGGAGTCTGCGTCTCGAGCCGATATCCAGGCGAAGCTCGATGAGGCGAAGGCGAACGCCGACAAGCTGAAGAATGATTACGAGAACAACCTGAAACCGGGCCTTGAGGGCTTGGCGGGTTCGGTGGCGCAGGCGGCGCAATCCCTTTCGGCGCGCGCTTCGCAGCTTTCCGGTGTTGGCGACGACTTGAACGGTGCGGCGTCCTCGGTAACGGCGGATTTGGCGGACGCGCAAAGCGCCATCCGTGCCATGTCCGATGAGCTGCATGGGTCCGCCGATAAGATGTCGGCGTTATCGCAGCGCGTCAACGAAGCTTTGGCCAGCGGAAACATCGATCAGCTGAAGCAGATCATCGGCTCGGATCCCGAGGCGCTTGCCAAGGCCGTGTCCGCTCCTGTGGGGGTGGAGCGCATCGCCGTGTTCCCGGTGGAGGACTTCGGCTCGGCCATGGCGCCGTTGTACACCACCTTGGCGCTGTGGGTGGGATCGCTGCTGATCATGGTGTTGCTCAACCCGGTTCCCTCCGAACGCGCCAAGCGCGAGGCAGGGCTGGTCGAGCCCAAGTCCTGGCAGTTGTTCTTCGGGCGCTATGGCGGACCGTTCGTGCTCGCGTTCATGCAATCGACGGTGGTATGCCTGGGCAACATGCTGTTCGTGGGTGTCCAGGTTGCCGACCCATTGCTGTATCTGCTGTGTTTCTGGACGGCGGGTTTCGTGTTCAGCTTCATCGTCTACACGCTGGTGTCGCTGTTCGCCAACCTCGGCAAGGCGCTGGCGGTGCTGCTGCTCATCATCTACGTGACCGGCGGCGGTGGCAGCTTCCCCTTGCAGCTGCTGCCCGGCTTCTTCCAGGCAGCTAACCCGTTTTTGCCGGCGACGCATGTCATCAACGCCATGCGTGCGGCGAGCATGGGCGTGTATCAGAACGATTTCTGGGTGCAGATCGGTATTACGCTTTCCTTCATCGTGCCGTTCGTAATCATGGGCATCCTGCGGCCGGTGCTCTCGCGCTTCACGTATTGGTTCGTGGAGCAGGTGGAGAAGTCGAAGGTGGTCGCTTAGCCGGCGGCAGTTGGATAGGCTGGTCTTTTGGGGCGCGGTCCGGTTTCGGGCTGCGCCCTTTTTCGCATATGGCACGCGTTGGCTCCGCTCGACGGTTCACCTGGCCGCGGCAGGAATCCGGCTGCGGGTCAGCGGCCCGTCGCGCGTTGCATGGAGTATAATCATAAACAGGTTCAACACGGTGCGTTACCTGCTTGAACGACGGCAACGTAACGGTTGGGTCCGAAAGCAAGGCGCCAAGGGGCAAGCCTTGCGCATCCGGCGATCGTCTGCCGGTTTCAAGCCCGCGCGGCGGGGTGCCGCCGGGCGCTTTTGAGGGAAGGAGCCCGTTATGATGTTCCGTCATGTCATGGTCCCCTATGATGGGTCCGATCACGCGAAGAACGCTCTGAGCTATGCCAAGGACCTGGTTGCCGGCAACGCCGACGCCAAGCTGTCCGTGGTTCACGCCGTCCCGTCCAGCTATATGGGCGTGGACCGTATGGGAACCGATGGCGCGCTGGACGGCGTGCCCTATGGCATGCTGGATTACGAGGAATATCAGGGCGTTGTCAAGCGCGTGCTCGATGAGGCGCAGAAGCGCGTGGCTGAGGATCTTGGCGATGCTTTGGCGGATCTGGGCGACCGTGCTCAGGTGGAGGCCGTCGCCGGCGCTTCCCCTGCCGATGCGTTGTCACGCTATGCCGAGGAGCATGATTGCGACCTCATAGTCATGGGTCGCCGCGGCTTGGGCGCTATCCGCGGCATGCTGGGCAGCGTCAGCTTCGGCGTGCTGCGCGCCACCGACATTCCGGTGCTCACGGTGAAGTAGTTCTCTCTTTGCGATTCAGGCCGATAAGCCGCCTGCAATGCTTGTCATTGCGGGCGGCTTTTTTGCGCTTGGGGGGTACCGAACGGGGCCGATGGCTTGATCTTGAACGCGGTGGCGCATCGGAGTCGGGTCTGAACGCCGCTACGACGGGGCTTTGCGGTTGCGTGCCGGCTTGAGCCTCAGTCGGCCCCGCCGTTGCGCTAGGCCGTTTGCGCCCCCATCGTTCAGCGCACTAGCATCTTGCCTGCAACGACGCCCAGCACGCATGCCGCCAAGCTGCCGAGCGCGTAGGCGCCGCCAATGACGTATTCGCCGCGCTCAAGCAGCCCGAGCGTTTCAAGCGAGAAGGTGCTGAACGTGGTGAAGCCGCCGCACAGGCCGGTTTTCAGGAACAGCACGGCGTTTGCGGGCAGCATGCCGGGGCGGATGTTGGCGGTTTCCACCACGGCGCCGATGACCACGGCTCCCGTGAAGTTGATGATGAAGGTGATAAGCGGGAATTGCCCCTGATAGGGGAGCAGTCCAAGCAGGTAGCGTGCGACGGCTCCGCAAAAGCCGCCTGCCCCGACGCATAATGCCGCGATCATGGCACATCCTTTCCGATGCGTGTTCTTCGGGTTCGTATTGTAGTGCAACCCGTTGCCGCATGCGTTGGTTGCTAGACTGGACGGGAGCGAAAGGAGCTGACCATGGCGGATGACATGATGGATAAGGACCCGGCTTCGGCGCAGACGGGGTCGGCGGAGGCGCACATCGCCCCGGCCGATGTGCGTGCGGCGCATGATATGGCGGCGTTCGTGCAGGAGTGTCCGAGCATGTTCCATACGGCGGCGGCCGTGCGGCGGCGTTTGGATGAGGCGGGCTTCGCCTATTTGCCTGAAAGCAAGCCTTGGGAGGTTCGGCGCGGCGGGCGCTACTACACCGTGCGCAACAACTCGAGCATCATCGCGTTCAAGGTCGGTGCGAAACTTGACGCGTATCGCTTCCAGCTTACGGCGTCGCATTCCGATTCCCCGACATATAAGGTCAAGGCGGTTCCCGAGCTTTCCGGTCCGTCGAGCTATATGCGCTTGAACGTGGAAGCATATGGCGGCGTGATGGACCACACCTGGTTCGACAGGCCCTTGTCCGTTGCCGGCCGCGTGTTGGTGCGTTCGGGTAACCGTGTGGAAAGCCGCCTGATCGCGCCCGATGCGGATCTGCTGATCATCCCTCGCGTGCCCATTCACCTTGATCGTGAGGCGAACTCGCGTTTCGCTCCGAACCGCGCCGTCGACCTGTGCCCGGTCATGTCGGCGGGGGAGCTCGGGCCTGGGTCCTTCGATCGGCTGGTCGCCCAGGAGGCGGGGGTCGCGGCCGAGCAGGTGCTGGCGCGCGACTTGTTCTTGGTGAACCGCCAGCAGCCTTCCGTTTGGGGCTGGGGCAACGAGTTCGTAAGCGCTCCGCGCTTGGACGATCTGGGGTGCGTCTATGTCTCGCTTGCCGCGTTCCTTGCCGCTGGCAACGACGATGCCGTCTCGGTGTTCTGCTGCTTCGATAACGAGGAGGTGGGGTCGAACACCAAGCAGGGTGCCATGTCCACGTTTTTGCGCGACTGTCTTGAACGCGTGAACGCGGGGCTTGGGTTCTCGCTCGAGCAGCTGCGGTGCGCGTTGGCGAAGAGCATGCTGGTCAGCTGCGACAACGCCCACGCCGTGCATCCGAACCATCCCGAGCTTTACGACCAGGGCAATCGCGTCATGCTCAATCGCGGCCTTGCGGTGAAGGAGGCGGCGAACCAGAAGTACTGCACCGACGCGTTCAGCCGTGCGGTGTTCTGCGCGATATGCCAGGATGCGGGCGTGCCCTTGCAGCGCTTCGCGAACAGAAGCGACATGCCGGGCGGGTCGACGTTGGGGAATCTGTCGAATATGCAGGTGAGCATGCACGCTGTGGATGTGGGTCTGCCTCAGCTGGCCATGCATTCGAGCTATGAGACGGCCGGCGTTGCCGATATCGCCTTGGGAACCGCCGCGTTGGAGGCGTTCTATAACGCCGACATGCGCATCGAGGACGCCGATTTCGCGGAGGTGCGCTTGTAGGGGCTTGGCAGCTTGGCCGGATTGTCGTCTGCAGGGATGTCGGTTATAAGGTGACGGTTGCGTTAATGGACATACTGCTGCAATATGGGGTGTTGCGCGCGAACGAAACCGGTTCGCGTGTAACGATGCGATTCATAAAACGATAGGAGCATTTTGCAGCAGCAATCCGTCGGCGCCGACGCGCCTTGTGTGCATATCATCACCGATTCCGCTTCCGACCTGGTACAAGGCGAGCTTGAGGGCATAAGCGCCGTCGTTCCGCTTTCCATCGCATTCGGCGATGAGGAGTACTTGGACGGCGTCGATCTGTCCCATCATCGGTTTTACGAGAAGCTGGTGGAATCCGACGAGCTTCCGCGCACCAGCCAGGTGACGCCGTTCGCATTCTCGCAGGTGATCGAGGGCGTGCTCGGTGCGCCCGATGCCGGCGGCTTGGATGAGGCGGTGGTCATCACGCTGTCCGCGAAGCTGTCGGGCACGCACGAAAGCGCGCTTGCGGCAGCGCAGGCGTGGGGAGGCCGCGTGCACGTGGTGGATTCCACGAACGTGACCATTGGGCAGAAGGCCCTGGCGGCATATGCGGTGCGTTTGGCGAAGCAGGGCATGTCGGCGGCCCAGATAGCCTGCGAGCTCGACGACGCGAAGGGCCGTATCCGCTTGGTCGCGCTGCTTGATACGTTGGAGTACCTGCAAAAAGGCGGCCGTATTTCCAAGACGGCGGCTTTCGCCGGCGGCGTGCTGTCCATCAAGCCCGTGGTCGCGATTCAGGACGGCGCCGTTGCGGTGCTTGGCAAGGCGCGTGGTTCGAAGAAGGGGAACAACCTGCTCATCCAGCAGGTGAAGGAGGCCGGCGGCATAGATTTCGATATGCCCTTCTTCCTGGGATATACCGGCTTGGGCGACGATCTGGTGCGCAAGTACATCGAGGACAGCCGCGAGCTGTGGGAGGACCACGTGGAAAGCGTGGGCTACTCCACCGTGGGCGGCACCATCGGCACGCATGTTGGCCCGGGCGCCGTGGCGCTGGCGTTCTTCGCCAAGCAGTAGCGGGTCGTTGGCAAGCATTTCGCCCCGGTATCGTAACCGCACGGTTACGATACCGGGGCTTTTTAATTCGCGTTCGAGCATGGGATGTGATCGGCGATGGATGCATCGCTTTTGGGGCCTCTTTGGTAGCATATGCCTCCATACGTGTATGACCTGCAGTTTTAGTGGTATTGCCCACAATATTCCGTATGTTATGCGAGGGGGTTGCAATGAGTCCAAGCATCGAGCAGCTTGATCGTTTCGTTAGATCGGCGCGGGCGGGTTCCTATAGCGCCGCTGCACAGGAGCTATACGTCACCCCGCAAACCGTTTCGAAATCCGTTCACGACATGGAGCACAAGCTCAATATCGTGCTGTTCGAGCCAACGGGGCGCCGCCTGCGCCCCACCGCTCGCGGCGCGCAGGTGCTCCATCGCGCTTCCGAGGTCCTCGAGGGGGTGGACGATATCCGGCGAATCTGCGGCGACGATGCTCTATCTGGCGCGGCGGGGGCTTCCCGATTGCGCGTCGCGGTGGCCAGCTCGCCTTTGCGCGGCAGCGTGCTGCTCGAGCGCGACTTTCGGGGTTTCCGGCGCCGTTGCCCGCACGTTGCGCTTGACGTGTCATTTCTTTCCAGCTGCTCGTGCTTGTCGGAGCTGGAATCCGGCGCGGTGGACGCGGCGGTGGTGGCGGGGCGTCCGGGGGCCGAGGGGCTTGTGTCGGAGCGCGTGGGCTCGGTCGAGTTGTGTTTGCTGGTGTCGCGCGGGCATGCGCTTGCCTCGCGCAAGGCGCTTGCCCTTGCCGACCTGGAAGGCGCCCTGCTTGCCGAGCCGTATGATTCCCGCTGGCTTAAGGCGACGGTGCTTGAGCTCCTTTCCCGGCACGGCGTGCGTCCGCGCATGGCGTCGCTGGAGATGTCGGCGGCGCGGCATCATGGCTTTCTCCATGAAGACGGAGGGGCGGTGCTCGTCGTGTCCGATGCCCGCCATCCCGAGCAGTTCCCGGATGTGGAGGCGGTGCCGTTCTCGAAAGGGGAGGGCATGGAGTTGCCGGCATATCTTGTGTGGCGACGGGAGGCGGATGCCGCCAGGATGGCCGCTTTAGCGGGATTTCTGCGCGGTCCGAAATGACGGCCCAGGGCGATAGCGCGCTTATCGAGCACGCTCGCCCTGGGCTTTTTTCGCACCTTCCGGGGGCATGCGCCGCGATGTGATCGAGCGGCGTCGCGGCGCCTGCCCCGATCGCGATACTTTTCCTTTCTTGACGGCCATCATGTCGGTAAACGGTCGATAGCGCCGATTGTCCGGGTAAATTCAGCGGTTTAACGAGCAAATTACACTATCTGGGTGATGGAATACCCCCGTTGTTTTCGATATGGTTACCGTTAGAAAGCAAGAAAGGAACGCTTAGGAAAAGGGAGGGCCTGTGAATACGAGGACGAAGCGTCGCATGATGGCGGTAACCGGCATCATCGTCATCGTGCTGGTCGTGATCTTGGCCGTCGTCGGCGGCTCCGGGGCTGCGAAGTCGGCCACCGTCGCCGACGCCGTCGCTGGTAAGTATGCAGACCAGAAGATCCAGGTGACGGGCAACGTGGTGGAGAACTCCTACGCCACGAACGGCAACGTGCTCACGTTCGCCATCTACGACAAGGACGGAAACCCCGGCGATCAGCTTGAGGTGCGCTATGAAGGCGGCGTGTCGGCCACATTCGGCAACGACGTGACCGCCATCTGCACGGGCAAGATCGCCGACGACGGCGTGCTGCATGCCACCGAGCTGGTGACGAAATGCCCCTCGAAGTACGAGAACGCCTCGAGCGCATTGAGCGTCTCCCGTCTGCTCGAGTACGGCGACCAGGTCGTCGACAAGCCGGTGAAGGTTTCCGGCACCGTGCAAGCGGGCTCCCTCAAGGCTGCCGGTGCGGGCGACCGCTTCGTGTTGGCAGACCCCGACTCCGGCAAGACGCTTCCCGTCGCGTTCGACGGCGCGCTGTCCGACGAGATCGCGGAAGGCAGCTCGCTCGTGGTCACCGGCAGCTTGTCGGCCGATGGCGGGTTCACGGCCACCGATGTGGCGCTTGAGGGTTAGGAAGAGGTTTCTCGCATGTCGACTATCGGCCTTATGGGCCTGCTGGTGGCGTTTGCCGGCGTGGCTGTATCGGTGCTGTGCCTGTTTGCGGGCGCGATCTTGGGACGCAAGAGGGAAAGCTCGCTTGGCGAGACCCTGACGTGGGGCGGGCATATCGCCTCCATCCTGACCACGGTGGCGCTCACCGTATGCTGCGGCATCCTGGTGTACTGCTTCTTCGCGGGCGACTATTCCATCGAGTACGTGCTCAAGCAGCATAGCAGCGCCGAGGGCGCGCTCGGCTGGCTGTTCAAGCTGTCCGGACTGTGGGCCGGCCGCGAGGGCTCGCTTCTGTTCTGGGCGTGGCTTATCAGCGTGTTCAACTCCGTGGTGGCCATCCGCGATCTGAAAAGCCCGCGCAAGTTGGACTCCATGGCCCTTATGGTGTCGCAGCTGGTGTTGGCGGCGTTCGTGGGCGTGCTGCTGTTCAGCGAGAGCAACATGCCGTTCACGATCACGCCGCAGAAGTACTACAACGCCGATGGCTCGCTGACCAATGCCGCCAGCATGCTGGGCATGAACTCTCTGCTGGAGCATTGGGCCATGGCCATCCATCCGCCCACCTTGTTCGTGGGCTATGCGGGCCTGACCATCCCGTTCGCTTATGCCATCGCCGCGCTCATCGTGAACGACCCGTCTAGGGAATGGGTGGTGCGCAGCCAGCGCTACGCCCTGTTCTCGTGGCTGTTCCTGGGCATCGGCATCGGCCTTGGCGCTGTGTGGGCCTACGTGGTGCTCGGCTGGGGCGGCTATTGGGGTTGGGACGCCGTGGAAAACGCCAGCCTGCTATCGTGGCTGGTGGGCGTGGCGCTCATCCATAGCTTCACCGTGTACCGCCAGCGCGGAGCATTCAAGCGTTGGAGCGTCATGTGCGCCTGCATCACGTTCGCGTTCGTCATCGTGGGCACGTTCATTTCCCGTTCGGGCCTGGTTCAGTCCGTGCACGCCTTCGAGGGCGATCCGGTGTCGCTCGTGCTGTTCGGCGCGCTCATCGTCGTGGCGTTGCTGGCCGGCGTCGTGGGCCTGGTCGTTCGCTGGAAGAGCTTCGGCCCGGCAGCCGATGGCTCCGACGAGGTGGAGAACCTGCTGTCCAAGGAAGGCGCCTACTACTTCAACAACGTCATCATGGTGGTGTTCGCCACGCTGCTGGCGTACCTGACCGTGTCCTCGGCGTTGCCTGGGTTCCTGCCGTTCGGCGGCCAGACCGTGTCCTCGGGCACGTTCAACGCCATCGCCCGTCCGCTGGGCGTGGTGTACCTGGCCATCCTTGCGGTGTGCCCGCTGCTGGCCTGGGGCAAGACGCTGCGCTCGAAGTTCTTGAAACAGGCGCGCATCCCCGCCATCTGCGCGCTGGTCCTGTTCGCGGTGCTGGCGGTGTACTGGGCCACGTATCTGGTGCCCAGCTACAACGGCATCATCGCGGCGGGCGGCACCGCTGCCGAGGAGCTGGCAAGTGACGGCCCTGCTTGGTACTACAACGGCCTTGCGCTCGTGGGCTTCTTCGTGGCCAGCATGTTGCTGTTCAACTCGTTGTTCATGCTGGGGCGCATCGTGCGCTCGTACAAGGAGTCGCATAGCTGCGGTGCCGTGGCGGCCTTCGGCGGCTGTCTGCGCAACCGCCCTGCAAGCTTCGGCGGCTTCCTGTCGCACGCGGCCATGGCCGTCATCCTGGTCGGCTTGATCGGCTCGTCGATGTACGTGACGGAGAAGGTCGCCTACATCGGCTACGACGAGGCCACCGACACCGCTTCGGAGACCTTCCAGATCAAGGATTACACGCTTGAGTACGTGTCCAACTCCGTGACCGAGGTCAACAACGGCGACGTCATCATGTACACCGTGAACTATGACGCCTACAAAGACGGCGCCTTCATCGGCCAGGTCAGCCCGAGCGTGCAGCTGGCACAGAAGACCCAGCAGCAGAAGCTGGTCGCCAGCGTCATCTCGCTGCCCACCGAGGATCTGTTCGTGGTATACCGCGGCGTGAACAACGACGGCGCGTTCTCCATGGACGTGCGGGTTAATCCGCTGATCTCGCTGGTGTGGGTGGGCTTCGGGCTGCTCATGGTCGGCGTGTGCGTGGCCACGGCGGGCCGCAGGCGCGCCAGCCGCAAGCTCACCGACGCGCAGCGTGCCGCAGTCGATGAAGCATCGGGCGAATCGGCGACGGGCGCGGCATAGGCGCCCGAAGCCGGCGCGGCCGCTCGCGCGGTGATCGCGTTTTGCGTTAGACTGACGTGCGAATGCTCGCACGCGTCCAAGATGCAGGGGAAGGGGGGCCGATGGAGGAAACGGCTGCCATCAAGACAAGGAAGCTGTCGAAGGTGTTCGGCACGCGCAAGGCGGTGGACAAGGTGTCCATCGAGGTTCCGCAGGGGGCGTTCCTTTCCATATTCGGCCCCAACGGCGCCGGCAAGACCACGCTGTTGCGCATGCTGTCCACGCTGACGCGCCCTACGGACGGCTCGGCAAGCCTTATGGGCATCGACCTGCGGGAAGAGCCCGAAGCGGTCCGCGGGCGCATCGGGCTGATCTCGCATAACGCCATGCTCTACCCCGACCTTACCGCCGAGCAGAACCTGCTTTTGTATGCGAGGCTCTACGGTTTGGCGGACCCCGAAGCGCGTGTGATGGAGCTGCTCGAGGCCGTCGAGCTAAAGCATCGCCGGCTTGACGTGGTGCGCACGTTCTCGCGCGGCATGACGCAGCGCCTGTCCATCGCTCGCGCCCTTGTCCACGACCCCGATGTGGTGTTTTTGGACGAGCCGTATTCGGGCCTTGACCCGCATGCCGCGGATATCTTCGATCAGCTGATCGAAGGCCAGCGCGCAGGCCGAACCTTCGTCATGGTGAGCCATGACCTGCGCAAAGGCTTCGACATGTGCACGCATGCACTGGTGTTGGCGCGCGGTCGCGTGGTGACGTTCGGTCCGAAGGACCAGCTTGATTTCGACGAGTTCTCCGAGCTGTACCGCTCTACGGTGGGAATGGGGGTGTCGTAAATGGCGCGCAAGCAAAGAACGGGCGCCGATCGGGCGCGCGCCGGCCGGGTGGCGTTGAGCGTGCCGAGCACGTTCGCCCAGTATAAAACCCTGCTAGCCAAGGACTTGCAGCAGGAGTTCCGCACCAAGGAGATGCTCACGTCCATGGGCATCTACGCGCTGCTCGTGCTCATCGTGTACGGCGCGGCGCTCGGGCAGACGGCGCAGGCGACCGATGTGCTGCAGCTTTCCGGCGGCCTTCTGTGGGCGCTTATCGTGTTCACGTCGCTGCTGGGCCTGAACCGCTCGTTCAACCACGAGAAGGAGCAGGGCTGCATGGAGGGCATCCTGCTCGTGCCCATGGACCGCAGCGTGATCTTTCTGGCGAAGGCCACGTCGAACCTGCTGTTCCTGCTGGTGGTCGAGGTGATCGCCGTGCCGCTGTTCTGGTTCTTCTTCCTGACCACCGCTCAGCCCGGTCCCGACTTCATGCTCATGGCGGTGCCGCTTGCGGTGGGCACCATAGGCATGGCGGGCATCGGCACGCTGCTGTCCACCATCACCGTGAACACGCGCGGCAAAGACGTCATGCTCGCCGTGCTGTTCGTGCCGCTGATCTTCCCGCTGCTTTACGCATGCGCGTCGGCAACCACCGCCGTGGTGGTGGGCGCCGAGGGGTATCTCGACGTGTTCACGCAGTCGATGGCGCTTGCCGGCGGCTACGACGTCATCATGCTGCTGGTCAGCTGGGTTCTGTACGATTTCGTTATCTCCGCATAGCTTTCAACCTGCGATCTTCATAAGGAAAGGAAACCAATGACGAACAAACCGGTGAAGCTGCCCGAGGCGGGGCAGTGGCCCGACAAGGTGGCGCCGTGGGCGCTGCTGGCGGGCATCGTGCTCTCCACGCTGGGCTTTCTCATGGCGTTTCTGTACGCCGGGCCCGTCAATGGCGCCGCCGTCGACGGCGTGGAGATGATCGGCGGGCAGATGGTGGCCAACAAGCTGCTGCTGTCCCAGAAGATCTTCTACTTCCATATGCCGGTGGCCCTGGTGTCGTTCTGCGCGCTGGCGTTCGCGTGCTATTACTCCGTGCGCTTCCTGGCTACCAAAAACCAGCGCTTCGACACGTGCGCGAAGGTGTGCATGGAGATCTCGCTCGTGTTCGTCATCTGCACCATGATCACGGGCGATCTGTGGGAGCGCTTCGAGTGGGGCGTGTGGTGGACGTGGGAGCCGCGTCTGACCACCTACCTCATCCTCATGCTCATCGTCATCGCGTACTTCGTGCTGCGCAACGCCATCGACGAGCCTGAACGTCGCGGCGTGTACGCCGCCGTCATCGGCATCATCGCCATGGTGGACGTGCCCATCTGCTTCATGATCACGCGCCTTATCCCCTCGGGCGTGCATCCCGTGGTGCTGCGCGAGGGCGGCATGTCCGGCGATATGGGCATGACCGTGGCCGTGTGCTTGGCGGGCCTTATGCTCGTCGGGTTCGCGCTGTACCGTTTCCGCTTCCGCCAGGTCCGCCTGCAGGAGCGCCTGCAGGCCCTCAAAGACGAGGTGGAGGTTTTGGAGGAGCGTCGCTAGGCGAAAGCCGGGCGAGCCCCGTTACCCGTTAGCAAACGTTCGCGCCCCAGGGGCGCTTGATCGAAGGAGCATCCCATGAATCCCGTACTTGCCGACATCTACAGCACCGTCATCCCGTCCATGCCGTTCATCATCGCAGCTTATGCGCTTATGTGGGCCGTGCTGCTCATCTACGTGCTCGTTTCCATCAGCGGTTTGAAGAAGACCGAGAAGCAGATAGCCGTGCTTGAAGAGGCTGTGGCGGAACTGAAGGGCGAATAGCCTGCGTGCTACAATTGCCGAAGCGAATCGACGAAGCGCCGCGTCTCGCGGCGCTTCGCGTCTATTCCCCCGAAGAAAGGTAAACCTTATATGAAGGCTATCATCCCCGCCGCCGGCCTCGGCTCGCGCTTCCTGCCGGCCACGAAGGCCCAGCCCAAGGAAATGCTTCTCGTCGTGGACCGTCCCGTCATCCAGTACATCGTGGAAGAGGGTCTGGCGTCGGCCGCCGACGAGGTGGTTATCGTGAACAGCCGCGAGAAGAAGTCCATTGAGGAGCATTTCTCGCCGAATCCCGAGCTGGTGTCCATGCTACGCGAGCGCGGCAAGGACAAGTACGCCGACGCCGTGGAGCATGCCGGCAACCTCAACGTCAGCTATGTGTATCAGGACGAGCCGCTGGGCTTGGGCCATGCCGTGCACTGCGCTGCCGAGAGGACGGGCGACGAGCCGTTCTACGTGCTGCTCGGCGACGTCCTGGTCCCCGACAACAACATGCTGCCTGCCATGCAGAAGGTCTC
Source organism: uncultured Coriobacteriaceae bacterium (assembly GCA_900550055.1). Lineage (GTDB taxonomy): Bacteria > Actinomycetota > Coriobacteriia > Coriobacteriales > Eggerthellaceae > Senegalimassilia. The sequence continues at coordinate 28,371 of URQU01000012.1, read as the reverse complement.
CGACGAGCACAACGGCGCCTCGGTCATCGCCGTCATGCCCGTGCCCGATGACCAGGTCAACCGCTTCGGCGTCATCGCCGGCTCCGCCATCTCCGACGACGTGTGGAAGATCGACAGCCTGGTGGAGAAGCCCGCGCTCGAGGATGCGCCCTCCAACCTGGCCGTGTTCGGCCGCTATCTGTTGTCCGCGCGCGTGATGGAGCTTTTGGCCGAGGCCAAGCCTACCGTCGGCGGCGAGATCCAGCTGACCGACGCACTGGACGCGGTGCTCAAGGAAGAGGAGATGTACGCGCTCGTCATCGACCCGCAGGACGGTTTCGACACCGGCACCGTGGAAAGCTGGCTGGAGACGAACAACATCCTGTTCGAGCGCAAGTACGGCAAGAAGGCGTAAGGGCCTTCGCGCGAATATCTGCGACGGTTTGGCCGCTCGGTGATGCACCGGGCGGCTTTTTCGTTTTAAAGAGGCGTGTGGTGAGCCGTTGCGGGGTTGTGTGGATGACCGCCCGATAAAAGGAGCGGGCCCATCGGGCGAACGCACCTCCGCCCCCTGTTCGTTCGATAAAAGGAGCGGCCCCGGCAGGAAGGGGGAACCTGCCGGGGCCATTAAGGAGGGGATATACGGTGCCGGTTCGTTGACACCGAACAACTGCTTTTAAGGAGAAAGCAGAGCGAAGGAGGAAGGAGGGGAACCTCTCCGTTCGCTGATAAGCAGTATAACCGTCGACGTTGAAGGCGTTATGTCAGCGTCTTGCGCATTTTGTGAAGAAAATTGCCCCGTTTTCGCTTTTCTAGAGCTTTCGGAGTCGGGTAGCGACCTCGAAAAAGTGGACATATATTGCAATCTGTCCGGTAAATCGGGTCCGATATTTCGCGCATCGGGCCCATGGCGTATCCCGATCGTAGCGCGGTCGCACGCTTGTAGGAGGATTTGCGCGTCACTGTGGAGTTGTTTGCCGGGGGTCTGCTTCCGGTTGGGATGCGTACTTTGGCGCATTCGGCTTGAAAAAGGGGATGGGCCGCAAGCGGAAAGGGGGGAACTTGCGGCCCGAAAGGAGGGGAGGAACGATGCTTTCGCATCGCGATCTGCAATGGGGAAGCAGGCAAACGGTGGAAAGGGATGTCCCGCTTGCAAGGCTTACTATAGCGACCGATGTTGAAGCGCGCGTGTCATGGGAGTGGCTTTGGGATGATGCGCTCGTGAACGGATTGTGAAAGCCCAGGACATGTTGTTACCTTTTCGTTGCCAAGTGGGTGCGAAGGGGCAGGATTGCCCAAGTCTTCCCTGATGAAAGCACATGTTCTCTTTCTGTAACCTTATCGAGCGAAGATGTGAGGGTGCGCTTGTGTGCCTGCGATGCCCCTTTGCCTGGCCCCTTGGGGCCTTTGGTATCATGTTCAGGTCGAAAGGAAACATAGATGCCTGATATCCAGCTGCGGTTCCACCGCGATATGCTCGTGCTGTCCAGCCCCATTGCTCCCGTGCTCGCGCGCCAGGGGTTCGAATTCGATGGCGATGTGGAATACGCCACGCTTATGGAGCCGGAGGCCGTCGAGGACGCCCTTCGCTTGAACCTTTTGGCGGGCGTGCAGTGCCTTGTTACCGAAACGGCGGGCATGACCCCGGCGCGTCTGGCGCATCGGGGCATGGCAGAGCGCCTGCCCGAGCTCGCCCGCGCCGCCGTCGCGTGCGCTGCGAAGCTGCGTCCCCAGCATGTGCTGGCGGAGCTTGGGCCGTGCGGTCTGCCGCTCGACGCGTCCAGCAAGGCGTCGCTCAATGAGAACCGCGACCAGTACGCCCGCGCGGCGCGCGCTTTCGAGGACCTTTCCCTTGACGGCTTCTTCTTGAACGGGTTCTTCAACCCAAGCGACCTGAAATGCGCGCTTATGGGTCTGCGCCAGGTCAGCGGCTTGCCTGTGCTCGCCTCCGTGAACGTGGGCATCGACGGCATGCTGGCAGACGGCCGCCACGGCTTCGATGAGGCGCTCGACGTGATGGCCGAGTTCGAGGCGAGCGTGGCGGGCTTTTGCACGCAGGCTCCCGTCGAGCGCGCCTGCGAGCTTGCGCGGCAGGCGGCGAAGCTGCCCTTGCCCGTGCTCGCGCAGCTCGACGTCGTGGAGCACAACCCCCGTCAGCGTCAGGCGACGCCGGAAAACCCGTATCATCGTCCCGACGTCATGATGGAGGCGGCCCAGCATCTTCGCGCGGCCGGCGCGCAGTTCCTACGCGCAACCGGCCAGGCCACGCCCGCTTATGCCGGCGCTTTGGTTGCAGCCACGGAAGGCCTTGACGCGCATCGACCCGACGTGGAGGCATAGCCGCTATGGCGAAGCTTGCAACGAACACGCGTCGCAGCGAACACTACGGCCAGCTGCAGCGCGTCGTCGATTCGGTGTTCGCCGACGGCGGGAAGTTCGTGCGGCGACTTGACGTGGTCGTCACGGCCGAGTCGTTCGACCTGCCCGACGACCTCGACGAGATCATCGCCTTGTTGCCTCCGGGCACCTATACGCGCCAGCGTCTGTGCGATCAGCTGAACTCGGCTATCGGCGGACATGCCTGGGGCCAGGTGTACGGTACGGTGGAATAACGGTTCTTGCAGGGCCGCGTCCCGGCTCGGGCGCGGCCCTGCGGTTTGAAGCGGGTTATCCCGCGAAAGGGGCTTTTCCCATATGGAGGATTTCGAGCACGGCATCATATCGGCGGTGGGTAACGCTTGGTTGGGCACGCTCATAACCGCCGTAGTCATCATCGCGATCACGGCGGTGGTCGGGCATCTGCTCACGAAGTTCCTGCGCCGCGTGCTCAACTATTCCGACGAGCTGCCCTCGTCGTCGATCTTCATCAACATCGGCCGCGCCATCGTGTGGGTGGTGGGCGGATCGGTGGTGCTGTCCACGTGCTTCGGCGTGGACGTGTCGGCGGCCATCACGGCGCTGGGCATCGGCGGTATCGCCATCTCGCTGGGCTTCCAGGACACCATCTCCAACCTCATCGGCGGCGTGCAGGTAAGCCTGCTGCGCATCGTTTCGCCGGGCGATAACATCTCGGTCGGCGGCGCCGCGGGCGTTGTGAAGGATGTGAACTGGCGCCATACCACCATCACCAACTCCAAGGGCGAGATGGTGGTCATCCCCAACTCCATCATCAACAAGACGTCGCTCGTGCACCTGCCGCCCACGGGCAAGGTGACGCTTTCCCTGGTGGTGGAAGGCGGCGGCGAGGACCTTGACGAGCGGGCAGCGCGCATCGAGCAGGCGGCGCTCGCCGCGGCGCGCCGGGTGGGCGCGGTGGAAGCGGCCCCGCGTCTGTGGTTCACCGAGGTGGTCGACGTCGGTTTCGCCGGGTCGCTCATCTTCACCATGGCAAGCGGCGATGACGCCACGCCGGCGAAGGATGCCGTGCTGCGCGCCATTGCGCCGCTGACCAGGCAATAGTCTGGTATCACATATGAATGGGCCGAGGGCTTCGGAGGCGGTTGCTTCCGGGGCCCTCGGCTTTTTTGCGTTATAGCGGGTTGTGCTCGCTTGCTTCGGCGTGGTTCGGTTGCCTTGGCGGCATGCAGCTCCTTCCCCTGTCTACGCACGAGGCTCCCGAGCGCCTTGCTCCCCTTCGCGTTGTCCGCGCGACAGGCGCAGGTAAAGCGTCTGCAGCGAAACAAGCGCTTTGTAAAGCGCCCCGGCCCGGCTTGTAAGCCGCACGTAAAACCCTGTCACGCTTCGGTCATGGACCGCGCTTGCGGCCGTGCGCTGGCCGATGGTGCGCGTACCATCCTCACCTGCAAGCTCGTTTTGCATGAGAAGACATCCGAAGGGAGTACACGTACTATGCAGGGTTCTTACATCAGCCGCCGCAGCTTCATCGGCATCGCCGGCATGTCCGCGCTGGCCGTCGCCGGGTTCGGTCTGACAGGTTGCTCGGGTTCCAACGGCGGCTCCGCCGAATCCGGTAACGTCGCCTCCGGCAAGAAGGCGCTTTCCGGCACCATCACGGCGGTGGGCTCCACCGCGCTGCAGCCGCTGTGCGAGGCGGCCGCGGAGCAGTTCATGGAGGAGAACCCCGGCGTCCAGATCACCGTCCAGGGCGGCGGTTCCGGTCAGGGCGTTACGCAGATCGCGCAGGGCGCGGTTCAGATCGGCAACTCCGACGTGTTCGCCGAGTCCAAGCTGAAGGATTCCTCCGACATCTCCAAGATCGCCGATAACAAGGTGTGCATCGTCGGCATGGCCCCGATCGTCAACGCCGACGTGACCATCGACGACATCAAGCTCGAGGACCTGAAGAAGATCTTCACGGGCGAGATCGCCAACTGGAGCGAGGTCGGCGGCGCCGACGCTCCGATCACGGTCATCAACCGCGCATCCGGCTCCGGCACGCGCGCCACGTTCGAGGACGTCGTCCTGGCCGGCACGAAGGTGCCTGATTCCTTCAAGCCGCAGGAGCAGGATTCCTCGGGCACTGCCGCCAAGATGGTCGCCAGCACCCCCGGCGCCATCTCCTACGTGGCGTTCTCCTACTTCGACAGCAGCTTCAAGGCCCTCAAGGTCGACGGCGTGGAACCTGACGCGCAAAACGTCGAGGACAACTCCTGGAAGATCTGGTCCTACGAGCACATGTACACCGCCGCCGATCCCGACGAGGCCACGAAGGCGTTCATCGAGTACATGATGGGCGACGAGGTGCAGGGCGGCCTGGTGGAGCAGCAGGGCTACATCCCCATGTCCGGCATGAAGGTGGAGAAGGACGCTTCCGGCAAGGTGTCCAACAAGTAGGTTCGCCGTGCTCGCATCGAGTCAACGAGTTTCGAAAGGAGACGCGCGCATATGGCCTTGATGGCGAAAGCACGCGTCGAGCGGGTCGGTCAGGGCGTCACGGGCGCGTGCATCGCGCTCGTGGCGCTTCTTGTCGTCACGCTTGTCGCCATGGTCGCCGGACGCGGTATCGCAACGTTTACCGCCGACGGCATCGACCTCGGTTCGTTTTTGACGGGAACCACGTGGAACCCGCATCAGGAGGACGCGAGCGGCATGCCCACGGTGGGCGCGCTTCCCATGATCGCGGGCTCGTTCTCCGTCACGTTGCTGTCGACGTTGTTCGCGCTGCCCATCGCGTTCGGCAGCGCCATCTTCGTGGTGGAGGTGGCCCCGCGTTTCGGCCGTCGCGTGTTCCAGCCGCTTTTGGAGCTTTTGGTGGGCATCCCGTCGGTGGTTTACGGCCTTATCGGCTTGACGATCATCGTGGCCTGGGTGCGCGATGCGGCTGCCGCCATGGGCCAGACCATCACCGGTTTCGGCATCTTCTCGAGCGCCGTGGTGCTTGCCATCATGATCTTGCCGACCATCACCAGCCTGTCCATCGACGCGTTGGCCGCCGTGCCGCACGAGTATCGCGAGGGCAGCTATGCGCTGGGATGCACGCGTTGGCAGACCATTTGGAACGTGGTGCTCAAAAGCGCTGCGCCGTCGCTGATGACGGCGGTCATTCTGGGCATGACGCGCGCCTTCGGCGAGGCATTGGCGGTGCAGATGGTCGTCGGTAACGCCATCCAGATGCCTTCCGGCCTGTTCACGCCCGCTTCCACGCTGACCAGCGTGCTGACCATGGGCATGGGCAACGAGGCCATGGGCACGGTGCACAACGACGTGCTGTGGTCGCTGGCCCTGCTGCTGTTGGCCATGTCGCTCGTGTTCATCATGATCATCCACCTCATCGGGCATAAGGGGGCAGCGAAACGTGGCTAGCTTCGATATGTCGGCGCACGTGCGCCGCATCAACCGGCAGGACCGCATCGCCACCGGCGTGCTCGTGGGCATCGCGGCCTTCGTCATGCTCATGCTCGCGGCCATCGTGATCTACATCCTGGTGGCGGGCGCGCCGAAGCTGTTCGACCTGAACTTCCTCACGGGCAAGCCTCAGCAGTTCAAGGAAGGCGGCGGCATCGGTCCCGAGCTGTTCAACAGCTTCTACCTCCTGATCCTGACGCTGCTCATCAGCGTGCCGCTTTCCCTGGGCGCGGCCATCTTCCTGTCGCAGTATGCGCCCGACAACGCGGCCACGGCGATCGCGAAGACCGCCATCGAGACGCTGTCCAGCCTGCCGTCGGTGGTCGTGGGCCTGTTCGGCTTCTTGTTCTTCGTGCTGTACATGGGCTGGGGCTTCTCCATCATCGCCGGTGCGGTGGCGCTGACCATGTTCAACATCCCCATCCTGGTGCGCGTCATCCAGCAGGCGCTCGAGGACGTGCCGCGCAGCCAGCGCGATGCGGGCCTTGCGATGGGTCTGACGCGTTGGGAAACCACCATCCACGTGCTGCTTCCCGCCGCCATGCCCGCCATCGTCACTGGCGTGGTGCTCTCCGCGGGCCGCGTGTTCGGCGAGGCCGCGGCGCTGATCTTCACGGCGGGCCAGTCCGCCCCGGTGCTCGACTTCACGTGCCTGGACTTCTCCAGCCCGTCGTGCCCGTGGAACGTGTTCCGCCCGGCCGAGACCCTTGCGGTGCATATCTGGAAGATCAACAGCGAGGGCGTCGTGCCCGACCTGACGGCCATCTCCAACGGCACCGCGGCGGTGCTCATGGTGTGCATCCTGGCGTTCAATATCCTGGCACGCGTGATCGGCAAGTATCTGGAAAGGAGGCTGACCAGCGAATGAGCAGGGAAAACGAATCGGTAGGCGCTTGTGCACCTCAGGCAGGCGACGGTCGGCCCGACGGTGGGACGCTTCTGAGCGCGCGCGATCTGACCGTATGCTATGGGAGCAACGAGGCCCTGCATCCCACGTCGCTCGACTTCGCGGCGGGGCAGGTGACGGCGCTGATCGGCCCGTCCGGCTGCGGCAAATCTACGTTTCTGCGCTGTCTCAACCTTATGAACCGCGAGATCCCCAAGTGCAAGATCGGCGGCGAGGTGCTCTATCACGGCCGCAACATCAACACGCGCAAGGAGAACCTGTTCGAGCTGCGCAAATCCATCGGTATAGTGTTCCAGCAGCCTACGCCGTTTCGCAAATCCATCCGCGACAACATCCTGTTCGCCCCCAAGCGCCACGGCCTGGTGAGCGGCAAGGAGGATTGCGATGCGCTGGTGGAGCAGAGCCTGCGCGCTGGCGCGTTGTGGGACGAGGTACGCGACAAGCTCGACGAGAGCGCCTATGCCCTCTCCGGCGGCCAGCAGCAGCGCCTGTGCATCGCCCGCACGCTTGCCATGCATCCCGACGTGGTGCTGTTCGACGAGCCATGCAGCGCGCTTGACCCCATCTCCACCTTCACGGTGGAGGAGACCATCCGCTCCATCGCCGAGTCGGGCATCTGCGCCATCATCGTGACGCACAACATGGAGCAGGCGACGCGCGTTTCCGACAACACGGCGTTTTTCTACGTGGGCGATATGGTGGAGACCGGCCCCACCAAGCGCCTGTTTAGCCAGCCGGAGGATAAGCGTTTGCAAGACTATCTGACGGGAAGGTTCGGCTGATCATATGACCGATTTCGAAAACGAGCAGGGCGCGGCGGTGCGCGATGCGGGCGCCCAGGTCGACGAGCCCATGATCTCCATCCGCGATTTCAACCTGTGGTACGGCGATTTCCAGGCGCTTAAGGGGGTAACGCTCGACATCCCGAAGAACCGCGCCACCGCGTTCATCGGGCCTTCCGGCTGCGGCAAGTCAACGCTGCTGCGTACCTTCAACCGCATGTGCGACTTCGTTCCCACCGTGCGCACCGAAGGCGTCATCGAGGTGGCAGGGCGCGATATCTTCAGCGGCGATGCCAACGAGCTGCGCGTGAGGGTGGGCATGGTGTTCCAGCACCCCAACCCGTTCCCCATGTCCATCCGCGACAACATCCTGTACGGACCGCGCCGCATGCGCAGGCTCGGGCGCGCCGAGGCCGACGAGCTGGTGGAGAGGTGCCTGCGCGATGCCGGCCTGTGGGACGAGGTGCGCGATAAGCTGGGCCAATCGGGCCTGGGGCTTTCCGGTGGCCAGCAGCAGCGCCTGTGCATCGCGCGCGCTTTGGCCACGCAGCCCGAGGTGTTGCTCATGGATGAGCCCACGAGCGCTCTCGATCCCATCTCCACGGCGCTCGTCGAGGAGCTGATGGTGCAGCTTGCCCGCGAGCGAACCGTGGTGGTGGTCACGCATAACATGCAGCAGGCCACGCGCGTGGCCGACAAGACGGCCTTCTTCTACCTGGGAGAGCTGGTGGAATCCGGGCCGACCAAGCAGCTGTTCGGCAGCCCCGTGCAGCAGAAGACGAAAGACTACCTGACAGGAAGGTTCAGCTGATGAAGACCCGTACCCGTTACATCAACAAGCTGGAGGAGCTGGGGGCGCTGGTCAATCAGCTGTCCGAGAAGACGGTGCTCGACGTTCGGGCCGCGGGCCGTGCGCTTGCCGGCGACGCCGATGCCGCCGAGAGCGTGCTTTCCGGCAGCAAGGCGGCGCGCAGGCTGCGCGAGGCCATCGAGGACGGCTGCCTTGACATCATGCTTATGCAACAACCGCTGGTGGCCGACGATCTGCGGGAGGTGACCGGAGCATTTCGCCTGGTCAGCGACTTGGCGCATATCGACGAGATGACACGCGACGTCGCGTACCTCTCCCAACAGCTCACGCCAAAGGCCGTCTCGCACCTGCAAAGCGAGTTCGCCGATGCCGCCGACAAGGTGTCGAAGATGGTCTCGCTTGCCGCAAAGGCGTTCTCCCAAGCCGATGCGGCGCTCGCCCAGCGCGTCTTCGCCATGGACGACGGGGTGGACGAGTTGTACGACCGCTGCGAGCAGGTGGTGGTCGATCTGATCCGCAGCGAGACGCAGGGCGCCAGCCACCTGCCCGAGCTGCTCATGGTGGCGAAGTATTTCGAGCGCATGGGCGACGATGCCGAGCGCATCGCAAGCTGGGCCGTTTTCCGCGCAACGGGCGAGCATGCGCTAAACTCTGCGGGTAAGGAAAACGTCGAAGGGTAGCGCACCGCGGCAGCGGGGCGCAGGGTTCGCGTCGCGTCCGGCGCTTCGGCTGTGGAAGGGGTGCGTGAGGGTTGGCTGTCTATTATGTCGAGGATGATGAGAACATCCGTCAGCTGGTGCTGTACGCCTTGACGCAGTCGGGCATCCAGGCCGAAGGGCAGCCCGATGATACGGCGTTTCGCGCCGCATGCGCCAAAAGCATCCCGGATGTGGTGGTTTTGGACATCATGCTGCCCGAGGTCGATGGCCTGGAAATCCTCAGGCGCATCCGCAACACGCCCGGCAAGCTTTCCCGCGTGCCCGTCATGATGGTCACAGCTAAAAACTCGGAGTTGGACATCGTGCGGGCATTGGATGCCGGGGCGGATGAGTACATCACGAAGCCTTTCGGTATGATGGAAATGGTAAGCCGCGTGCGCGCCATGTTGCGCCGCGCCCCCGATTGGGGCGGCGGGCGCTGCAAGGACGTTCTGAGTTTGGGCGCCCTTTCCCTGGACTTCCAGGCGCGCGAGCTGCTCGTCGATGGGGCGCCCGTGGCGCTTACCATGCGCGAGTTCGATTTGCTGGCGTATATGATGCGCCATTCCGGTGTCGTGCTGTCGCGCGAGAAGCTCCTGCAAAACGTATGGGGCTGGGATTTCAGCGGCGGTAGCCGCACGGTCGACATGCATGTGCTCACGCTTCGGCAAAAGCTCGGCGAGCATGCCGATGCCGTGGAGACGGTGCGTGGGGTCGGTTATCGCCTGGTGGGTTCGCGCCCGGGCGATTCGGTTGTGGAATAACGAGGTGCAAGCATGATCTACTACTTGGAAGACGACACGAATATCCGCGATCTGACGGTGTACGCGCTCAAGCAGGCGGGCCTTGAGGCGGCGGGCTTCGCCCATGCCGGCGACTTCTTCGATGCTTGCCGAGAATCGCTTCCCGATCTGGTGTTGCTCGACATCATGTTGCCCGAGGTCGATGGGCTCGAGGTTCTCCGCCGCCTGCGCGAGGACCCGGCGACGAAGTTCCTTCCCGTCATGATGCTCACGGCGAAAGGCACCGAGTTCGACAAGGTAAGCGGCCTTGATGCGGGCGCCGACGATTACCTTGCCAAGCCCTTCGGCATGATGGAGCTGGTCAGCCGCGTGAACGCGCTTTTGCGCCGCGCCGCGGCGCCTACCGCGTCAGCCGGCGATGTGCTGGAGTGCGGGCCCATCGAGTTGCGCGTGCTCGAGCACACCGTTTCCGCTGGCGGCGTCCCCGTCGAGCTCACGCTCAAGGAATTCGATCTGTTGCGCGCACTGCTTCGCAACATCGGGCGCGTGCTGTCGCGCGGTCAGCTGCTCGAGGATGTGTGGGGCATGACGTTCGTGGGCGAGACGCGCACCGTCGACGTGCACATCCAAACGCTGCGCCAGAAGCTCTCCGCCGCGTGCCCGGGTGCCGATGCCTGCATCAAAACCGTGCGCGGTGTGGGCTATAGCATCCGACAGCCGGAACAGGGGTTTGCGGAATGAGCCCTTCGCCTGATCACGTTAAAAGCCTTGCCGGCCGCATCTTCACCACCGTTTTGGCGTTTTCCCTGGGAATCCTATTGGCCTTTTCCGCGGTGATGGTCAGCATCTTCTATTACTCCTACGAGCACGATGCCGAGCAGGCCCTGGTCCAGGAGGCCAGCCGGGCGGCGGCATCCCTTGACGAGGCTCCGGCGGCCGATGTGACCACCGTCTTGTCCCAGCAGTTCAGCGGTATCACCCGTTACACGCTTATCGGCGAAAACGGCATGGTGCTCTACGATAGCCAGGCAGACGCTGGCCAGATGGACAACCACGCCTCCCGTCCCGAGGTCAGCAAGGCCGCGCGCACGGGCGAGGCGGTGAGCATGCGCTATTCGGAAACCTTGGGCACCGATACGGTGTATGCCGCCGAGAAGCTCTCCGATGGGCGCATCCTTCGCCTGTCTGAAACCCGTCATTCCCTGTTCGCCTTCTTGGGTGAGATGCTCGTGCCCACGCTGTTCGCGCTCGTGGTCGTCGCCGGATTGGTGTTCTTGCTGTCTCGGCTGCTCACGCGCCATATCATGAAGCCTATCGACGCCTTGGACATGGCAGAGCCCTTGGAAAACGACATTTACGGGGAAATGGTGCCCCTTCTTCAGCGCATCGATGACCAACAGGCGCAGCTCAAGAAGCAGAACAAGGAGCTTGCCGAAGCGGAAAGCATGCGCCGCGACTTCTCCAGCAACGTCAGTCATGAAATGAAGACGCCGTTGCAGGTGATATCGGGCTATGCCGAGCTTATGAAGAACGATATGGTGCTGCCTGAGGATCGACAGAAGTTCGCGGGCCTTATCTACGACGAGGCGCAGGCTATGCGCGGCCTTATCAACGACGTGCTCACGCTTTCGAAGCTCGACGAGAGCGCGTTCGCGCGCGAGGAACGGCCCATCGACGTGACGTCCGTTGCCCGACGGATGGCCGGGCGTTTGGAGTCGTTCGCCGCCGACGAGGGCGTATCCATCTCCGTGAAGGGCGCGTCCGCCCACATCAACGGCAGCGAGACGCTTGCCGAGGAGATGCTGTACAACCTCATAGAGAATGCGGTGCGCTACAACCATGCCGGCGGAAGCGTGTCGGTGCGCGTGTCGCAAGGCGCTGCGTCCGAGGAGGTTTTGGAGGCGCTACGCGCGGCCGGGGCGGAGCCGGACCCCGAATCGGTGGTCACGGTGCGCGTGAGCGATACCGGGGCGGGCATTCCTGAGGAGATGCGCGAAAAAGTGTTCGAGCGGTTCTTCCGTCTGGATAAAAGCCGTTCGAAGGAAACGGGCGGCACTGGTCTTGGGCTTGCCATCGTCAAGCATGCGGTGCAATACCATCACGGCACGATCTGCGTGGAAGGGGCGCAAGGCGAGGGCACCACGTTCATGCTCAGGCTGCCTGCGGCGTAGCACTCTTGTGCAAGGCGGTTGCGGGCCAATGGCGGGGGGGGGCGGATTTAGGCATGAAAAAAAGTCCCACCCCCGGCCGGAAGGATGAACCCACCTCAACAAGGTGGGTGCTCGCAGCTTGCTTCCCGGCTTTCGTGCCAACGGGCGCGAATCTCCGTTTCACTTGCTATCTTGAGCTCCCTCGGAAATAGCATCGGTCCATCGCAAAAAGTACGGCGACAAGGGTGGAACCTGGTATCGAGTATATGGGACCTCAAGGCAAAGTAAAGTCTTGACAGAATCGGTGAAGCAGGTGTAGGTAAACCGTTGCTTTTCGAGCTGGGCGAGACACCCTGTTTTCTCTAGGCAAACAAACGTTCGCGTGCTATCATGGTTTGCCAATCAACAGGCAGGGGTGGTCATGGACACGCTATTCACGGCAATGGAGAACGAACGCAAGCAGCAGGTGGCGCCGCTGGCGGTGCGCATGCGCCCGCGAACGCTGGAAGACGTGGTGGGGCAAAAGGATGCTGTGGGCCCGGGTAGCTGGTTGCGCGCGGCCATCGAGCAGGACAACGTCAGCTCGGTCATCCTCTACGGCCCGGCGGGAACCGGGAAAACCTCCATCGCCCACGTTATCGCCGAATCCACGAAGGCAACGTTTGTGGAAGTGTCGGCTATCGGCGGCACCGTGTCCGATCTTCGTCGGGAGATAGATGCCGCCGAGAAGCGCCTGGCGCTCAACGGCTCGCGCACCATCCTGTTTGTGGATGAGATCCATCGGTTCAACCGCAGCCAGCAGGACGCGCTTTTGCATGCAGTGGAGAACCGCACCGTGGTGCTGGTGGGAGCCACCACCGAGAACCCGTTTTTCGAAGTGAACTCCGCGTTGATCAGCCGTTCGCGCGTAGTCGGCCTTAAAGGGCTCTCCGATGGCGACGTGGCTCAGCTGGTCGATCGGGCTGTAACCGACCCTCGCGGGTTGGACGGCCTTTACAAGCTTGACCCGGCGGCTCGCAGCGCCATCGTGCTTTTGGCGGGCGGCGATGGCCGTGCGTCGCTTACCACGCTCGAGCTTGCGGCGGGTATGCAGCAGCCCGGCACGCGCGAGCACCCTGCCGTCATCACGAAAGCCCAGGTGAATAGTGCTACTCCCCATCGTGCGCTGCCGTACGACAAGAACAAGGATATGCATTACGACATCATATCCGCCTTCATCAAGTCCATGCGCGGTTCCGATCCCGATGCGGCGCTGTATTGGCTTGCCCGCATGATCGATGGGGGAGAAGATCCGAAATACATCGCACGCCGGATGCTCATTCACGCGTCTGAGGACGTGGGTAACGCCGATCCTCAGGCATTGCTGGTGGCCGCGGCCGCGTTCAAATCAGCGGAGGTCATCGGGTATCCCGAATGCCGCATCAACTTGGCGCAGGCGGCCACCTATATAGCCCTTGCCCCAAAAAGCAATGCCTGCGAGGCGGGCATCGACGCCGCCTTGGCGGAAGTGCGCAATGGGCCCAAGCGCGATGTCCCCGACTATCTTCGTGACAGGCACCGTCCCGGCTCCGAGCATTACGGCGCATACAAATACCCGCACGATTATCCTGCAGGATGGGTTGATCAACGCTACCTGCCCGAAGGGCTTGAACATGGCTGCTTCTATCATCCTTCCGAGCGCGGTTGGGAGGCGTATCGGGTGGATGCCGCGGCGCGCGATCGGGCGCAGGCTGCTCACGTGGCGGCCCGAGATAGGGCGCAGGTTCCCCATGCGGCGGCAGGAGTTCATCATGGGGCTGAGCTGCCGAAGGGCAGGTCGGTCGATGTCGAGGCGAACGGTGTGCGCAGCGGATCGAAGAAGTCGGGCGCACAGGATGCTTTTGAAGGCGAGGAAACGGGTGCCCGTTAGGCGCCTCTTCTTAAAGAATGCAAGGCAAAACCCCACGTCTTTTCGAAGGTAACCGCACTGCAACCGCTATGAACGGCGGGTGTAAACGCATGCGTCGGCGAGGTAGAATCCAAAACCGCATGCTATAGTTGGCGGCGTATATGGATATATGAAGGAGGCGTCTGGTGGATTTCGGCGAAGTTATGGGCGTGGTTTTGCCTATCGTGTACGTGGTGCTCGGCGTGGCTTTGGTGTGGTTCGTGATCGAGCTTGTGATCACCGTGCGCAAAACGCGTACCACGGTCGACAAGATGAAGGAGCAGCTCGACCCGACGCTTGAAAGCGTGCAACGCATCACGAAATCGCTCGAGCCCGCTATGGACAAGGTCGATCCGCTCGTCGATCGCGTGTCTTTGACCGTGGATGCGGCGAACCTTGAGATCATGCGTCTCGATCGGATCTTGGAGGATGTCAGCGACATCACCGACTCCGCCTCGAATGCGGTGGGCGCGGTCGAGGCCGCCACGAACGCTCCCATGGAGATTATGAACAACGTCACCTCTAAGGTTCGCGAGAAGCTCAAGTCCAAGCATGCCAGCGATGAATCGGTCGCCCTTGGCGAGGCGAAGGCGAAAGCCCAGGCCGCCGCATTGGCGGGCTTGCCGGACGAAGATGGCGATGCTCAGGGTGGCGCCCCCTCCAAGGCCCAGGCAAACGATGACGATGCGCCCCAGCAGGTCCAGTCCGATGACCAGCCTGAGCAGCCTGCGTACTTCACGTATGCTCCTCAGGCCGATGATTCCTCCCGGGAGCGCTAGGAGCTGGTATCCATGGCCACCAATTCCGATGTCGCGATGGAGAAGGCGCGCCGACGGTTTCTCATGGTATGGACCGCGGTAGGCGCCATCCTGCTCACAGGCGCAGCGGTCTACCTCATCAACATACTCAGCGTCCCGATCGGCATCTTGCTTTGGACGTTGGTCATCGTGTTCTGCCTACGCGGCACGGTGAACAAGCTGGAATCCAAGGGCGTGCCGCGCCCGGCGGGAACGGGCATCGCCTATCTGCTCATGTTCGCCGTGCTGGCAATCGTCAGCTTCCTTATGCTCTCTCCGGCGTTTGGCTTCGGCGAGCAGTTCGCAGACCTCGTCCAGAGCATCCCCGGCTACATCAACGATTTCATGGGCTGGGCCAACGGCGTGTACGCTCGCTATTCCGATGTGTTCCAGAACAACACGGTGCAAACGTATATGAATGAGGCCTTGTCCTCTATGGGTTCGGCGGCGTCCGATGTGGCACGCCAGAGCGCCACGGGCGTGGTCGCCATCGGCGCCGGCGTGGTGAACACGGGGATAGCAATCGGCTTTGCCCTGGTCATAGCGTTTTGGATTCTCATCGAGCTTCCTGCGCTCGGTCGCGAGACCATGCGATTGGCGGGACCTTCCCGTCGTGAGACCATGGATATGCTGCACGTCACGTTCACGCGCGTCATGGGCGGCTATATCAAGGGAACGCTCATCCAATGTGGCATCATCGGTGCTGCATGCGGTGTGTTGTTCGCCGTCTCCGGCATCCCCAATTACGCCGCACTCGGCATTATCGCCGGCATTTTGAACATCATCCCCATCGTGGGCCCGTGGCTCGGCGGAGCCTTGGCGGCGCTTGTGGGCGTGTTCGTCAGCCCGTGGATCGCTTTGGTGGCGCTTGTGGGCACCATCATCATCCAGCAGGCGGTGTACACGTTCATATCCCCGAAGATCATGGCCTCATCGGTGGATATCCACCCAGCGCTCACCCTTATCGCTTTGGTGGCGGGCAGCGCGATCGGCGGGGCTATGAGCGGCTTCACCGGCTCGCTTGTGGGCATGCTGGCCTCTATTCCCGCCGTGGCGGTCATGAAGTCCGTTTTCGTGTATTATTTCGAGAAGCAAACCGGGCGCCAGCTGGTTGCCGAGGACGGCGTGTTCTTCCAGGGCACGCCTCGATCCGACGGATCGCTCGACCCCATCGCCGATGCAACGTCCCCTCATCCGGACGCTTCGACGGGCTTCTCCCTTCCGAAGGTGGGTCGTGGCAAAGAGCAACGTCGCGACGGCGATCGGCAATAGGGCGCACGCGCGCCGATTTATGGCAAGGCATAGTTAGAAAGACAGGCACATGGAGTACATGACTAGCGCGGAGATCCGCGAGAAGTACTTGAAGTTCTTCGAGAGCAAGGGCTGCAAACGCATGCCGTCCTCCTCCCTTATCCCCGATGACCCCTCGCTGCTGCTCACCAGCGCAGGTATGGTGCAGTTCAAGCCTTACTTCCTTCATCAGAAGGAGCTTGACCCCGCATATATCGGCACCACCACGGTGCAGAAGTGCGTGCGCACCAACGACATCGATAACATCGGCGATGCCCGCCATCTGTCGTTCTTCGAGATGCTGGGCAACTTCAGCTTCGGCTGCTACTTCAAGCACGAGATGTGCGCATGGGCCTTCGAGTTCTCCACGGAGGTGCTCGGCCTTCCGAAGGACAAGCTGTACTTCACCGTGTTCGAGGACGACGACGAGACCATCGAGATTTGGAAGTCGCTCGGCGTGGCCGAAGACCACATCTCCCGTTTGGGCGAGGACGACAACTTCTGGCGCGCCGGGCCTACCGGCCCGTGCGGCCCGTGCTCCGAGATCTACTTTGATCAGGGCCCCGAGGTAGGTTGCGGCAGCCCCGACTGCAAGCCGGGCTGCGATTGCGACCGCTTCTTGGAGTACTGGAACTGCGTGTTCACTCAGTACGACGGCCAGGAAGACGGCACGCTGGCCCCGCTTAAGACCAAGAACATCGATACCGGCATGGGCCTTGAGCGCATGGCCGCCATCATGCAGGGCGTCACGAACAACTACGACACCGACGTGCTTCGCAGCCTAGTCGGCGTGGGCGAGCGTTTGGCCGGCGTCGAGTACGGCAAGGACGAGGTTGCCGACCTGTGCCTGCGCATCATGGCGGACCACAGCCGCTCGGTCACGTTCATGATCGCCGACGGCATCCTGCCCTCCAACGAGGGTCGCGGTTACGTGCTGCGTCGCCTGCTGCGCCGCGCCGTCATGAAGGGCCATATGCTTGGCTTGGACAAGCCGTTCCTCAACGAGTACGTCGACGAGCTGGTCAAGCTCATGGGCAGCGTGTACCCCGAGGTCATCGACAACCGCGAGCTCATCCGCGGCATCATCTTGTCCGAGGAGGAGCGCTTCGGCGCCAACCTGCGCCAGGGCCGCGCGTTCCTGTCCGAGTCCCTCGACAAGCTTGAGGGCACCACGCTTCCCGGCGAGCAGGCGTTCACGTTGCATGACACCTACGGTTTCCCCGTGGACATCACGCGCGAGCTGTGCGAGGAGCGCGGCGTCGTCGTGGACATGGAGGGCTTCGAGCGTTGCATGGAGGCGCAGCGCGATCGCGCCCGTGCTGCCAACGTCAAGGACGCCGAGGCGGCATGGTCCACGTACGGCGGCATCCATGCCGAGCTGCTCAAGGAGCTCGGCGCCACGAAGTTCGTCGGCTATCAGGAGCTTTCCTCCCAGGCTACGGTCAGCGCGCTTATCGCCGACGGCGAGCGCGTGAGCGAGTTGCAGGCCGGTCAGACCGGCGAAGCGGTCTTGGACGTGACTCCCTTCTACGCCGAAATGGGCGGCGAAGTGGGAGACACGGGCGTTATCGAGGCCGAGGGCGTCAAAGTCCAAGTCGTCGACACGAAGGCTCCTGAGAAGGGCCTCGTCTGCCATGTGGTGAAGGTGCTCGAGGGCACCCTTTCCCAGGGCGCTGCCGTCACGGCTTCCGTGGATGCGGATCATCGCGCACGCGTCACGCGCAACCATACCGCCACGCATATCCTGCACGCCGCGCTGCGTCAGGTCCTCGGCGAGCATGTCTCCCAGGCCGGCAGCTATGTGGGTCCCGATCGCCTTCGCTTCGACTTCACGCATTTCGCCGCGGTTACGGCCGAGCAGCTGGCGCAGGTCGAGCGCGTTGCCAACGAGTTCATCATGTCCGCAACGCCCACCAACATTTACGAGACCTCGCTTGACGCGGCCCGCGAAAGCGGCGTCACCGCCCTGTTCGGCGAGAAGTATGGCGATCAGGTGCGCGTCGTCGAGTGCGGCGGGTTCTCCCGCGAGCTGTGCGGCGGCTGCCATGTCGCCAACACGGCCGAGATCGGCATCATGAAGATCACGTCCGAAACCAGCGTGGGCGCCAACGTGCGCCGCATTGAGGCGGTTACCAGCTATGGCGCCCTTGACTACATCAACAAGGTGGAGGCCGAGCTGAAGGAAACCGCCGAGGAGCTGCGCGTCCCGCTGTTCGACGTGTCCGAGCGCACCGCCGCCAACGTCAAGCAGCTGCGCGAGTTCCAGAAGAAGGCCAAGCAGACCAAGGGCATCGTGTCCGACGACAACATCACCAAGCTCGTCGACTCCGCTGTGAAGTCCGCGGCTGGCTACCCCGTGGTCATCTCCCGTGTGAAGATCGCCGATGCGGGCGGCCTGCGCAACGGCTGGGATGTCCTGTCCGCCCGCATGGCCGAGCCCGGCGCATGCGTGCTCATCGGCGAGAAGGACGGCAAGGCCGTGCTGATGGCTGCAGGCACCCCCGAGGCCGTCGATGCCGGCTTCAACGCCGGCGCCGTCATCAAGGCCATCGCCCCCTGCGTGCAAGGTGGCGGCGGCGGCAAGCCGGCCATGGCGCAGGCCGGTGGCAAGAACGCCGCGGGCATCGATGATGCGCTCGAAGCGGCTCGTAAGATGCTGTTGTAGCTGTTCAAGCGCTTCTGACGCCCCGCCGCCTTTGGCTGCGGGGCGTTTTTCGTATCGGTTCGTTGCCTAAGGTTGGGTTGACAATGAGGATTCTTGCACTGGATATCGGTCAGACGCGTATCGGCGTGGCGGTCAGCGATCCGCGCGAGCGTGTGGCTTCGCCTGTTTGCGTGCTTCCTGCGAACGAGGTTCTTTCCAATGCGAAAAGCTGGAAGCGCGTGCTCGAGGATTGGGAACCCGAGCTCATCTTGTCGGGGTTGCCCTATACGCTTTCGGGTGAGGAGGGGCCTCAGGCCAGCCGCATCCGCGGCGTCGCCGCTAGCATCGGAAAGGCGGCGGGCCTGCCTGTGGAGTTCACCGACGAGCGTCTCAGCTCGCAGGAGGCGAAGCGCAGTTTGCGTGAAAGCGGCATGTCGGAGCGCGATATGCGTGGCAAGATAGATATGATTGCAGCAAGTGTGTTCCTTCAGGCGTGGCTTGATGCCCGCCATGCAGGCGAAAGGTAGAGTAAATGTCCCCTCGTAGGCAAGTGACTTATTCCCGCCGCCCAACCCATGCGGCACGCTCGGCGCACGCGCGCGGCGACCGTATGTTCCGCACGTACGATACCAGCTATATCCAGCCTAAACGCTCCAATGTGCCGCATTATGTGTTCCTTGTCGTGCTGGCCCTTCTTGGCATCGGCATCTTGTGGTTCGTCGGCTCCTCGGTTGCCAGCTGCGTGTCGCCGAAGGTCGACCTTTTGGCTGAGGGTCAGCAGGCCACCATCACCGTTAATGACGGGGCGTCGGCAAATACCATAGGCTCCACGCTCGTGGATGCCAAGCTGGTAGGGTCGGCCAAGGAGTTCACCGAACGCGTGAAGGACCTGGATGCCGGGTCCGATCTTAAACCCGGCACGTATACCTTCAGTGGTGGCGTATCGGTTGACGATATCATTTCGACATTGCGCAACGGCCCGGTTTCCGATGCCGTGCTCACCATCCCCGAAGGGTATCGTCTAAGCGAGATCGCGTCTGCGGTGGAAAGCGCCACCAATGGACGTATCAGCGCCGATGCCTTCAAGCAGGCCGCGTCGGATGCTAGCGCGTATGCGGGCGATTACAGGTTCCTGGAATCTGCGGGCACGAACAGCCTTGAGGGCTTCCTGTTTCCGAAAACCTATGATGTCCACGCCGATGCCACGGCGGACAGCTTGATTCGAGCGATGCTCTCCCAGTTCCAAACCGAAACGGCGGGCCTTGACTGGTCCTACCCTGAATCCCAGGGTCTTTCCCTTTATCAAACCGTCAACCTTGCATCTATCGTTGAAAAGGAATCGAGCGGGGATGAGACGATTCGCGCCCAGGTGGCGGCTGTGTTCTACAATCGTCTGACCACCAAGGGCGAGCCGAGCTATGGCTACTTGCAAAGCGACGCTACCACCGCCTATGTGGTCGGGCACGACCCCTCGGCCGATGAGGTGCACGCGAACAGCCCGTACAGCACCTACTCCAACGCCGGGCTTCCGCCGACGCCTATCTGCTCGCCTTCCATCGAGTGCCTGCAGGCTGTATGCTCGCCGAATCAGGATGCGCTGGGCAAGTATTACTTCTTCTATTTCCAAGATGACAAGTACACGTTCAGCGAGACCTATGACGAGCATAAGGCCGCGTTCTCGTAAGGGGATCCATGTCGTACCTGCAGCCGGAGCGCTACTTCTCCCGCATATCGCATATCAACATTGAAAGGGACCTGCTTGCATGCGGGTTCCGCTATGTCTTGTTGGATATCGACAACACCATCCTGTCCCGCGCAACGCACGATGTCCCACGCGATGTGGGCCTATGGCTTGCTCAAGCCCGAGACGCCGGCATACAGTTCTGCCTGGTGTCGAACAATTGGCACAAAAACGTCCATGAGCTTGCGAACCGCTTGTCCATGCCCATCATCGCAAAGGCCATGAAGCCCTTGCCGGTGGCGTTGTTCGCGGCGTGCTCCATGCTGGGGGCGAAACGCAGCGAGACCGTTATGGTCGGCGATCAGTTGTCGACCGATGTGCTTGCTGCGCATAACGCCGGAATGTCGGCGTACCTGCTGGCGCCGTTGGCGGAGCAGGATTTGCGGCACACGAAGTACGTGCGCATGGTGGAGCAGGCCATTCTTGGCGGGGCGGTTCCCGAGGGCGTTCCGCAGCCCGTGCAGGCGCATGCGACCGATCATCCGAGCGCACAAAACGTCATGGCACGGGACAAGTAGCGAAACCGCCTATTTGATGGGCCTCATGGGGGAATTAACCCCTACAAAGCTAGTATGCATTGGTATGATGAAATCCCTGCTAAACTGCAGGCCCTTGATCGACCAGGAAGGAATTCCATGACCGAGCAGAGCGAAGGCGAGCGCCTCTATATCCTGGGGCATCCGGTCGCGCATTCGAAATCGCCGGTAATGTACAACGCGTTATACGAAAGGCTGGGTCTGCCTTGGATCTATGCCCTTGCCGATTTCGCCGAGCTGGACGACGCCCGCGCATTCCTGGATGCGCGAGAGTTCCTGTCCGTGAACATCACCACCCCTTATAAGCCATTGGCCTTTCAGGCCGCAACGCGCAAGGCTGCCAGCGCGCAGCTTGCGCAGGGCGCCAACGTGCTTGTCCGCAAGGACGGTCAGCTGATCGGCTTCAATACCGACGGCGATGGGTGCGTCAAGTTTCTCGAGCTTGCAGGCGTGAACTTCAGGGGCAAGCGCGTGGTTGTGTGCGGAACGGGCCCCACGGCGCTGTCCATCCTTCACGCGTGCGCTATCGCCGGCGCCGACGTGTTGTTGCTGCTCTCGCGCGACAAGGAGCGCGCGCATAGCGTGTTGGACGCTTACCTTGAGCGTTTCGGCAAGCTGGCCAACGCCACCATCGATTTCCCCGCTGTGAAGGAAGGGCATCGCAGCTTTCGCGAAGCCTACACGAAGCCGACGTTCAAGTTCGGCAGCTATACCACGTCGACGGGGGCGCTGGGCTCTGCGGACCTCATCATCAACGCCACTCCGGTGGGAATGAAGCCCGACGATCCTGCTCCGTTCGATACGGGGCTTTTGCGCCCGGGCCAGGTGGTCATGGACGCTGTATACGCATCGGGGCGCACGAAGCTGGTGGCCGATGCCCTTCAGGCGGATTGCAAGGCGGCTTTCAACGGCGGGGGCATGCTGGTGGCTCAAGCGGTGGCCTCGGCGCTCATCGTGTCCGATATAGCGGAAGTGGAGATACCGTATTCCGAGGCGGAGCTGTTCAACCTTATGGCCGACGCCGCCGGGTTCGATTGTCCGCGCGCGTAATGCGATCATAGCCATCCATACCGGCGCGGCGAAAAAAAGAATGCCGCGCATTAGCACGAAAAGAGAGCAGCATGCGCTACTACACAGCAGGAGAAAGCCACGGACAGGGCCTGGTCGCCATCGTCGAGGATGTGCCGGCGGGCCTTAAGATATCCGAGGAGCAGATCAACGTCGATCTAGCGCGCCGCCAGGCAGGCTACGGCCGAGGTGGGCGTATGAAGATTGAGCGCGATATGGCGCAGGTGATTTCCGGCGTGCGCTTCGGGCGCACCATAGGAAGCCCCGTTGCCATGCTTGTTGCCAACAGGGATTGGGAAAACTGGACCGAGCGCATGGCCCCGTTCGGCGAGCCGCCGCTCGACCTGGCTCGAGAGGTGACCCCTCGTCCGGGTCACGCGGATCTGGTGGGCGCGTTGAAGACCAATACCGACGACTGCCGCAACATCCTCGAGCGCTCAAGCGCCCGCACCACCGCCCCGCGCGTTGCGGCGGCGGGCATCGCACGCGAATTCCTAGCCGATCTGGGCGTGGAGATCTTCTCCTACGTCACCGGCATCGGAAACGCCGTCATGAAGGAGGAGGACCCCTTCATGAACGCGGCGCGCTATACGCCCCTTGAAATCGAGACGAGCGAGGTCCGTTGCCCCGATGCGGAGGCAAGCGAGGCCATGAAGCGCGAGATCGATCGGGCAATCAAGAACAAGGACAGCTTGGGGGGGACATTCCGCGTGGTCGTGCGCGGCCTTTTGCCGGGCGTCGGCGGTTATGCCGTGCCCACAGAGCGTCTGACCTCCACCATCGGCGGCGCTCTGTTCAGCATCCCCGCCATCAAGGGGGTCGAATTCGGCATGGGCTTCGAGACGGCCCGCAAGCCCGGTTCGCAGGTGCACGACCCCATCTTGCTCGATCGGGCAAAAGCCGAGTTCACGCGCGCATCCAACAACGCGGGCGGTCTTGAGGGCGGCATGACCACGGGCATGCCCCTGGTGGTCACGGCTGCCATGAAGCCCATTCCCACGCTTATGCAGCCGCTGCAAACCGTGAACCTTGACACGCTCGAGGTGGCTCAGGCCTCCAAGGAGCGAAGCGACGTGTGCGCCGTGCCGGCGTGCGCGGTAGTCGCCGAGGGTGAGGTGGCATTCGCCATAGCTGACGCGTATATGCGAAAGTTCGGCTCCGACAACATGGCCGATATCAAGGCGGCGATCAAAGCATACAAGCAGCGGTTGAATACCGTGTCGCGCTAACCAGCCAGGAGGATCATCATGGAACAGCAGGATGCAAAAAACGGCGATATCACCCCGGAAAACAATCCGGTAGCGTACACGCTGTCGGTCACCACCCCCGACGAGGTCGTTGCCGTCGTCAACAACCCCGAGATAAAGCCCCACGCGCGTCCTACGTACGAGCTGACGCGCAACGTGTTCTTCGTGGGCTTCATGGTCGCGGGTAAAACTTCCACGTCTCGTCGTCTGGCCCGCCAGTGCGGCTTGGCCACCATCGACCTGGATGCCTACATCGAGCGTCGCGAGCGTCGGGCCATCAACCAGATCTTCGCCGATCAGGGCGAGCAGGCGTTTCGCGACATGGAAACGCAGGCGCTCGACGAGTTCGCGCACAAGGGTCCCATGCTCGTGTCCTGCGGCGGGGGCATCGTGCTGCGAGAGGAAAACCGTGAGATCCTGAAGAACAACGGTTTCGTGGTGTATTTGCAGGTCACGGCAGAACAGGCGGTTGACCGTGTCAGCGATGTGTCCACGCGTCCGCTGTTCAAAGACCTAGAGACCGCGCAACGGACCATTGCCGGCCGCCTGCCCATGTACGAGGAGGTTGCCAGCGTGTCCATCGACACCGTCGGCAAGTCCATCAACGTGGTGGCGCAGGAGATTCAGGAGATTCTCGAGAAGGAAGGCGTGCTGTGTCTGCGACAAGGGTAGTGGTGAACATTCCCGGCGAGGAAGCCTACAACGTGCGCATCGGAGCCGGGGTGCTTGATTCCCTGGGATCGTCCATGCGCGGCGTGTCGGCTACCGCCGATGCGCGGCAGGTTCTCGTCATCACCGATACCAACGTCGGTCCGCTGTATCTAGCCCGGGCGAAGGCATCGCTTGCCCAGGCGGGGTATCGCGTTTCCGACATCTGCGTCCCGGCAGGCGAGGAGGCGAAATCGCTTACGGTGCTCGGCGAGGTGCTCGAGGCCATGGCCGCTTTGGCGCTCGAACGCGATTGCCTTGTCGTCGCGCTCGGCGGCGGCTGCGTCGGCGACCTGGCGGGTTTTGCTGCGGCAACCTACATGCGCGGCGTGCAGGTGGTGCAGGTTCCCACCACGCTTCTGTCCATGGTGGATTCAAGTGTGGGCGGGAAGACGGGCGTGAACCTATCCGCCGGAAAGAACCTGGTGGGCGCGTTCAAGCAGCCTGCATTCGTGTGCGCTGATACCGATGTGCTGGCAACATTGCCGCCGCGCGAGTGGGCGTGCGGCTGCGGCGAGGTGGCGAAAACCGCGCTCATCGACGGCGACGAGTTCTTCTTCTGGCTTTCCGACCAGGCGCCGGCCATGGTCGATCGTCATCCCAGCGTCGTTTCCGAGGCCATCGCCCGATGCGTGGTGTTCAAGGCCGATGTGGTGGCGCAGGACAAAACGGAAAGTCGCGGCGTGCGCGAGTGCCTGAACTACGGTCACACCTTGGCCCATGCCATCGAGAAGCTTTCGGGCTACGGCACGTACAGCCACGGGCACGCGGTTGCCGAGGGCATGCGTTTCGCGGCTCGTATGGGCATGCGGCTTGCCGATATGCCGCCAGAGCTCGCCCAGGCGCAGGGACAGCTGCTCGACGACCTGGGCTTGCCCGAGCTTGACTGGGAGGCTTCCCCGGCGCAGGTGCTCGATGTCATGAAGCGCGATAAGAAGGCGCGCCACGGGCAGGTGCGCTTCGTGTGCTTGCGTGATGTGGGGCAATGGCGGCTCGAGGACGTGGCCGATAGCATGATTTTGGAGGAGCTGGAGGCGTATTTCGCGCAGAAGCGACGGTAACGTCCTTCCTGTTCGGGATCGACCGGAGTGCATGCGGTTGTAGTAAATGCGGCTGCGCCCATGGTCGCGCTTCGAGCAGGTATCGAAAACGGCGGCAAACCGCAACGAAAGGCGGGAAGCATGAAGAAGATCTTGCTGATCAACGGACCCAATCTGAACATGCTCGGCATTCGCGAACCGGGCGTGTACGGCAACGATACCCTAAGCGACCTCGAATCCGGCTTCGCCGAATATGCCCGCGCGCACGGTTGCGATGTGGAGTGCTTCCAGTCCAATCATGAAGGCGACCTGATCGACAAGATCCACGCCGCGCACGGCGCGTGCGACGGCATCGTGTACAACCCCGGTGCGCATACCCATTACTCATATGCGCTGCGCGACGCCTTGGGCAGCGTGAGCACACCGTGCGTCGAGGTGCACATCTCCGACGTCAGCGCGCGAGAAGCGTTCCGCCATATCTCGGTGATCGCCCCGGCGTGCGTTGCCCAGGTCAAGGGCCGCGGCTTCGCCGGCTACAACGATGCGCTCGACATCCTGCTCGAAGGGGTGACCGAGCGTCTGGGCGAGGGCTTCGAGGCTCGCTACGTACCGGGCCAGGTTATCGTGGCAGGACGTGATCTCATTGATGAATAACATGAAAGCCCAGGCCGCAGGGCGTTTGAATCGCTTGCGCGATGCGGCGGCGGAAAACGGCATCCGCACGTTTTTAGTGCGTGACACGGCAAGCATCGAATGGCTGACGGCTTTCGATGGCGTGTTCGACGACGAACAGGCCCATGCGCTTTTGGTGACGCCGCATGATGCGGTGCTGCACACCGACTCCCGTTATAGCGGCGCGGCGCGCAAGGCGGCGCAAGGCGAAGGCGCCATTACCGTCGATGACGTGCGTCAAGGCCATGGCGAATGGGTTGCCGACGTGTTCGCACGCCGGCATGCGAACACGCCCGCCGGCACCCCGGCGCCGGAGAGCATCGTGCTCGGCATCGAGGACTCCATGACGCTTGCGGCGTTCCGCGCGCTCGAGGGCGCCCTTGCCAAGGCGCCTGCATCCCCGCAGCTGCGCGAGACCTCGGGCTTCGTCCGAATGCTACGTGCGGTTAAGGAGCCGTCGGAGGTTGCGCGCATGAAGGCGGCTCAAGCCATCACCGATGCGGCGTTCTCCTATATCATCACCTACATGAAGCCGGGCATGACCGAACGCCAGGTGCAGATCGAGCTTGAGGATTGGATGCTGCGTCACGGCGCATCCGGTCTGGCGTTCTCCTCCATCGTGGCCTGCGGGGCCAACGGCGCGAGCCCGCATGCCATCCCGGGCGAGGCGCAGCTTGAGGCCGGGCAGTGCGTGGTCATGGACTTCGGCGCGCGCGCTCACGGGTATTGCTCGGATATGACCCGCACCGTGTTCATCGGCCGGCCCGATGCGCGGATGCGCGCAGCATACGAAACGCTGCGCGAGGCCAACGAGCAGGTGGAGGCCGCGATCAGGCCTGGCGTCACCGGTGCGCAGATGCACCAGATGGCAGAGGGCGTCCTTGCCGCAGGGGGATTCGCCGGCAAGATGGGCCACGGGCTGGGTCATGGCGTGGGCATCGACATCCACGAGGAGCCCGTGCTGTCGCCTCGCAACAAGGAACCGCTTGCCCCGGGCAACGTGGTCACGGTGGAGCCGGGCATTTATCTTGAGGGCGATTTCGGCATGCGTTTAGAGGATTTCGGCGTGGTTACCGAAACGGGATTCCAGGTTTTCACGCAATCTACGCATGACATGGTTATAATTTAAGGGTTGAACTAAAGGGGCGGCCTTGGTCGCCTGAACGGTTGAAAGGATCTACCAGTGGCTATCTCTACCGCCGATTTCAAGAACGGAATGTGCATCGTCAACAACGGCAAGATGTGCACCATCGTCGAGTTCCAGCATGTCAAGCCCGGCAAGGGCGGTGCCTTCGTCCGTACGAAGCTTCGCGACATCAAGACCGGTCGCGTGGTCGACTACACGTTCAACGCCGGCACGAAGTTCGATACCGTGCGTCTGGAAACCCGCAAGATGACGTACCTGTACAACGACGGTTCCGATTTCTACTTCATGGATCCCAACACCTACGATCAGATGAGCATGCCCGCCGAGACCGTCGGCGATACCGCCAAGTGGCTCAAGGAGAACGACGAGGCCAGCCTGCTGTACGCCGGCGAGGAGCTTATCAGCATCGAGCCGCAGATGTTCGTCGAGCTCGAGTGCACGCACACCGAGCCCGGCTTTAAGGGCGACACTGCCACCAACACCACCAAGCCGGCCACCTTCGAGACCGGCGTCGAGCTGCAGGTGCCCACGTTCGTCGAGATCGGCGATGTGCTGCAGATCGACACCCGCGACGGCCGCGTCATCAAGCGCGTCTAGTCGAGCGGTACAACCTCACGGCATCAGGGCGCCCCAGGCGCCCTTTCTTTTCGCCGCCTGGGCGGCGTTTCTGTTTCTTGCCCGTGAATTCGCCGTGTGCCCACGGTATCGGCGCCGGCATCTTCTATAATCCTGGTTTCGATTTATACGGTCTGTATCACTTGAAAACGAAGGGGGTGCGAGTTCATGTCAAGGCTTCAGATCATGGATACCACTATCCGTGACGGCCAGCAAAGCCTGTGGGCCACGCGCATGAGCATCGGCGACATGCTGCCGATCCTGCCGAAGATGGATCGCGTCGGCTACTGGGCCATCGAGGCATGGGGCGGCGCGACGTTCGACTCGTGCATGCGCTTTTTGGATGAGAATCCGTGGGACCGTCTGCGTTCCATCAATGCGGCAACTCCGAACACGCCGCTGTCCATGCTCACCCGAGGTCAGAACCTGGTCGGCTACAAGCATTATTCCCGCGAGATCGTGAACCGCTTCATCAAGGCGTCCAAGCGCAACGGCGTGCACGTGTTCCGCGTGTTCGACGCGCTCAACGATATCCGCAACGTGGTGGATACCGCCGAGGCGGTCAACGAATGCGGCGGTCACTTCGAGGGCGCCATCTCCTACACCATCTCCCCGGTGCATACGCTTGACAGCTACCTGGAGTACGCGCAGCAGCTCAAGGAGCTTGGCGCAGACTCGATCTGCGTGAAGGACATGGCCGGCCTTATGACGCCGTACCGTGCCGAGCGCATCGTGAAGGCGCTCAACGCCGAGATCGGCCTGCCCGTGCATCTGCACTGCCACTACGTCGGCGGCATGGCCCCGGCAAACTACCTCAAAGCCGCCGAGGCGGGCGTGTCCATCGTCGATACCGCATCTGCTCCGCTGGCATTCGGCAACTCCCAGCCCGCCGTCGAGACGATCGTGGCTGCGCTGCAGGAAAGCCGCTACGATACCGGCCTTGATCTGGACCTGCTGTTCGAGATCGCCGAATACTGGGAGGAAGTGCGCAAGCGCAGCCACTATAAGCGCGGCGTGTCCTCGCTCATCCATATGCAGGTGTACTCGCATCAGGTGCCCGGCGG
>URQU01000011.1 GCA_900550055.1 uncultured Coriobacteriaceae bacterium | reverse complement strand
GAGCCCGCAGGTACAGGCCGAGGGGCGGCCGTGCGTCTAGTGCCAGCGCCAGGCGGCGCCCGCCGGCGGATGGGCGGTCGTGCGCCTATGGTTCGCGGCCTTGCCCGTCGGCCGATGGGCGGCCGCCTGCCCAAGGCGCGTTGCTCGCCCGTCGGCATTTCGTGAAAACACGGACGAACATCGACGCCCCCGTTGCAAACGCCCGGGGGCGTTGTTATAATCCGAGGGCTGTTTTATCACACATGCGTGTGCGACCCTTCCCGCTAGTGGCCGAAATCGGTTGCGGATGAAAGGGGATGACCGCACGCAGAGGACTAACGAATGGAGAGAGTCATGGCTAAGATCAGCATTCAGACCCTGCTCGACGCAGGCGCGCACTTCGGTCACCAGAAGCGTCGTTGGAACCCCAAGATGAAGCCGTTCATCTTCGGCGCCCGCGGTGACATCTACATCCTGGACCTCAAGCAGTCCCTCATCGGCATGGACCAGGCTTACACCTTCGTCTCCAACGTCGCCAAGAACGGCGGCTCCGTCCTGTTCGTCGGCACGAAGAAGCAGGCCCAGGAGGCCGTCGCCGACGCCGCCAACCGCTGCGGCATGCCCTACGTCAACGCCCGTTGGCTCGGTGGCATGCTCACCAACTTCGTGACCATCCGCTCCCGCGTCACCCGCATGGAGGAGCTGGAGGCCATGGAGGCCGACGGCCGTATGGCGCTGCTGCCGAAGAAGGAGCAGATCCTGCTGCGCAAGGAGCTGTCCAAGCTGCAGCTCAACCTCAACGGCATCCGCAACATGAAGCGCGTCCCCGACGCCATCTTCGTGATCGACACCAACCGCGAGGAGATCGCCATCCGCGAGGCTCATCGCCTGAACATCCCCGTGGTGGGCACGCTCGACACCAACTGCGATCCCGATGACGTCGAGTACGGCATCCCGGCAAACGACGACGCCATCCGCTCCGTCAAGCTGCTGGCCGACTTCATCGCCGACGCCGTCGTCGCCGGCACCGGCGCTCCCGTTTCCGCTGAGGAAATGGCCGCTCCGGCCGAGGCCGAGGCTGCTCCGGCTGCCGAGGCTGCCGCTCCTGCCGCCGAATAAGCACGGGGCCTAACCCACTGGTGTTGCACGCCGTCGGTCCCCGTAGGGCGGCCGACGGCGTTCGAGGTTATTAACGGCGGCGCTTAGGCGTCGCCGCAACAAAGATAGAAAGGATCCAACGTGGCTGCTATCACCGCTTCCATGGTCAAGGAACTGCGCGAGATGACCGACGCCGGCATGATGGAGTGCAAGAAGGCGCTCGTCGAGGCCGATGGCGATATGGAGAAGGCCGTCGACGTGCTGCGCACCCGCGGTCTGGCCGCTGCTGCCAAGAAGGCCG
This sequence comes from uncultured Coriobacteriaceae bacterium, assembly GCA_900550055.1. Taxonomy (GTDB): domain Bacteria; phylum Actinomycetota; class Coriobacteriia; order Coriobacteriales; family Eggerthellaceae; genus Senegalimassilia. The sequence goes on along the minus strand of URQU01000011.1, from coordinate 46,538 downwards.
GCCGCGCCACCAACGAGGGCACCGTCATGACCGTCCTGGCCGATGATGCCAAGTCCGCCGCCGTCGTCGAGCTGAACTGCGAGACCGACTTCGTGGGCATGAACGAGAAGTTCAAGGCCTACGCCGAGAAGCTGGGCCGCGCCGCTCTGGCCGCCAACGCCGCCGACGTCGAGGCTCTGCGCGCCTCCACCTTCGAGGGCGAGCCCGTCGAGGACATCCTCACCGACGCCATCCACGTGCTGGGCGAGAACATCCAGCTTCCCCGCGCTACCACCGTCAACGCCGGCGGCATCGCCTCCTACATCCATGGTGGCGGTAAGATCGGCGTTCTGGTGACCTTTGACGTCGAGGGCATCGACCCCGCTTCCGAGGGCTTCCAGGCTTACGGTCGCGATGTTGCCATGCAGGTTGCCGCCGCTTCCCCGGTGTCCGCCAACCGCGAGTCCGTGCCGGCCGAGGTCGTCGAGCATGAGATGGGCATCTACAAGGCTCAGGCTGCCGAGTCCGGCAAGCCCGAGGCCATCCAGGAGAAGATGGCTACCGGCCGTATGGAGAAGTTCTACAAGGAGAACTGCCTGACCGAGCAGGCCTTCGTCAAGAACCCCGACCAGTCCATCAACCAGTACACCGACGAGTGCGCCAAGAACCTGGGCGGCACCATCAAGGTGACCGGTTTCGTGCGTTGGGCTCTGGGCGAGACCGCGTAACCTACGCTTTTCGTTACATTACCAGCGAATAGCAAAACGCTTCGGGTCGTCCCTTCGTCCTGTGTTCGCTTTTGCGCTGCGGCATCGCCTGGCGATGCCTTCAGCGCGGCGGATGCGGGGCAGGGACGGCCCGTTTCACGTTCGTGGCCCTGCGTGTTTTCAGCTCCGCGAATGCGTTGATACGTTTGCTTTCATCGTGAAGGCCCGCCTTGCGCGGGCCTTCGCTTTATAATGAGCTTTTGCAATCTAGTTCATTCAGGGGGGTTTGCATGTCTGAGAAAGAGATCATCGTCGTCGAGGGCAACAACGTCCTTTCCGGCGAGGTGAAGGTGTCCGGCGCGAAGAACTCGGCTTTAAAGCTCATCGCCGCCTCGCTTTTGGGCCAGGGCGCCTCCACGTTGCATAACGTGCCCCTTATCAGCGATATCGCCGTCATGTCCGAGGTGCTCGAATGCCTCGGTGCCACCATCGAGCGCGACGGCCACACCATGATCATCGACACCGCTCAGGTAACGTCCCATGAAACGCCATATGAGCTGGTGTCGAAGATGCGCGCATCCATCAGCGTGCTCGGCCCGCTGGTGGCGCGTTTCGGCCAGGCGCGCGTGGCCATGCCCGGCGGCTGCCAGATCGGCGCACGCAAGATCGATATGCATCTGGTGGGCCTTGAGGCCTTGGGCGTGGAGTTCACCGTCGATCATGGGTACCTGAACGCGCATACGCCCAACGGTTTGCACGGTGCCGACGTCACGTTGGAGTTCCCCAGCGTCGGCGCCACGGAGAACTGCCTCATGGCCGCTGTCACCGCTCATGGCACCACCTGCATCGAGAATGCCGCGCGCGAGCCTGAGATCGTGGACTTGGCCAATATGCTCAATGCTATGGGAGGCAAGGTCAGCGGCGCGGGCTCGTCCATCATCCAGGTGGAGGGTGTGGCGCTTGAAAGCCTGCACCCTTGCGAGCATACCACGGTGGGCGACCGCATCGAAGCCGGTACCTTCTTGGCTGGCGGCGCCCTTACGGGCGGCCCGGTCACGGTGCGCGGCATCGACCCGTCGTATCTGCATATGGCCATCATGAAGCTGCGCGCCATGGGCTGCTGCGTCGATGCGGGGGATGATTGGATCACCTGCAGCCGCAACCAGCCGCTGCAGCCGACCGACATCCAAACGCTTCCGCACCCGGGTTTCCCCACCGACCTGCAGGCCCAGTTCATGCTGCTGTGCAGCTTGGCCCATGGCACCTCCATGGTCACCGAGAACGTCTTCGAGAACCGCTTCATGTTCGCCAGCGAGCTGGCTCGCATGGGCGCCGACATCACCATCGAGGACCATCATGCGCTTGTGCGCGGCGTCAACGACCTGCAGGGCACTGATGTGTCCTCCACCGACCTGCGCGCCGGCGCGGCGTTGGTGCTGGCGGGCATCGTGGCCGAAGGCGAAACCCGCGTGCACAACATCAAGCACATCGACCGCGGCTACGAGGATTATTGCGGCAAGCTCTCCCAGCTCGGCGCAAGCGTATCGCGTCGCCAGGTTGGCGCAGCGGGCGAATAGCCGGACAGGTGCGCAATGGTCAGGAAACGCAAGGACATCACGCAGATCAGCTCCAAGCTCACCTCGCGCCGCATGCGCAGCGCAACCTTGGGATCGCACGTTCCCAGGGTGCGCCCGGCGCATATGAATGCAGACCAGGTGGGCTTCTCCAGCCCGCGTAGGCAGAAGCGCGCGCAGCGCGGCTACGTGAGCAACGTCATGCCCAGCGCTCAGGGCCCGCGAAGCCGTGCCGGGTACGCCAGGGGCCTGGAATTCTCTCCAGGGGTCAAGCGCCGCACGCTCGCAAAGCGCGTAGGCATCGCCGTGGCGGTTATAGCCGTGTTGGCGGCCGTGGCCTATGGTGTGGGCTCGTTCACCCTTATGGGAAACCTCAATGGCAAGCTGGCGCTTAAAGGCTCCGATGCCGACAAGGCTCTCACCGCCGTGAAATCCGGCGACCCGTTTTATACGCTCGTCGTGGCCGAGCTGGATACGCCCGGCATGCCCAACTCCGCCGACGGCCCCGATGCGCTTGCCTTGGTGCGAACCGATTCCTCGGGCAAAAACGTCTGCATTCTCAACATCCCCGCCGATGTGCAGGTGTCGCTCAAGGACGGCAAGTATTACCCCATCAGACAGGCAAGCGTGCGCGAAAGCGATGCCAGCTTGGTCAACGCTGTGGCGAATTTCGCCGACGTGAAGATCTCGCACGTGGTCAAGATCGACGCTGCCGGCCTTGTGCAGCTGGTGAACACGCTCGGCGGCGTTGATGTGGACCTTTCTGAAGAGGTGGACGATCCCAACGCCGGCAGCGTGTACCTGCCCGCAGGCGGCCAAACCCTCACCGGCGAGGGCGCTCTGACGCTGGCGCGCGCCACGAACTTCGAGTCGCCCAGGCAAACCCAGGCGGAAAACCAACGCAAGCTGCTCGAGGCCGTGTCGTTGCGTATGGTGTCGGGGGGCAAGTCCAGCTTGGTCGGCCTGCTCGACCAGCTGCAGGGGGCCTTCGGCACCGACATGGGCTCAAGCGATGCGCTCTCCTTGGCCGAAGGCCTCAAGGGCATGGGCGCCGATTCCGTCACGGGCGCTCTGGTTCCCGGCTACGTCACGCAAAGCGATGGCCAGGACGTGTACGCGGTGTCGAATTCCTCGTGGTCCGAGATGATGGACCGCGTCGATTCGGGGCAGGAGCCCGCCGAGCAGACGCGGGAGGCGACCACCGATCCCGGCAGCTTCACCATCACGCTGAAAAACGGCGGCGGCATCACGGGTGCGGCGGCCTCTATGGAGTCGACGCTCACCTCGAAGGGGTTCAAGGTTTCGGAGACGGGCAACACCGACACCTCCGTGTACAGCGAAACGCTGGTCATCTACAACTCCAGCGATGCCCAGCCGGCCGCGCAGACCGTGCTCAACGCCATGGGCGTGGGGCGCTTGGTCCAGAACACCGGCGCCTACTCGTTCGGCACCGATGTGCTGGTCATTCTGGGCAAGGACTGGAAACCCTCATCGTAACCCCATCCAAACGCCCGATAGCCCCATCGGGCGCTGTGGTAGAATCGCTCATGATGAACATAAGACCGAAAGGCAAAGGAGAACCTCATGGTTGAGAAGACCGATGTTGCAGCAGTGCTCGAGCTCATCCGACCCAGCCTGCAGGCTGACGGCGGTGACGTGAAGCTCGTCGACGTCGACGAGGACGGCGTGGTCACCGTCGAGCTGCAGGGCGCTTGCAAGGGCTGCCCTATGTCCCAGATGACGCTGGCCAACGGCGTCGAGCGCATCCTCAAGGAGCGCGTGCCCGGCGTCACCCGCGTCGTGCCGGCGGTTATGTAAGCGGAAAACAGCAGGTAAGCAGGCGGAGAAGGGAAGCGGAAGGCATGAAGTGTTGGGAGTTGCGCGGTTGCTACGAAGACGCCGAGATGAACGGCAGATGCCCGCATAACATTCCCGGCGAGCCGTGCCCTGCCGATTGCCACTTCGCCGCCTGCTTCCGGCCTACGCACGTGGTGTGCACCGATTTCGGCAAGCTGCTCGATCCCAGCCGCGATTTCGACGCGGCGGTCAAGGAGATCTGCCGCTTCTGCGAGTTCTTCCTGGAGCACGGGCCGAGCACGGCCGATCGCGCCGACGAAGGCCCCACCCGTCAGGGCAACCCTAATCGGTTCTTGCTTTAGGCTGCTTCCGTGAAAACCGTGAACATACACGCCGCGTGCCCACGCTGCGGGTGCAGCACGTTCGATGTGGCGCGCTACCGCGCCATCATGGTATTGGGCCCTGAAACGGCCCTGTTCACCCTTGATTGCCCTAAGTGCGGCGCGCAGGTCGAGCTGCTGCGCCCCATCCCCGGCCCGCTTCGTGAAGAGGTTAGGGCAAGCGCTCAACAGGTTGGCGCAGGGGGCTTGAACTAAGGTATCCTTTTCTCCGTTCGAATGCTATGGAACGGAGCTTTCCCCATGTTAAACGAAATATATCGCATGCTCGACCCGGTGGCGTTCGCTGTCGGGCCTTTTATCGTGCGCTGGTACGGCATCGCCTATGTGGCCGGCTTCGTGTGCGCGGCGTTGGTGCTGTGGCGGGTGGCGAAGCGCTGGAAGGTGCGGGTGGATGCGGACAGCCTGCTCGCCGTGGTGCTGTGCGCCATCATAGGCGTGATCTTGGGAGGACGTCTTGGCTACGTGCTCGTGTACGGCGATGGCTACTATTTCTCCCATCCTGCCGAGATCTTGGCGTTCAACCACGGCGGTATGAGCTTTCATGGGGGCCTTATCGGCGCGCTGCTCTCGGGCATCGTGGCGGCGCGCTTCACCGGCATCCCATACCTCACGCTTGCCGACATGGGCTGCATCGCGGCGCCCATCGGCCTGTTCTTCGGTCGCTGCGCCAACTTCGTGAACGGCGAGCTGTGGGGCGCGCCCACCAGCTTGCCGTGGGGCGTGGTGTTCGGCGGCACGGCGGGCGCCATGCCGCGCCACCCCTCGCAGCTCTACGAGGCCCTGCTCGAGGGCGTTGTGCTGTTCTGCGTGCTATACGTCATGTCGCGCAAGCAACCTCCGCGTCCTCAGGGGACGTTTTTGGGCGTGTTCCTTATGGGCTATGGCCTGTTCCGCTTCCTCATCGAGTTCGTTCGCCAGCCCGATGCGCAAATCGGCTACCTATGGGGCGGATGGCTGACCATGGGCCAGGTCCTCAGCGTTCCGCTCATGGTGGCGGGGGCGTGCGCCCTTGTTTATGCCGTTCGCACCAAGAAATCGCAAAAAGGGCTTCCAGAAATGGTATAAAAAGAGTAACATATAAGACACGCTACAAGCGTGCACAGGGAATGTAACGGGCTCGCAAACAACGGTCTGCGAGCCCTCCGTGCACGTAAGGCGTTTCTATACTGGAAGCAACGGCGCCGCTGGGGTTGCCGTTGTAAACCTGAGAGGGGTTTTATCATGGACGTCAAATTCTTCAAGTGCATGCATTGCGGCAACGTGGCCATCAAGGTGTTCGATCAGGGCGTGCCCATGTCCTGCTGCGGCGAGGCCATGGCCGAGCTTACGGCGAACAGCACCGACGGCGCGTTCGAGAAGCACGTGCCGCAGGTTGCGGTCGATGGTGCGAACGTGCACGTGCAGGTGGGCGAGGTCGCCCATCCCATGACTGAGCCGCACTTCATCACCATGGTGGTTCTGGTCACGGAAAAGGGCTACCAGGTTGCCCCGCTCACGCCCGCCGATGCGCCCGAGGCGAACTTCACCGTTGCCGCCGGCGACAAGCCCGTGAAGGTCTACGAGTACTGCAACCTCCACGGCTTGTGGGTCAAGGAGATCTAAGACCTGGCCGCAACATGCGAGAAAAACGGACCCGCAGCGGGTATGCTGCGGGTCCGTTTTCGTCTCGACGCGCGCATCCGCCTGATGCGCTCTTTCCGGTATCGTCTCCGCCGTGCCAAAAGGAATACCATGAAGAACGAATCCAAGAAGCATCGCTTTCGCGCCGTAGCAGTTGTCGCGCTGGCGCTCACGTTGTGCTGAGGCCTGCTCGGCGCCGCATACGCGCTCGGCTGTTCGAAAACGTATGTGCTGCGCACGCTCGTCCTTCCGTATTGCCGCGGCGAGCTGCTGGGAGCTGTCGTGCTCGGCGGGCTGTATGCGCTCGGCGCCGCAGCGCCCACGACCTGTTCGAGAACCATCGGGAATCCGTGTTCGAGCCTTTGTATGGCGGGGAGCTGCTGTAGCTTACGGCGTTCCGGGCGATGTAGCGTTCGCATGACGCTCGCTGCCTTTCCGCTGGAATCTTGCAGTGAGTCTAGCGCAAAAGTGGGGTTTTCCGATTGCCGAGGAATCGCAGCCGTTTAGCGGTATAGTTTTTGTGTTTACGAGACGAAAAGCAACGGTAAGGTGGCTGCATGGCAAAGCGAACGAAGATCGTGTGCACCTTGGGTCCGTCGGTGGATAACGAATCGACGCTCAAGGGTCTCATCAACGCGGGCATGGACATAGCGCGCTTCAATTTCTCACATGGGACCCATGATGAGCAGCGCGCTCGAATGGACCGCTTGCGCAAGGTGCGTCGGGAGATGGACAGCCCCTGCGCCATCCTTTTGGATACGAAGGGCCCCGAGATCCGCACGGGCCTGCTGTCCGGGCATGAACCCGTGCAGCTGATGGCCGGCAACTCGTTCACGTTCACCGAGGCCGACGTCGAGGGCACCGACCGCGTGGTGTCGCACACCTGCAAGGGCCTGTGGCGATCGGTGGCTCCGGGCACGGTCATCTTGGTGGATGACGGTTTGATCGAGCTTGCCGTCGACGGCGTCGAGGGCACCGACATCCATTGCACCGTCCAGAACTCCGGCGTCTTAGGCGAGCGCAAGTCCATGAACCTCCCCGGAACCTCGGTGCCGTTGCCGGTCATGACCGATCAAGACCGCGGCGACCTGCTCTTCGGCATCGAGCAGCAGGTCGATTTCGTGGCAGCGTCGTTTATCCGCGATGCCGGGGGCGTGCGCGAGATGCGGGCGTTCCTCGACGAGCACGGCGGATCCGACATCATGTTCATCTCGAAGATCGAATGCCACGAGGCCGTTGAGAACATCAACCAGATCATCGAGGCCTCCGACGGCATCATGATCGCGCGCGGCGATCTAGGCGTGGAAGTGCCCGCGCACAAGGTTCCCCATATCCAGAAGGAGATCATCCGCGCGTGCAACCGCGCGTCCAAGCCGGTCATCACGGCAACCCAGATGCTCGACTCCATGATCCGCAACCCGCGTCCCACCCGTGCCGAGGTGGGGGATGTGGCCAACGCCATCTACGACGGCACCGATGCCGTCATGCTGTCGGGCGAGACGGCTTGCGGGCGCTACCCGGTGCCTGCCGTGCAGATGATGTCGCGCATCGCCGAGGCCAGCGAGCCGTATCTGTTCGATGAGCGTTTCCCCGACCGCACGCGTGTGCGCGCCCGCGTGGCGCTTGCCGTGGGCATCGCCGCCGTGCAAACCGCCGAGAACATCAACGCATCGTGCATCGTGGCGCCCACCATCTCCGGTTATACCGCGCGCCTGGTTTCGAACCTCCGCCCGCGCGTTCCCATCTATGCGGTGACGCCCTTTGAGCGCGTTATGCGCCAGCAGCAGATCCATTGGGGCGTCACGCCCATGCTCGCCGACGTGCAAGGCGATATGCAGCACGTCGTGGACAGCGCCCGCAGCGCCGTGGTGGCGCACGGGTGCGTCCGGCCGGGCGATGTAGCCGTGTTCACGGCGGGCGATCGTTCCACCAGCCCCATCGTCTCGTCGGGCGTCGATGGTTCGCCGGACAAGGTGGCGGCCACCAACGTCATGTACGTGGTGCAGATCCGCGGCAAGGGCGAACAAGACGCGGAAGGGGATCGCTGATGGCTAGGCGTTACTACCTCGCAATCGACATCGGGGCCTCAAGCGGACGCCATGTCCTGGGAAGCGTCGTCGACGGAAAGATCGAGCTCGAGGAGGTGCACCGCTTCGACAACGTGCAGGTGCGCCGCCGCGGGCACGATTGCTGGGACATCGATATGATTTGGGAGAACATCCTGGTCGGCCTGGAGAAATGCCGCGAAGCCGGCAAGATCCCCGAGGCGATCGGCATCGACACCTGGGGCGTGGATTTCGTCTTGGTCGACGCTCAGGGTCGACGCGTCGGCGATGCGGTGGCGTATCGCGATGCCCGCACGAACGACGTCGCCGCCGACGTGGATGCGGGCATCGGCCTGGAGAACCTGTACCGTGCCACGGGCATTCAGCGCCAAACGTTCAACACGGTCTACCAGCTGGCGGCGTTGGCCGCCGAGCATCCCGATGAGCTTGAGGCGGCAGACCGCTTCCTCATGGTGCCCGAATACCTGAATTACCTGCTCACGGGCAACATGGTCAACGAATACACCAACGCCACCACCACGAACCTCGTCAACGCCCGCACGTGCACCTGGGATGCCGCTGCGCTCGAGGCGGCGGCGGCCCCCGCGCGCCTGTTCGGCGAAATCGCCATGCCCGGCACGGTGGTGGGCGGGCTTGCACCCGAGGTGCAGCAGCGCGTGGGCTTCGATGCCCAGGTGATGCTGCCCGCCACGCATGACACGGGCTCGGCGTTTTTGGCGGTACCTGCGCGCGATGCGCAGGCGGTCTACCTTTCAAGCGGCACGTGGAGCCTGCTCGGCGTGGAACACGAGGGCCCCATCACCTCTGACGCCAGCAGGTATCAGAACTTCACGAACGAGGGCGGCTATCTGAAGCGCTTCCGCTTCTTGAAGAACATCATGGGTTTGTGGATGATCCAGTCCATCCGCCGCGAGCTCAACGGCGTCAGCTACGTCGCCGGCAAGGGCGCCCAGCTCAAGCGCGCCGCCAAGGAGATCGGCTTCGGCGACCTGGCGGATGCTGCGCGCGCCGAGCAGAAGCTGCATCCCGATGCCCTCGTCCCATACGTCAACGTCAACGACGATCGCTTCTTGGCGCCTGCGTCCATGATCGAGGAGATCAAGGCCGCCTGTCGCGAGACGGGCCAGCCCGTGCCGGATACCGTCGGCGAGTTGATGCGCTGCGTATACGAGAGCCTGACCGGCTGCTACGCCGATTCCATCAACGAGCTGTCGGCGCTGACCGGCCGTACGTACACCTCCATCAACATCGTCGGCGGGGGATGCCAGGACACCTACCTCAACGAGCTGACGGCCCGTGCCTGCGGCATCCCCGTGTTCGCCGGCCCCATCGAGGGCACCAGCCTGGGCAACCTTATGGTGCAGATGATCGGCGACGGCGTCTTCGCCGATCTCGATGAGGCGCGAGAGGCCATCCGCCGTTCGTTCGACGTGGTGGAATACCAGCCCGAATAACCCGTACGCGCAGGGGCCGCCGCGCGTCGGCCCTGCGCATTCGAATCGGTTCACCGCCGCATCGCGGCTTGAACATAGCACATCATCCAAGATAGGAGCGCATATGAGCACAGCTTACGAACTGGCATGCGAGGCATACGCCGCCGAGGGCATCGATACCGAGGCGGTCCTGGCGAAGCTGGCCGGCAAGGCGATCTCTGTCAACTGCTGGCAGGGCGACGACGTCATGGGCTTCGACCAGAAGGACAACGCGGCTTCCGGCGGCATCATGACCACGGGCAACTACCCGGGCCGCGCCCGTACCTTCGAAGAGCTGACGGCCGACTTCGAGAAGGCGTGCAGCCTCATCCCCGGTAAGAAGCGCATCAACCTGCATGCCAGCTACGCCATCTTCAACGACGAGAGCCCCTGGGTCGACCGCGACCAGATCGAGTACAAGCACTTCGAGCCCTGGGTGGCCTGGGCCAAGGAGCACGGCTACGGCATCGACTTCAACCCCACGCTGTTCAGCCATCCCATGGTCAAGGAGGGCCTTACCGTCTCCTCTCCGGACAAGGACGTGCGCGACTTCTGGATCCGCCACTGCGTTGCCTGCCGCAAGATCGCCGAGCGCATCGGCGAGGAGCTTGACGACATGGTGCTCAACAACTTCTGGATCCCCGACGGCCTGAAGGACCACCCGGCCGATCGCTTCGGCATGCGCGAGCGCCTGCGCGATGCGCTCGACGAGATCTATTCCTTCGACACGCCGCATGTCATCGATGCCATGGAGCAGAAGGTCTTCGGCATCGGCGTGGAGGGCTTCACCACCGGTAACCAGGAGTTCTACGTGTCCTATGCCGCGAAGAAGGGCGGCAACCACGTGGTGCTCATCGACGCCGGCCACTTCAACCCCATGGAAAACATCGCCGACAAGCTTTCCAGCCTGCTGCTGTTCTTCCCGTACGTGCCGCTGCACGTCACCCGCTCCATGCACTGGGATTCCGATCACGTGGTGCTGTTCGAAGACAACATCAAGGAGATCGCCGGCGAGATCGTGCGCTGCCCGGGCGGCTGGGACAAGGTCATCATCGGCCTCGACTTCTTCGACGCGTCCATCAACCGCATCGGCGCCTGGGCGACCGGCACCCGCGCCATGGAGAAGAGCCTGCTGTTCGAGCTGCTGCAGCCCGTCGAGCGCCTCAAGGAGCTGCAGGATACGTACCGCTTCTCCGAGAAGATGATCGTCACCGAGCAGTTCAAGACCATGCCGTTCGGCGCCGTGTGGGACGAGTACTGCCGTCGCGAGGGCGTGCCGACCGATGGCGGGCTGTGGGAGCCCATCAAGGCCTATGAGGATGAGGTGCTCTCCGGCCGCGCATAGGCGATCAGCCCTTACATGCAATGAAAGCAAGCGGCGGGCAAGGACCTGCATCCGAGCCCGCCTGATCCGCGCCGAAGTTCCCGGCGCATCATCGAAAGGCAGGAACATGGGTATTTTGGATAGCGCACAGGACGTGCTGGGCCGTGGCGCGCAAGCCGCGCAAGGCGTGCTCGACAAGGGCGTCACCGTTGCCAAGGGCGCCGTCTCGGGCGTGGCCGTGGAGCAGCAGCCGTTTATGAAGGCGTTCGTGCGCCTGTGCACCGATGGCTGGGACCAGGGCTGGCACGAGCGCAACGGCGGCAACCTGACGTATCGTCTGACCAACGAGCAGGTGGGCGCGTGCCGCCCGTTCTTCTACGACAACCCCTCTAGCTGGGTGTCCATGGGTGTGCAGGCCGACAACCTGCGTGGGGCGTTCTTCGCCACCACGGGCTCGGGCCGCTACATGCGCAACGTGCAGCTTGACCCCGCCGCCAACGTGGGCATCGTCGAGATCAACGACGCCGGCGACGCATGGCGCATCGTGTGGGGCCTGAAGGACGGGGGCGTTCCCACCAGCGAGTTCCCCACGCATTTCATGAACCACAGCGTCCGCGTGGCGGCCACCGACGGCGCCTGCCGCGTGATCTACCATGCGCATCCGCAGAACGTCATCGCGCTGTCGTTCGTCATGCCGCTTGATGCGCGCACCATCACGCGCGCCCTGTGGAAGGCCATGACCGAGTGCATCGTGGTGTTCCCGAAGGGCGTGGGCGTCGTGCCGTGGATGGTTCCGGGCGGTTCCGAGATCGCGCAGGCCACCTGCGAGCTCATGAAAACCTACGACGCCGCCATCTGGGCGCAGCACGGCCTGTTCGTGTCCGGCCCCGATTTCGATACGGCGTTCGGCCTTATGCATACCATCGAGAAGGCCGCGGCCATCTACGCCGAGGCCCGTATGCTCAACGGCGGCAGCGACCAGTTCCGCAACACCATCACCGACGACGGCCTGCGCGCCATCGCCCGCGATTTCAAGCTCGATATCAACGAAAGCTTCCTGGACTAGCGCAGCTGCCGGCCATAGGAACAAGTGAAAGGCGAATCGATCATGGCAATGTCTCAGGAGCGCAAGGGCACCATCGCGGTGTCGTTGACGAACTTCCTGGATTCCGGGTGCATCGTGGCGTCGTCGGTGGCGCTGACGGCGTGGGCCGCCGCATTCGGTTTCGGCTCGATGTGGACTTCTGTCCTGGGCGCTATCGGCGCGAACGCGTTCGGCGCCGCCATCGGCGCGCTTATCGGCGGATTTCTGACCGACAAGTACGGCCGCACCATCATCTACCGCTACAACCTGCTGGTATACGCTATCGGCGTGGCCATCGCCATGTGCGCCATGAACCTGCCCATGGTGGTAGTGGGCGTGGTGCTCTCCGGCCTGTCGGTGGGAGCGGGCGTCCCTGCTTCGTGGAGCTACATCTCCGAAACGTCCACGTCCACCAAACGCGCCGCCAACATCGGCATCAGCCAGTTCGCATGGAGCTGCGGGCCGGCCATCATCTTCCTGCTGTCCTTGGCCCTGTCGTTCGCGCTCCCCGGTTTCGCGGCCGACGGCAAGACGTTGCTGCCCGCCGGAACCTACGGTCCCTTCGACGGCCTGCTGTCCACGCGCATCCTGTTCCTGGTGCTGCTCGTGGTGGCCCTTGTCGCATGGAATCTGCAGCGCCAGCTGCAGGAGTCCAAGGATTGGGCGGAGAAACAGGGCGAAGCAGCTGAGCACGAGTCGTTCGGCCGCATGATGGCCAACGCGCTGAAGAACCCCGTCAACGTCAAGACCATCGTGTTCTTGGTGGCCGTGTATCTGACGTGGAACCTGGCGGCGGGTACCAACGGCCAGTTCATGCCGTACCTGTATGCCGCTGCCGGCAACCTGGATTCGGTGGGGCAGAGCCTGCTCGGCGTGGTGCAATGGGTGCTCGTGGCCGTCTGCTCGCTGGCGGTGTTCTCCAAGCTGGGCGATAAGGTGCCGCATCGCGTGCTGTTCGGCGTCTCGGCGCTGCTGGCGCTGGCCTCGTGGGTTTGCATCGCCATCTTCGGCGCGGCGCTCAACAACGGCACCACCGATTCCATGGGCTGGTGCCTGTGGGCTTACGTCATCCTGTGGGGCGTTTCGGCCGGCTTTTCGGCGCAGTGCTTCTATGCGCTGTGGGGAACCGAGCTGTTCCCGACGCGCTACCGCGGCGGTGCTCAGGGCATCATGTTCTTCTTGGTGCGCGCGGCCCTTGGCATCTGGTCGCTCGTAGGCGTCGGCGCCATCATGGGCGACATCTCCACCAACCCCGCCGGCTTCTTCCCGGCGGCGCTCATCATGTGCGCGGTGCTGGTGGTGTCGCTCGTGGTCGGCGTGGTGTGGTGCCCTGACACGCAGGGCAAGACGCTCGATCAGATCACGGAAGAGCGTTACGGCAAGCTGCAGTAACGTTTTCATGCATGCCCGGGCGCGCCGCCCGGGCATGCGCGTTTCGCGGCGCATGTGCGTCGGTAGGGTAGGACGTGTCCTGCGCAACCGTGCCGGAGGTGCCATCATTTTAGGGCGCATATGCGCCTGTAGGGCAGGGGGTCTGCAGCCTCCCTGCCCATCCCGGTGCTTCCGCAAGCTCCGGCATGCTGCGTTTCGCAGCACGTACGCGCGGTGCGTGCAAAGAGCGGGAAATCCCGGGTCCATGCGCGCCGCGTGCCCCTATCCGCAACAATAATGAAAGGAAAAGGCGATGACCATCCGTAAAACCGCCGAAGGCCGCACCATCAGCGGCTTCAAAATGAAGCTGTATCCCGGGTTCGCCGAGGAGTACGAGCGCCGTCACAACGAGCTGTGGCCCGAGATGGCCGATATGCTCCACGAGTACGGCGGGCACAACTACAGCATCTTCATCGACCAGGAGACCAACATCCTTTTCGGCTACATCGAGCTCGACGATCCCGAGCGTTACGCGGAATCGGCCGAGACCGAGATCTGTCGGAAGTGGTGGGACTTCATGGCCAGCGTCATGGAGACCAACGCCGACAACTCGCCGGTAAGCGTCGACCTGCCGTGCGCGTTCCATCTGGATTAGCGCGCGGTTCTGCTGCATCGCGGAAATCGTGATAGAGGGAAGCCCGCAAGCCTTTCTCCATATCAATATATAAGCGCTCGCAACCTGGCTTGTGTGCAGGTTGTGGGCGCGCTTCGTTCAAGCAGGTTTTCCTTGAAACCAACCATTCAGGCTCGTATAATATCCAGTTGCGTCTGGTGACTTATGGATACACCCGGGCGCGTGGATTGACGGAGTCGGTGCGTTCGGCCTCAAACGAGCGTGCTTTGGCAATCGCCATATCCACATCTGTAGGAAGGATCTCCGGTGCATGGTGAGGCATGCGAGCGGAAATCCAGATGGAAAGGTTTGAAATGGGAGTCAAACAGTACAGGCCGACTAGCCCCGGTCGTCGCTTCCAGACGGTTTCGGACAAAGCCGAAATCACCTGCGACAAGCCGGAAAAGTCCCTGCTTGCGCCGCTGAACAAGAAGGCGGGTCGCAACAACCACGGTCACATCACCGTCCGTCACCAGGGCGGCGGCGTGAAGCGTCGTTACCGCATCATCGACTTCAAGCGCAACAAGGACGGCGTGCCTGCAAAGGTCGCTACCATCGAGTACGACCCGAACCGCTCCGCTCGTATCGCTCTGCTGCACTACGTTGACGGCGAGAAGCGCTACATCCTTCACCCGAAGGGCCTGAAGGTCGGCGACATGATCGTCAGCGGCACCGATGTGGACATCAAGCCCGGCAACGCCATGCCGCTGTCCTGCATCCCCGTCGGTACGCTCATCCACGCTGTCGAGCTGCAGCCCGGCCGTGGCGCCGCGCTTGCCCGCTCCGCCGGCACGAGCATCCAGCTGATGGGCAAGGAAGGCAAGTACGCCATCCTGCGCATGCCCTCCTCCGAAATGCGCCGCGTGCTGCTCACCTGCCGCGCCACCATCGGCGAGGTCGGTAACGCCGAGCACTCCAACATCACGATCGGCAAGGCCGGCCGTAATCGTTGGCGTGGCATCCGCCCGACGGTTCGCGGTACCGTCATGAACCCTGTGGACCATCCCCACGGCGGTGGCGAAGGCAAGAACAAGACTTCTGGCCGTCACCCTGTCAGCCCCTGGGGCGTTCCGACCAAGGGTCATCGTACGCGCAACCCGAAGAAGGCCTCTAGCCGCCTGATCATTCGCCGTCGCAAGAAGTAGCGCTAAGCGTTAAGGAGTAATAGTGAGCAGAAGTTTGAAGAAGGGTCCTTTCGTTGAGCCTCGCCTTCTTGAGCGCATCGAGAAGATGAACGCGGCCGGCGAAAAGAACGTCATCAAGACCTGGTCCCGTGCCAGCACCATCTTCCCCGAAATGGTGGGCCACACCATCGCGGTGCACGACGGTCGCAAGCACGTGCCGGTTTACGTTACCGAGTCCATGGTCGGCCACAAGCTGGGCGAGTTCGCCCCTACGCGTACCTTCAAGGGTCACGCAGCCGACAAGAAGAAGCGATAAGAAGGGGTGAATCATGGAAGCTAAAGCAATCGCACGTACCGTGCGCATGTCGCCCCGCAAGGCACGCATCGTCGTCGACCTGATCCGCGGCAAGTCCGTTCCGGCTGCCCGTGAGATCTTGATGTTCACCAATCGCGCAGCCGCCGAGGTTGTCGAGAAGACGCTGAACTCCGCTGTGGCAAACGCTGAGTACCAGCATCATGTGCGTCCGGAGACGCTGGTCGTGAAGACCGCCTTCGTCGATGAAGGCCCCACGCTCAAGCGCATCCGTCCCCGCGCTAAGGGTTCCGCTTCGCGCATCCGCAAGCGCACCTGCCACATCACCATCATCGTCGCTCCGCGAGAGGAGGCATAAAGTCTATGGGTCAGAAGGTAAGCCCTACCGGGTTCCGCCTCGGTATCACCGAAGAGTGGCGCAGCCGTTGGTACGCCGACAAGGATTACGCCCAGAACCTGGCAAACGACTTGGCCATTAGGAAGTTCCTGGACAAGCAGCTGGCCCGTGCCGCCGTCTCCAAGGTCGAGATCGAGCGCGCAGGCGACAAGATCAAGGTCATCGTCACCACGGCCCGCCCGGGTGTCGTGATCGGCAAGAAGGGCGCCGAGATCGACGCTCTGCGCAAGAAGCTCGAGAAGGTCGCCAACGGCCCGGTCAACATCGAGGTCGTCGAGGTCAAGCGCCCCGAGCTGGACGCCAACCTCATCGCCCAGTCCGTTGCCGAGCAGCTCGAGGGCCGCGTCGCATTCCGTCGTGCCATGCGCAAGGCCGTGCAGTCCGCCCGCAAGTCCGGTGCCAAGGGCATCCGCATCCAGTGCGCCGGTCGTCTCGGCGGTGCCGAGATGAGCCGCCGCGAGTGGTACCGCGAGGGTCGCGTGCCGCTGCACACGCTGCGTGCCAAGGTTGACTACGGTTTCTGCACCGCCCGCACGCAGATGGGCGCCATCGGCGTTCAGGTGTGGGTGTACCACGGCGAGGTCCTGCCGGGCCAGAAGGCTCCGCAGCCTCAGCTCGAGGGCAGCTCTCGCCCGAACCGTTCCCGCCGCAACGACCGTAATGATAGGGGGCGCAAGTAATGCTCGTACCTAAGCGTGTTAAGCACCGCAAGGTGCAGCGCGGTTCCATGAAGGGCCGTGCAAAGGGTGGTACCCGTCTGAACCACGGCACCTGGGGCATCCAGGCCCTGGAAGCACACTGGATCACCAACCGTCAGATCGAGGCCGCTCGTATTGCCATGACCCGCTACATGAAGCGTGGCGGTAAGGTCTGGATCACCATCTTCCCGGACAAGCCGATCACCAAGAAGCCGGCTGAGACCCGCATGGGTTCCGGTAAGGGCAACCCCGAGGCCTGGGTCGCGGTCGTCAAGCCCGGTCGCATCATGTTCGAGATCGACGGCGTCGACGAGGCTACGGCCAAAGAGGCGCTCCGCCTTGCAATCAACAAGTTGCCCATCAAGTGCAAGATTGTGACCAAGGAAACGGAAGGGCAGGAGTAAATGAAAGCAGCAGAGATTCGTGAGCTGTCTGCCGACGATCTGCAGGCCAAACTCAAGGAAGCACGCGCTGAGCTTTTCAACCTGCGCTTCCAGATGGCAACGAGCCAGCTTGACAACACCGCACGCGTGAAGCAGGTCAAGAAGGACATCGCTCGCATCCAGACCGAGATGCGCGCCCGTGAGCTGAGCGCATAAAGGAAGGTTTGATAACATGAGCGAAGAGCGTAATACGCGTAAGGTCCGCCAGGGCGTCGTGGTCAGCGCCGCTAACGACAAGACGATCGTCGTCTCCGTCGCCGAGCGCAAGCCGCATCCGGTGTACAAGAAGATGATGACGACCACCAAGAAGTTCCACGCGCATGACGAGAACAACGAGGCTGGCGTCGGCGATACCGTCACCATCATGGAGACCCGTCCGCTGTCCAAGATGAAGCGCTGGCGTCTGGTGGAGATCAACGAAAAGGCTAAATAGCCCTTTCCTCTTATCCCATCAGATTACCGATTGAAAGATAGGTTGAAGCAATGATTCAGATGCAAACCATGCTCGCGGTCGCCGACAACTCCGGCGCTCGCAAGGTGCAGTGCATCAAGGTCCTGGGCGGCTCCAAGCGCCGTTACGCGGGCCTGGGCGACGTGATCATCTGCAGCGTCAAAGAGGCTATGCCCAACGGTGCTGTCAAAAAGGGTGACGTCGTGCGCTGCGTCGTTGTGCGCGTGAAGAAGGAAGTTCGTCGCGCTGACGGCAGCTACATCAAGTTCGACCAGAACGCCGCCGTCCTGATCGACGCCAACGGTGCGCCGCGCGGCACGCGTATCTTCGGGCCCGTCGCCCGCGAGCTGCGCGACAAGAAGTACATGAAGATCGTGTCCTTGGCACCTGAGACGCTGTAAAGGGGGTTATTCGCAATGAACAGCATGAACATCAAGAAGGGCGACACCATCCGCGTTCTGTCCGGCAAGGACAAGGGCAAGGAGGGCCAGGTCGTTCGTTCTCTCCCCAGCAAGCAGCGCGTGGTCGTCGAGAAGGTGAACATGGTCAAGAAGGCCATGCGCCCCACTCAGCAGAACCCGCAGGGCGGCATCATGTCCGTCGAGGCTCCTATCCATGTCTCCAACGTCATGGTCGTCTGCCCCGAGTGCAAGCAGCCCACCCGTGTTTCCCACCGCGTGAACGAGGCCGGCAAGAAGGTCCGCGTTTGCAAGAAGTGCGGCAAGGACATCGATAAATAGTTTTGTTGAAGGCGGCCCGCCTTTGCGCGGGCCGCGTTTAGAATATGACCCTGGCCATATAAGACCAGGGACGCAGGGTCGGAAATCCTGCGTTTAATTCATCGAAAGGAAATCGCATGACTGCTCCTCGTCTCAAAGAGAAGTACAAGAACGAGATCGTCAGCAAGCTCAAGTCAGAGCTGGAGATCGCCAACATCAACGACGTTCCGCGTCTCGAGAAGATCGTCGTGAACATGGGTGTCGGCGCCGCCGCTTCCGATCACAAGCTGCTTGATGCCGCCATGAACGACATGCGCATCATCACCGGTCAGCAGCCCTGCATCACCCGCGCCAAGAAGTCCATCGCAGGCTTCCATGTGCGCGAGGGCCAGGCAATCGGCTGCAAGGTCACCCTGCGCGGCGACCGTATGTGGGAGTTCCTGGATCGTCTGCTGGCCGCTGCTCTGCCGCGCGTCCGCGACTTCCGCGGTATCTCCCCGACCAGCTTCGACGGTCGCGGCAACTACACGCTCGGCATCACCGAGCAGCTGATCTTCCCCGAGATCGAGTACGATAAGGTCGATCGCACCCGTGGTATGGACATCACGTTCGTCACCACCGCCGGCAACAACGAGAACGCCTTCGCGCTGCTTTCCGCGCTCGGCTTCCCGTTCAAGGACCGCGACTAACCCTTTTGTTTGACCGTAAGGATGGCCGGCCAGGTCATCCTGCAGGCAGTTTAAAGCCCGCCTCACGGGCGGGCTTGGAAACAAGAAAGAAGGATTTGCATGGCAAAGAAATCGATGATCGCCAAGAGCGAGCGCGAGCCGAAGTTCTCCACGCGCCAGCACAATCGCTGCACGCGTTGCGGGCGTCCGCGCGCTTACTACCGTAAGTTCGGCCTGTGCCGCGTGTGCCTGCGCGAGCTGGCCAACAAAGGCGAGCTGCCCGGCGTGACCAAGGCTTCCTGGTAGGCCCCAACACAAGGTACGTACGGGTGTGCCACGGTTCAGGCGGGGGTGCTAAGGGCGCCTATCCGAACCGAACCGATCGGCTCATCACGAACCAAAGGAGAAACTTACTATGACCATGACTGACCCTATCGCAGATATGCTTACGCGCGTGCGTAACGCTAACTCTGCCGGCAAGGCTACGGTCTCCATGCCCTCCAGCAAGAAGCTGGTCGAGATCGCCCGCATCATGCAGGAAGAGGGCTATGTGGCCGGCTACGAGGTTGTCGAAGGCGAGCCTCGTGCCACGCTCGAAATCACGCTGAAGTACGGCGAGAAGAAGGCCAAGACCATCCGCGGCATCCGCCGCATCTCCAAGCCGGGTCTGCGCATCTACGCCGGCAAGGACGAGCTGCCCCGCGTTCTGGGCGGCCTCGGCACTGCAATCGTCTCCACGTCCAACGGCGTGATGACCGACCGCGACGCCCGCAAGAAGGGCATCGGCGGCGAGGTTATCGCGTACATCTGGTAGGAAAGGAAGGGATAGGTTTATGTCTCGTATCGGCAAGCAGCCCGTTACCGTTCCTGCCGGCGTCGACGTGAAGATCGACGGCCACATCGTGACGGTCAAGGGCCCCAAGGGCGAGCTCACCCGCGAGTTCAACCCCATGATGACCATCAGCCAGGAAGGCGAGGAGATCATCGTCTCCCGTCCTGACGATTCCCGTGAGGCCAGGAGCCTGCACGGCCTTACCCGCACCCTCATCCACAACATGGTCGAGGGCGTTTCCAACGGCTACCAGAAGAAGCTGCAGCTGGTCGGCGTCGGCTATCGTGCCGCGTTGAAGGGCAAGGACCTGGAGATGCAGCTGGGCTTCTCGCACCCCGTTCTGATGGAGTGCCCCGAGAACATCACGTTCGAGGTTCCCAGCCAGACCGAGATCGTCGTCTCCGGCATCAGCAAGGAGCAGGTCGGCCAGGTGGCCGCTAACGTCCGCGCATGGCGCAAGCCTGAGCCTTACAAGGGCAAGGGCATCCGCTATGAGGGCGAGCATGTCCGCCGCAAGGTCGGCAAGGCTGGCAAGGACTAAGCGCGCAAGCGTAACTGAACGAAGGGATTACCATGAATAAGCTTCAGAAAAAGCAAGCTGCGCTGGCCCGTCGCCATCGTCGCGTGCGCGGTAAGATCTCCGGCACGCCGGAGCGTCCCCGTCTTTGCGTGACGCGCAGCAACAACAACATCTACGTGCAGTTCGTCGACGACGTTGCGGGCAAGACCCTGTGCGGCGTTTCCACCCTGGGCCCTGATTTCAAGGCTACGGGCAAGAACGGCGCTAACGTCGAGGGCGCTACCGCTCTCGGTGAGATCGCAGGCAAGAAGGCTCAGGAATGCGGCATCACGGAAGTCGTTTTCGATCGTGGTGGCAACCTGTACCATGGGCGCGTCAAGGCTCTGGCCGACGCTGCTCGTGAAGCCGGTCTGAAATTCTAGAAGGGGTTTAGTCTATGGCTCGCAACAAGCAAGAGAACGCCGCAGCTCCCGAGCTCGAAGAGCGCGTCGTTTACATCAACCGCGTGTCCAAGGTCGTCAAGGGTGGTCGCCGCTTCGGTCTGACCGCGCTGGTGGTCGTGGGCGACCGCAACGGCCACGTCGGCATCGGCATGGGCAAGTCCCAGGAAGTGCCTACGGCCATCAAGAAGGGCGTGGAGGACGCAAAGAAGAACATGTTCTCCGTGCCGCTGACCGACGAGAAGACGCTGCCGCATGAGATCATCGGCGAGTTCGGTGCCGGTCGCGTTCTCATCAAGCCTGCTGTTCCCGGTACCGGCGTTATCGCCGGCGGCGCTGCCCGTGCCGTCCTGGAGCTGTCCGGTGTGGAGAACGTCCTGTGCAAGTCTCTGGGCACCGACAACGTCATGAACGTGGTCAAGGCCACGGCCGAGGGTCTGAAGGAAATGCAGTCCCCCGAGTCCGTTGCCGAGCGTCGTGGCATTTCCGTTGCCAAGATCTACGGCTGGAAGGAGTAACCCATGTCTGACGCTAAGAAGACGCTGCGTCTTACGCAGGTGAAAAGCTCCATCGGTTACAAGAAGGATCAGGCTGCTACGCTCAAGGCCCTGGGCCTCGGCAAGATCGGCCGTTCCATCGACCAGGTCGACAATGCCAACATCCGTGGCATGATCTTCAAGGTGAAGCATCTCATCAAGGTGGAGGAGCTGTAAAGTTCCCAGGTGCCACCTTGGCATACTTACCCGTCTCGGGTAGAATTCTCGATTGGCGTGTCGGCTTCCGGCGCGCCAATCGGCTGTATTGGAAGTTTGCTGGCGGCGAGCTGCCAGCACCGGGCGGGAGCCCGGTAAGCTATCTGCAAGGAGAAACGAATGGAACTCAAGGACCTCAAGCCCGCAGAGGGCTCTCGTAAGAACCGCAAGCGCGTCGGCCGCGGCCACGCTGCCGGTCAGGGCAAGACCGCCGGCCGCGGTATGAACGGCCAGAAGTCCCGCTCCGGTGGCGGCAAGGGCGCCGGCTTCGAGGGCGGCCAGACCCCGCTGGCCCGTCGTCTGCCGAAGCTGCCCGGCTTCCGCAACATCAACCGCGTCGAGTACCTGCCCGTGAACGTCTCCCGTCTCGAGGAGAAGTTCGAGGCTGGCGACGTCGTCGACGGTGCTTCCCTGAAGGCCAAGGGCATCATCAAGCATGAGGACGCCCTGGTGAAGGTTCTCGGCGATGGCGATATCACCAAGGCCCTGACCATCAAGGTCGACAAGGTTTCTGCCTCCGCCAAGGCGAAGATCGAGGCAGCTGGCGGAAAGGTCGAAGAGCCTTGCTAAGCTCTATCATCGACGCGTTCAAGGTTCCCGAGCTGCGCAAGAAGATCTTGTTCACGCTGGGCATCCTTGCGCTTTATCGATTCGGTTCCTACGTGCCGGTTCCGGGCATCCCGTTCCACGAGTTCGCTGACTCGTTCCAGGATTCGGGCGTGTCCATGACCATGCTGGACCTGTTCACCGGCGGCGCGCTTTCGAACTTCTCGGTATTCTCGCTGGGCATCATGCCCTACATCACCGCATCCATCATCATGCAGCTGATGCAGGGCGTCATCCCGGCGGTGGGCCGTTGGGCGAAGGAAGGCGAGACCGGCAGGCGTCGCATCACCCAGGTCACGCGTTACCTGACGCTGGCCCTGGGCCTGATCAACGCCATCGGCTACCTGCTGCTGTTCAAGTCCCCGCAGTACGGCGTGGTGTTCTCTTCCGAGGTGCCCGAGATCCTCACCGATATCCTGGTGGTGTTCACGTTGGTGGCCGGTACCGCGTTCATCATGTGGATGGGCGAGCTCATCACGCAGCGCGGCGTCGGCAACGGCATGTCGCTCATCATCTTCGTGAGCATCGTCAGCCGTGTGCCTTCGGCCATCTTCTCTTCGGTGAACCTGACCACCGATACCGGTATGGGCATCGCCATCACGGTGCTTATCCTGGCCGTGGTGCTCGTGTGCATCCCCGCGATCATCTTCGTGGAGCGCGCACAGCGCCGTATCCCGGTGAACTACGCCAAGCGCGTGCAGGGTCGCAAGATGATGGGCGGTCAGTCCACCTACATTCCCTTGAAGGTGAATGCGGCGGGCGTTATCCCGATCATCTTCGCAAGCTGCCTGATCTACTTCCCGGCACAGCTTGCGGCTCTGTTCAACGTGGGTTGGCTGACGGCTTTCGCCGATGCCATCTCCACAGGTTGGTTGAATTGGATCCTCACCATCGCGCTGATCGTCTTCTTCGCGTATTTCTACACCTCCATGGTGTTCAATCCCGAGGAGACGGCGGACAACCTGCGTAAGCAGGGCGGCTTCATTCCCGGTGTTCGTCCCGGTTCCGCTACCGTGACCTACATCAAGAACGTGCTGCATCGTGTCACGCTTCCGGGCGGCATTTTCATCGCGGTCATCGCGGTTGTGCCGACCATCATCTTCTACTTTACCGGCAACACGCTCATCCAGGCGTTTGGCGGTACTTCCATCCTGATCATGATCGGCGTTGCGCTCGATACCATGAGCAAGGTTGAAAGCCAGTTGAAGATGCATAACTATGAGGGATTCTTCAAGTAAGGAAACCTTGCAGTTACCGAAGGGAGGGCCCCGAGGGCCCTCCCTTTTTGTTATGATGCAATTGCATTATCTGCATATCTCGAAAGGATTGCTTCACCATGAACATCGTGTTGCTGGGCGCCCCGGGCGCCGGTAAGGGCACGCAGGCTGCCAAGCTGGTCGAGGATTGCGGCCTGTGCCATATCTCCACGGGCGACATCCTTCGCGCTGCCGTTAAGAATCAGACTCCTCTCGGCGTTAAGGCCAAGGGCTTCATGGACGCCGGTGAGCTGGTTCCCGACGACTTGATCATCGATCTGATGAAGGAACGCATCGAGCAGCCCGATACCGAGAAGGGCGTCATCCTGGACGGCTTCCCGCGTACCACCACGCAGGCTGTGGCTCTTGATACCATGCTCGCCGAGCTGGAGCGCCCGCTGAATGCCGCTCTGCTCATCGACGTCGACTTCGAGGTTATCGTCAAGCGTCTGACCTCTCGTCGTATGTGCAAGGAATGCGGCCACATCGGCTCCGTCGCTGACGCTGCATGCCCCGCATGCGGTGGTGAGATGTATCAGCGCGACGACGACAACGAGGCCACGGTTCGTAACCGCCTCGACGTCTACGAGAAGTCCACGGCTCCGCTGATCGACTACTATCGCGGCTGCGACCTGCTCGTGTCCATCGACGGCGACCGCGACGTCGACGTTGTGTATGCTGATGTGAAGCAGGCTCTTGGTCTGTAACATCTGCCGTAAAACGTGCATATTGCTTGAGAGGGGAGGGGTGAAACTACCCCTCCCTTTGCTTATCCCGTATAATGGTTCGCCGTATGCCTACCATGAAACAGAACATATCCTACTGGCACCAGCAGCTTATGCTTAAGCATGGCGCTACGGTAAAGCACGTCTTGAAAAGCGTCGTGTTGTTGGTGCTTGCGGCCTTGGTGCTGGAAACGTTCGTGTTCAACTTTAATTACTTTCGTACGGCGGGGTACCACACTACTAACCTGAACAATCGCTTGGCGCTTACGAAGACGCTTGACAACCAGTATCGAGTTACCGAGGTTAATCACGTCATCGAGTTCAAGAACCTCAACTCTGAGGTTCACAACGTGTGGTTGAACTTCGATTACCGGCAACCTGCCCAGCAGCTGAAGGTGAAGATTCAGTTCACCGACGAGGCTCATAGCACGTATTTCGATTCTACTGAGTACACAGTCGGCGTGCCCGAGGTGGACGTCAATACGCTGTGCGATCAAAGCGAGTACATCAATCTGAACACCACGGGGTTGGTGTCCAATCTCAAGATTACTATCACCGGCGAGGATATCAACTACCCGGTGAAGCTCTCGGACGTGTCCATCAACGCGCGAGAGCCGTTCCTGTTCAACCAGACGCGCTTCTTGCTAACGTTGGGCATTCTGTCGCTTGCGTTCATCTTCCGTCCGAAGTCTGCTATTTACCGCATCGGCATCGTTCGCAATCCCCGTAAGTCGAAAGCCGCGCTTATCACCGCCGTGGCAATCGAGATCGTGCTGCTCAGTTCCTATTTGTTCATGGGCTCGAACTTGGTAGGCGTCGCTACCAGCACGTACAATTCCGGCTCCTGGGATGGCACCGGCATCGCCAACACATTTAAAGTTGGCGGTGAGAATGCTCAGCAGTACGCCGAGCTTGCCAAATCAATGGCCCATGGCCAGCTGTACTTGGAGGAAACCCCTCCGCAATGGCTTCAGGAAATGGACGACCCTTACGACAAGGGCGCCCGCGATGAGCTGCAGAAGGAAACGGGCGAGGAGTACCTCTTCGACGTTGCCTACCACGACGGGCATTACTATGTGTACTTCGGCGTGGTTCCCGTGCTCGTGTTCTACTTGCCGTTCTATTTGCTGACCGGGTCGAATTTCCCGACGGCCATCGGCGTGCTCATAGCCGTCATCATGTTCGTGTTGGGTTGCTCGGCTTTGCTCGACAGGTTCGCACGTTATCACTTCAAGCGCGTCAGCCTGGGCTTGTACCTGTTGTTGCAGATCCCGCTGGTCATGTGCTGCGGCATCTTGTATCTGCTGAAGTTCCCCACGTTCTACTCGCTTCCCATTTCCATGGGTCTGGCGTTTTCGGTTTGGGGCTTGTATCTGTGGATGCGCGGTCGTGCGGCGAAGCGTCCCTGCGGTTGGTATCTGGGCGGAAGCCTGTGCATGGCCCTGGTTGTCGGATGCCGTCCGCAGCTTATCGTGCTGTCGCTGGTGGCATTCCCGCTGTTCTGGCGCAAGTACATCACGAAGCGAACCATCCTCACGCGCAAGGGCGCGATCGAGTTCGCTTGCTTGATGGCGCCGTACATTGTGATGGCGGCGGGGTTGATGCTGTACAATCATGCGCGCTTCGGCAGCTTTACCGATTTCGGCGCAAACTACAACCTGACGGTCAATGACATGACCAAGCGCGGTTGGAACATCGGGCGTCTGGCTCCGGCGTTGTTCGCGTACTTCCTGCAGCCGCCATCTATGACCGGCGTGTTCCCGTTCCTGCAGCCTGCTCCGTTCGAGACCACGTATTTGGGGCAGACCATCAAGGAGGTCACGTTCGGCGGCGTGTTGGCGTGCCTTCCCATCCTGTGGATCCTGCCGTTCTCGCGCCGTATCTTGGCCTTGCGTTTCAAGCAGCGCTCGACGCGCACTATCGCCGGCGTCATCATCGCCTTGCTGTTCGGCGGCGTGGTGGTTGCGCTCATGGATGCGCAGATGGCGGGCATCCTGCAGCGCTACTATGCGGACTTCAGCTTCATGTTCCTGGCGGCATCGGTGCTTCTGGCGTTTATCGTCAACGAGAACCTTAGACCCGGGTTGACGGCCCAGGTGCTGCTCATGAAGGGGCTGCTGGCGCTCGTCTGCATCTCGGTGCTGTATATCTCGCTTATCTGCTTCGTCCCGGAAACCGGATGGTTCTCCGATATCTACCCCTGGTCGTATCAGGACATCATCGAGACGGTGCTGTTCTGGACCTAGGCGGCGGCGTGCGGTGGGTGGCCTTCGCACGCGCTAGCTTCCATTGTCAACCCCGACCGATTTCAACGGCGAAAGAAAGGGCATCACATGCAACTGTTCATCGAGGAGACCTACGAGGATATGAGCCGTCGCGCGGCTGATCTGATCGCCGCGCAGCTGATCGTGGACCCGGCTTCCACGCTGGGCTTGGCAACCGGCTCCACGCCTATCGGGCTGTACGCGGACCTGGTGGAGGACTTCCAGGCCGACCGCATCAGCTTCGAGCAGGTCACCACGTTCAACTTGGACGAGTACCGCGGCCTGTCCCCCGAGCATGACCAGAGCTATCGCTACTTCATGCAGAAGAACCTCTTCGACCATGTCGACATCGACCCCGAGGCCACGAGCGTCCCCGATGGCGCCAACCCCGATGCGGAGGCTGCTTGCGAATCTTACGAGCTGGCCATCAGCGAGGCCGGCGGCATCGACTTGCAGCTGCTGGGTCTGGGCCATAACGGCCACATCGGCTTCAACGAGCCTTGCGATGAGTTCCCCGTGCGCACCCACGTGGTCGAGTTGACGGAGAGCACCATCAACGCCAACAGCCGCCTGTTCGAATCCATCGACCAGGTTCCCCGCGAGGCATACACCATGGGCATCGGCACCATCATGAAGGCTCGCGCCATCCTGGTGGTGGCCAGCGGCGTCGATAAGGCGCAGATCGTGCGCGACGCGTTCTTCGGCCCCGTCACCCCGCAGGTTCCCGCGTCGGTGCTGCAGCTGCACCCCAACGTCACCGTCGTGGTTGACGCCGAGGCCGGATCGCTGCTGTAAGGCGTGTTGTTGCTATAATCGATAACACATCGGAAGGGCTTTCCGCCAAAGCGGGAAGCCCTTCCATATTTGAAAGGAGCATGCGGATATGCGCATTGCAAACGGAAAGGTGTTCGACGGCCAATGCTTCCGCGAGCGCGATGTGGCGGTGGAGGGGCGGGCCTTCTCCAGCATCGAGGCATCGGGAGGCGAAGCGTGCGGCGCGTGTGGCGCTGCCGATACGCTGGACGCTTCGGGATGCTATGTGATTCCCGGCCTGATAGACGTGCACTTCCACGGTGCCATGGGTCACGATTTCTGCGATGCGTCCGATGAGGGCATCTCCGCCATCGCGGCATACGAGGCAAGCCGTGGCGTGACCTCCATCTGCCCGACCACCATGACGCTTCCCGAAGAGCGCCTGGCGCCCATCGTGGCCAGCGTGGCCGCGCATGAAACCGCGGCGGGGGAAGCCGGCATCGTGGGCATCAACATGGAGGGTCCCTATATCGCTCCCGACAAGGTGGGCGCGCAGAATCCCGCCTACGTGCGCAGCGCCTCGATCGAGGAGTTCGGCCGTCTGCAGCATCAGGCGAGGGGTCTCATCAAGCTGGTGGACGTGGCCCCCGAGCAGCCGGGCAACCTGGAGTTCATCCGCCAGATGTCCCATGACGTGCGCGTCTCCGTAGCCCATACCTGCACCGGCTACGATGACGCGTGCGCTGCCTTCGATGCCGGCGCGCGCCATATGACGCACCTGTTCAATGCCATGCCCTCGCTGCATCACCGAGAGCCCGGCCCCATTGCCGCCGGTGCGGAGCGTAACGATGTGACGGCCGAGATCATCGCCGACGGCGTGCATATCCATCCCGCTATGGTGCGCCTGGCGTTCGCTCTGTTCGGCGACGACCGCATGATCTTGATCAGCGACAGCCTGCGTGCCTGCGGGCTCGGCGACGGCGAATACGAGCTGGGCGGCCAGCAGTTCTTCGTCAAGGGCAACCGCGCCACCATCGCCAACGGCAGCCTGGCTGGCAGCGTCTCCGATGTGATGGCCTGCATGCGCACGGCGGTGCGCACCATGGGCATCCCGCTGACCAGCGCCGTGAAGGCCGCAACGGTCAATCCAGCTCGCGCCTTGGGCCTTGAGGGCAAGCTGGGAGCCATCGCCCCGGGATACCAGGCCGATGCCGTGGTGCTCGATCGCGACCTGAACATCAAGTACGTGGTGCTTCGAGGGAAGGTTATCGCGTAGAGAAAACCAGCACGGCTGTGCTGCTGCTGCGATGCGCTTTGCGCCGTTCGGGTGCCCGTTCGCGCCGTAAGACGGATTCCATCCTTTGTTTGTGAAACGTTGGCCAGCGCGTTGACGAACGGCGAGCCCCGATACTATCCTCATTGAAGTTCGCTCAACAGAAAGAAAGAGGCAAGGTACTCATCATGACCGATTCCCCGTTTCGCGGCGTAATCCCCCCGGTGGTCATCCCGCTGACCGAGAAGAAGCAGCTTGACCTGGAGGCCTTCGAGCGCTCCATCAACCGTATGATCGACGCCGGCGTCGACGGTTTGTTCTTCCTGGGCTCCTCAGGCGAGGTCGCGTTCCTCACCGATGCCCAGCGTTACCATGTGCTGCAGGAGGCCGTGGCCATCGTGAACCATCGCGTGCCCGTGCTCGCCGGCATCATCGACATGGAAACCCTGCGCGTGGTCGACCAGGCCAAGCGCGCCAAGGGCTACGGCGTCGATGCGCTCGTCGCCACCGCTCCGTTCTATGCTCTGGGCGGCCCGAAGGAGACCGAGCGTCACTTCCGCGCCATCCGCGAGCATACCGACCTGCCGCTGTTCGCCTACGACCTGCCCGTGTGCGTGCACACCAAGCTTGACCCCACCATGTTGGTGCGTCTGGGCAAGGACGGCGTGCTGCAGGGCGTGAAGGACTCCTCCGGTGACGACGTCAGCTTCCGTTGGCTGGTGCTCGAGAACGAGGATGCCGGTCATCCGCTGCAGCTGCTCACCGGCCATGAGGTGTGCGTCGACGGCGCGTATCTGGCTGGCGCCGACGGCAGCGTTCCGGGCCTGGCCAACCTTGACCCGCATAGCTACGTGGAGCAGTGGAAGGCCGCTCAGGCCGGCGACTGGGCCCGTGTCAAGGAGATTCAGGACCACCTGGCCCGTCTGATGTTCCTGACCCGCGTGGTCAAGGCCACCGTCGGCTTCGGTGCCGGCGTGGGCGCATTCAAGACGGCTCTGTGGCAGATGGGCGTGTTCAACACGAACCAGATGCGCGAGCCCGTCCAGCCGCTCGAGGGCGAGGATGTCGCGGCCATCGTCGAGGTCATCAAGAAGGCCGGCCTCATGGACGCAGACGCTCCCATCCGCAAGTAGCTTTTCTTCGCTTTTGCAAGCCGGCGCAGGTTCCACCCGCGCCGGCTTTTTTGTTTGCGGTACCATGGTTGGCACCAGGTGATAAGGTGCTTTTCGAAAAGGGAAGGGTGGGGTGCATGGAATATCCCGCATACGTTGCGGCGCTTGACATCGGCGGCACGAAGATCGCCGGCGCGCTGCTGCGATACGAGCAGATCGACGCTGCCCCTGAAGTCGTGTTCGAAACCCAGGTGCCCACGCAGGCGCAGCGCGGGGGCGGCCCGGTGCTCGTCACCGTGTGCGATGTGGCGAACACGGTGCTTGCCGAGGCGCGTTCGCGCCGTGAGCAGGTGCTCGGCATCGGCGTGTCCACCGCGGGCCGCGTGGATGCGGTCACGGGCGGCATCGCGTACGCTAACGAGATCATGCCCGGGTGGACCGGCCAGCCCATCAAGGAGCGTTTGGAAGAGTCCTGCGAGCTACCGGTGTCGGTGCTCAACGACGTGCAGGCCCATGCGCTCGGCGAAGCGCGCTGGGGCGCTGCCAGCGGGGCCGATACCTGCATGATGATCGCCGCTGGCACAGGTATCGGCGGCGCCGTGATCGCTCATGGGCGCTTAGTGCGCGGCAATCATGGTTTCGCCGGCGAAATCGGACATATCGCCTGTTCGCAGGCTGTGGGCATCCCGTGCGTATGCGGTGGTTCCGGACATTTGGAGCTGGTGGCGTCTGGAAGCGGCATCGAGGCCCGCTATGCCGAGATCACGGGAAACCATATCGATGGCGCCGAGATCTCACGCCGTGCGGCTGAAGGCGAGCCTGCGGCGCACAAGGTGATCATGACGGCGGGCATCGCCTTAGGCGAGGCCATCGCGGGCATCACGAACCTGCTCGATCCCGATATGGTGGTCATAGGCGGCTCGGTGCCTAAAGCGGGCACGAAGTGGCGCGCGGCGGTGCAGGAGGGCTTTGAGCGTCAAATCCCGCTGGCGCAGCGCGGTCTGCCCATCCTTGCGGCCGAGCTGGGCGGTCACGCCCCGCTTATCGGCGCTGCCGAGGACCTGCTTGATTTTCTGGAGGACGTCGAGGCCCAGCAGGAGCTGGATGGGCTTGACGATGCCCAGGGTTTTGAAGCGCTCGACGAGCCGCAAGATTCCCAGGAGCAATTGGATAGGGAAGAGCCGCAGGAATAGCCTCCGTCGGCATATCGCAGCGCCTGGCGCCGTGGTTTGCGGCAGCGGGCGTTGTTTGTTTCAATCATGAAAGGATGGGGAAATGGATCCCATTATCGAGCAATTGCGCGGCAAGGTCATCGCCAGCTGCCAGGCATATATGGGCGAGCCGCTGCGTCACCCCGAGACCATGGCGCAGATGGCCCGTGCATGCGAGCTGGGCGGCGCCGGCGGCATCCGCTGCCAGGGCCTGTCCGATATCGCCGCAATCAAGGGCCGCACCGAAGTGCCCGTCATCGGCATATGGAAGGAAGGCCATGAGGGCGTCTACATCACGCCTACGCTGCGTCATGCGCGCGCCTGCGTGATGGCCGGTGCCGACATCGTGGCCATCGATGCCACCGATCGCCCGCGCCCCGATGGCAAGACGCTTGAGGACACGGTGCGCCCGTTGAAGGAGGAGGGCGTGCTCGTGATGGCGGACTGCTCCACCATCGAGGACATCCGCCATGCGTTCGCCATCGGCTGCGATATCGCCTCCACCACGCTTTCGCACCCTGGGGCCGCCATCGATTGCGGCATGGCCGACGGCCCGGATGTGGCGCTGGTGCGCCAGGCCGTGGAAGAGTTCCCCGGCAAGCCCGTCATCTGCGAGGGTCGCGTTCACACGCCGGCCGATGCGAAGGCGGCTATGGACGCTGGGGCGTGGGCCGTCGTGGTCGGCACCGCCATCACGCACCCCACCAGCATCACCAGCTGGTTCGTGGAGGCTGCTGGCAAGTAGGTTTTAGCAGTCCCATCGGAAGCCCCGGCCTTTGTTGGTCGGGGCTTCTTTTTGTCCCGTTCGATGAGTCCTTGCTCGGTACCCCAGTCGCTCAGACAGTCCTCGCTTGGTGGAACAGTCCACTGGACTGTTCCAGTTGCTGCGGAACTCGCTTTATGAGGTACCGAGCAAGGACTCATCTGTGTTAATCGGATTGTTGGCTCACCGATAACAAGGGCTTCCTAGGTTATACGTTATTGCTTCTGAAATCCAACCAAATGAAAATCGCCCCGCTGCTCTTGCGAGCGGCGGGGGCGATTGCGTTTCCCGTTAGGTTAGCGCGTTGGAAGGCTACTTGCCCAGGTCGGGATGGAGCAGGGACGGGGCGGCGCCCAGGAGCAGGCGCGTGTAGTCGTCCTTGGGGTTGTTGAAGATCTGCTCGGCGGTACCGCGCTCAACGGCCTGACCATGGTTCATGACGATGATCTGGTCGGAGATGTAACGTACCGTCTGGATGTCATGGCTGATGAACACCATGGCAAGATTGAGCTCCTTCTTCAGATCCATCAGCAGGTTGAGGATCTGGGCGCGCACGGACACGTCGAGTGCCGAGGTGGGCTCGTCGGCGATGATGGCGTCGGGCTTCAGGGACAGCGCACGGGCGATTGCCACGCGCTGACGCTGGCCGCCGGACATCTGGCCGGGCAGCGCCTCAAGGACGCTGTTGGGAAGGCCCACCATCTCGATGAGCTCGCGCACGCGAGCCTCGCGGGACTTCGCGTCGCCCACCTTGTGCACGATCATGGGGTCCATGAGCTGCTCGCGGACGGTCATGCGCGCGTTCAGGGCCGTTGCCGGGTCCTGGAACACGACGGAGATGACGCGGCCGATGATCTTACGCTGTGCTGCGGAGCGCTTCGTGACATCGGTGCCCTTGAAGTACACATGACCGGACGTGGGGGTTTGCAGACCGCACATGACGTTGGCCGTAGTGGACTTGCCGCAGCCGGACTCGCCGACGATGCCGATGGTCTTGCCCGGCATGAGCTTCAGGGACAGGCCGTTGACGGCGTGGACCTTGTTGGGGTGCAGCAGGGAGCCGGTACGCGTCTTGAACACCACGTGGATATCATCAAGGAAGATGATAGGCGTCTGCTCGTCGTTGTTGGCGACGGTTGCACTGTTGGTTGCTTCGGCCATTAGTTCGCACCTCCCGTGAGATAAGGCTTGACGCCGATGCGCTTCAGCTCGCTGTCAGGCAGCTCGGCGTAGTAGTGGTCGGAATTCGCCACGCGCTTGAGCATGGGTCGCACGTTCGACGTCTTGTCCGGATGGCTGGAGCGCGGACGGAAACGGTCGCCTTCGGGGAAGTCCTTCGGCGAAGGCACCGAACCCGGAACTTGATGCAGGCGTGCGCCGCCGGCCTCGATGGACAGAACGGAGCCGAGTAGGCCGCGCGTGTACTCGTGGATGGGGTTGGTGAGGATCTCCTTCACCGGGCCCTGTTCCACAACCTGGCCAGCGTACATGACGGTGATGGAGTTGGCGACCTCGGCAACGAGCGCCAGGTCGTGGCTCACGAACACCATGGCGAAGCCAAGCTCGTGCTGCAGCTTGTTCAGCAGGTCGATGACCTGCTTCTGCACCGTCACGTCAAGGGCGGTGGTGGGCTCGTCGGCGATGACCAGCTTGGGGTCGCGCGTCAGGGCCATGGCGATGAGCACGCGCTGGCGCTGGCCGCCGGAGAGCTCGTGCGGATAGGAATCCAGCGTGCGCTTCGGATCCAGGCCGACCAGCTCGAGCAGCTCCTCGGCGGTACGGGTGCCGCCACGCTTGGTCAGCTGCTTCATCTGCGAGCGGATGAGCATGGAGGGGTTGAGCGAGGACAGGGCGTCCTGGTAGACCATTGCGATCTCGCGGCCGCGCAGCTCGTTCATCTCCTTGTCGGAGAGGTTGAGCAGGTTCTTGCCGTCGTACATGATCTCGCCGGAGATCTCGGCCTTCTTGTCGAGCAGGCCCATGATGGCCAGGCTGGTGATGGACTTGCCGCAGCCGGACTCGCCCACAAGGCCCATGGTCTGGCGCGGGCGCACCACGAAGCTGACATGGTCGACCACGTTCACATCGCCATGACGGGGGAACTTGATGCACAGGTCCTTGACTTCCAGGATGGGCGGCACGTCGGTGCGGGCCTCGAAGCGGTCGGTGCGCGTAAGCTCGGCTTCCTTAAGGGCGGCCAGGCGCTTGTTGAGCATGTCGGCCTGAGCGGCGTAGGCCAGCGTCGGGTCGGCGACCATGCGGTCGGCCTCTCGGTCCTTGTTCAGGTCGTTCTCATCGACCTTCACGGCGCTCTTCGGCGCGGCGATGGCGTCGGTGATGCCCTCGGAGACGATGTTGAGGCACAGAACGGTAAGCATGATCATGATGCCGGGGAACAGCGCCTGCCACCAACGGCCGGCCAGCACGCCGTTACGGGCGTCGGCCAGGATGTTGCCCCAGGTGGGGGTGGGCTCGGGAATACCGGCGCTGATGAAGGCAAGGGAGGCCTCGAACACGATGGCGTCGGCCACGAGCACGATGGTGAACACGAGGACGGGAGCCACGCAATTGCGCACGACGTGCTTCCACAGGATCCACGGGGCGCGGGCGCCGGAGACGACGACTGCGCGGACGTAGTCCTGGTTGTACTCGCTCATGACGTTGGCGCGCACGATACGGGCGATCTGCGGGATGTACAGAAAGCCGATGGCGAAGATGAGCGAAGGCACGGAGTTGCCGAACACCACGATGAAGGTGGCGGCAAGCGCGATGCCGGGGAAGGACATGATGATGTCCAGAATGCGCATGATGACGTTGGCGATGCGCGGGCGGACAACGGCGGCGATAGCGCCGATGATGGAGCCCACGACTAGCGCGAAGCCGGTAGCGCCCAGGCCGATGACCAGGGAGTACTTAGCGCCGCACATCAGGCGGGACATAACGTCGCGGCCCTTGTCGTCGGTGCCGAACAGGTGCGCGGAATCAGGCGCGCAGAACGAGGTGAAGATCTCGTAGGGGCTGTAGGGCGCGATGAAGTCGGCCAGCGCGGCCACTACGATGATAGCGATGAGGATGACCAGCGAGATGCGTGCGCCGATGGTCATGTTCTTCCAGCGGCGGAAGCGGACCTTGCCGGCGCCGTCCTCCATCTTCTTGGTGAGGTCGCCACGAAGTTGAACCATACTCTACACCGTCCTAATTCGCGGATCGATAAGGATGTAGAGCATGTCGACGATGACGTTCACGATGATGAACGTGATGGCGACGACGAGAACGACACCCTGAACCAACATGACGTAATTCGAGGTAACGCCGGAGACGATGGCCATACCCATGCCCGGAAGGGCGAAGATGACCTCGAGGACCACGGCGCCGCCGATCATGTAGCCGAATTTCAGGCCAAGCACGGTGACGGGCGTGATCAGGGCGTTGCGCAGCACGTTACGGGCAACGACGGTGCCGTAGGGGATGCCGAAGCCTCGGGCGGTGCGCACGTAGTCCTTGTCGAGCTCCTCGACCATGGACGTGCGGATGATGCGCGTCATCTGGCCTGTCAGCGGCACGGCAAGCGCGATGCCGGGCATTGCCATGCGTGCAAGCCATCCGCCGGGATCTTGCGTGAACGCAGGCAGGGCGCCGGAGGCCGGCAGCAGGTGCAGCGTGGAGGAGAACAGCAAGATGAACAGCACCGACAACCAGAACGACGGCGTGGCGATGCAGGCGATGGAGAAGATGCGGATGACCTGGTCGGGCCAGCGGTCGCGATACAGGGCGGACACGACGCCGAGGATGGCGCTGGCGACGATGGCGATGATGAAGCCGAAGAAGCCGAGCTGCAGCGTGATGGGCAGCGCGGTGGCGATGCGAGCGGACACGGACTGGTTCGAGGGACCGAACGTACCCAGGTCGCCATGGAAGAAGCCGGCCATGTAGTCGCCGTAGCGGACGATCAGCGGATCGTTGAGGCCGTGCTCGACACGGTAGGCCTCCAACTGGTCGGGTGACGCGTTTTCGCCAAGCGCCGAGAAGGCGGGGTCGATAGGCGAAAGCGACATCAGGAAGAAGACGAGAACGGTGACACCGAACACCATGATGGGCAGCCAAAGCAGGCGATTGCCGATCAGTCGAAGCAGGTTGTTCACTCGATCCCCTCCTTTCTGTAGGCTCATAAGAGCATGCTTACGTTACATGGTTTGCCATCGTTCAGTTCACGCAGGCTGGCAAACCTTCCACATTATACCGATTTGCAAGATTTCTTCGCAGATAAACGGCGAAATAGGATAACTAATCAGCGAGTTGCTTCTCGCAGACGTGCCACCAGTTGTTTCCGGTGCCGCGCGCGTATTCGCAGCCGACGCAGGGCTTGGTGCAGAACTCGGCGCTTCGCATTTCGTCGGGGAACAGATCGTGCCCCTCGTAAGGGGTGCGCGGCAGCTTGGGGTCGGCCTGCTCCATGCCGCGGATGAACATGCAAGCCATCTGCTTCATGCCCAGCGCGGTGGGGTGGGTTCCGTCGATGGCGTCGTAGTCGTAGCCGAACGCCTGCATGTCCACGAGATAGCAGTTGTCGGCGTCGTTGGCGGCGGTGCGGATGATCTTGTTGTACTCGTCGACGCAGATGCCGCGGAACCAACGCGGGGACGTGGGGCGATGCGCGCCCTTCACGCGTCCGGGCAGCAGCGTGGAGACCCAGATGCGGGCGTTCGGGTATTGAGCGTGCATGGTGGCCAGCATACGGCGGAAGGATTCCTCGAAGTTGGCAAGGGTGCCTTCGGGGGCCATGCCTGCCACTTTGCCATGGTCGGGGCACTCTGCCGCAAGCTTCGGCGGTGCGGAAGGCGTTGCCGCGCAGATCTGCGCGTACCCCGAGCCCCAGCCATAATCGTTGATGCCGATATGCACGAGGATGTCATCGGGGGTACGTCCGTCGGCCTGCAGGTGCTCGATGCGCTCGGCTGAGGCGCCCACAGGGAAGTCGCGGCCCTCCACCACGCAGCCCGACCAGGATGCGTTGGCCAGGAACTGTCCGCCGAAGTGATCGATGACCTGGCCCCACCAGGTGTCGTGCGGCGTCTTCACGCCGGTGAGCTCAAGCTGCTCGCCTTCAAAGAACACGCGCCAACCTTGCGGCAGGATGCCCTCGAAGGAGCTGAT
The DNA here is from genome assembly GCA_900550055.1 of uncultured Coriobacteriaceae bacterium. Lineage (GTDB taxonomy): Bacteria > Actinomycetota > Coriobacteriia > Coriobacteriales > Eggerthellaceae > Senegalimassilia. Next base: position 9,996 of record URQU01000011.1, on the reverse strand, counting down.
GGAGTCTCCGTATACGGAAAACAAACGTGTCATGCGGTGATAACCCCCCTAAATCGAATTGACGTGAACATGGTATACGCTTCATGCGCATATGGGGTCAAGACGCAAAGAAAGCCCACCTCGCAATGAGGCGGGCTTTCCGGTTGCAGCCTATAACCTGGCGGTTATTACTTCAGCTTCGCGTTCTGGAAGTACAGGCCGGTGGTCGGGCTGGGCTCGAAGCCTTCGATGAGGCCGGCCCAGTAGCCGGTGACGACCTTCTTGTGGAACAGCGGGTACAGCGGCACTTCCTCGGAGATGATGTCGAAGCACTTGTTGTACGCCTCCTGGCGCGTCTTGGCATCGGTGGCCTTGCGAGCCTGGTCGAGGTACTCGTTGAACTCCTGGCACTTGCCGTCGCCGGCCTTAGCCCAGCAGGAACGGCCCTGGCACCAGTCGGTGTTCTCGCCGTAGAACCAAGCCAGATGCACGTCGGCGTTCGTGCCGAAGCAGGAGACGTCGCCGGGGGCCAGGAACACGTCGAAGGGCAGGATCTCGTCGGTCTTGGAAGCTGCCATGGTGGGGTAGGGGGCAGCCTGCACGTCGAGCGTGACGTTCATGCCGACGGCCTGCAGGTCCTGCTGGATCTGAGCGGACAGATCCTTGATCCAGTTGTCGATGACGAGCAGCTTGACCTCGAGGTTCTCCTGGCCGGCCTCCTTGAGCAGGGACTTGGCCTTCTCGGGATCGTACTTGTAGACCGTGGAGGCCTCGTGGTAGGCCGGGTTGTCCTTCGGCAGGTAGGAGGTCAGCGTCTCAGCGTTGCCGCCCAGCTGGTTCTTGATCAGCTTGTCGTAGTCGATGGCGTAGTGGAAGGCCTGACGGACGCGCTTGTCGTTGAAGGGCTCCTTCTGGCAGTTGAACATCAGGAAGCCGATGCCGTAGCTGTCGACGCTGTCGACGGTGACGCCTGCGCCGACCAGCTGGTCGATGTTGGAGAAGGGGATGTTCTCGCCGGCGATGGCGGTACCCTCCTGCAGGGCGGTCACGCGAGCGGTGTTGTCAACGCGCACGAGCCACTGCATGGCGTCGGCGGAAGCCGGCTTCGGGCCGTTGTACTTGGGGTTGGGGACGAAGTTCAGCTCGCCGCCATCCTCGCCGTTGCACTCGCCGAAGGCCCATGCACCGGAGCCGGTCGGCGGGGTGGTCATGGTCTCCTTGGTGATCTCGGCAGCCGGGAACACGCGGCACAGGGACAGGCGCTCTTTGAGCTGCTTGTCGCTGTCGACGAACGGGTAGGCCAGCGTGAAGGACACGGTGGCGTCGTCCTTGGCGGCGACGGTGTCGATGAAGGACAGCATGTCCTTGTAGGTGGCGTTGGCCTTGTTGGCCTCGATGACGGCCACGACGTCGGCGGCGGTCACGGCTTCGCCGTTGGAGAACGTGGCGCCTTCGCGCAGAGCGACCTCGTACTCGGTCTCGGAGACCTTGACGGGCTCGCCGGCGGCCAGGGCGGCGTTGGACTCGCCGGTGAAGTAGTCCAGCTCGTAGAGGCCCTCCAGGCAGTGCTGGATAGCGGGCAGCATCAGAGCGGAGCTTGCGCCGATGGGGTTGTAGTTAGCGTTCTTGTAGCTGCAAGCAGCGGTGATCACGCCGCCGGTGTTGGCAGCGGAGCCGCTGGGCTTGCCGCCCTCGGAAGAGGAGCTGCTGCCGCAGCCGCTCAGGGCCAGGCCGGCCGTTGCTGCGGCAACGGCGCTGCCCGCCAGGAAAGTGCGGCGAGACAGAGAATACTGCTGTTCCATGGGATTCCCTCCGTTCATCTGTCGAGGCGGTTTTCGCCCCGAGCCTGCGCATGCGCCTTTCGCGCACGCACTACAGCAAACAGGGTCCATTATCCATGAACGGGCCCCGAAAATAAAGCAGCGGTAAAGCTTTTACCCAGTCGTTATGGGGGAACTCCCTTGTGCGCGGGGCGTTTCGGGGAGGCGTTCGGCGGGGTCTCGCTGCGGTGGGCGGTCGCTGAAGCGGGGTGAGCGGCGGTCGGGTCGGTTGCGGCGAGCGGGAGGGGGCCGCCGGCTTCGAGCCGCTTGCCGAGATCATCCGCCCCACGCCTGCTCAGAGTCGATTCGTGGGATTTCAGCGCACCGGTGCTGCTAATATAGGCGCACTGTACGGCCAGACGATGTTTCCGATCGCGCCGATCGGGGATAGCCTTAGGAGAAGAAATGACGAGAGAATTCAAGTCCATGGACGGCAACACCGCCGCAGCGCATGTCTCGTATGCGTTCACGGAGGTAGCCGGTATCTATCCCATCACCCCTTCCAGCCCCATGGCCGACCTGGTCGACCAGTGGTCGGCAGCCGGTAGGGAGAACATTTTCGGCACGAAGGTGAAGGTGTGCGAGATGCAGTCCGAGGGCGGTGCCGCCGGCGCCGTGCACGGCTCGCTGGCCGCCGGTGCCCTGACTACCACCTACACGGCTTCCCAGGGCCTGCTGCTCATGATCCCCAACATGTATAAGATCGCCGCCGAGCAGCTGCCGAGCGTCTTCCACGTCTCGGCACGTACCGTCTCCACGCACGCGCTGAACATCTTCGGCGACCACTCCGATGTTATGGCCTGCCGCCAGACCGGCTTCGCCATGCTCGCCGAGGGCAACGTTCAGGAGGTCATGGACCTGTCCGCCGTCGCACACCTGGCAGCCATCAAGGGCCGTGTGCCGTTCCTGAACTTCTTCGACGGCTTCCGCACGTCCCATGAGGTGCAGAAGGTGGCTGTGTGGGATTACGCCGACCTGGCCGATATGTGCGATTTCGAGGCCGTGAAGGAATTCCGCGATCATGCGCTCAACCCTGAGCGCCCGCGTATGCGCGGCAGCCACGAGAACGGCGACATCTTCTTCCAGAACCGCGAGGCGTGCAACGGCATCTACGACGCGCTGCCGGCCGTTGTGGAAGAGTATATGGATAAGGTCAACGCCAAGCTGGGCACCGACTACAAGCTGTTCAACTACTACGGCGCCCCCGACGCCGAGCGCGTGATCGTCGCCATGGGCAGCATCTGCGACGTGGCCGAGGAGGTCATCGACTACCTGACCGCCCAGGGCGAGAAGGTGGGCCTGGTGAAGGTGCGCCTGTACCGTCCGTTCGTCACCGCCAAGTTCTCCGAGGCTCTGCCGGCCACCTGCAAGAAGCTGGCCGTGCTCGACCGCACCAAGGAGCCCGGCGCCCGCGATCCGCTGTACCTGGACGTCGTCAACGCGCTCATGGTCGAGGGCCGCGAGGGCATCAAGGTCTGCGGCGGCCGTTACGGCCTGGGCAGCAAGGACACGCCGCCCGCATCCGTGTTCGCCATCTTCACCGAGCTGGCCAAGGACGAGCCGCGCGGCGAGTTCACCATCGGCATCGTCGACGACGTCACCGGCCTGTCCCTGCCCGAGGACCCGTCTGCCCCCAACACCGCTGCGGCAGGCACCATCGAGTGCAAGTTCTGGGGTCTGGGCGGCGACGGCACCGTCGGCGCGAACAAGAACTCCGTTAAGATCATCGGCGATCACACCGACAAGTACGTGCAGGCCTACTTCCAGTACGACTCGAAGAAGACCGGCGGCGTGACGATCAGCCACCTGCGCTTCGGCGATTCGCCCATCCGCAGCAGCTACTACATCAACAAGGCCGACTTCGTGGCGTGCCACAACCCCAGCTACATCACGAAGAACTTCCCCATCGTCAACGACGTGAAGCCCGGCGGCGCGTTCCTGATCAACTGCCAGTGGACGCCCGAGGAGCTTGAGCAGCACCTGTCCGCCGAGGCGAAGCGCTACATCGCCGCCAACAACGTGCAGCTCTACACCATCAACGCCATCGACCTGGCCGTTGAGCTGGGCATGGGCAAGCGCACGAACACCATCCTGCAGTCCGCGTTCTTCGCGCTGGCCAATATCCTGCCGGCCGAGGATGCGCTGAAGTACATGAAGGACGCCGCCACGAAGTCCTACCTGAAGAAGGGCCAAGACGTCGTCGACATGAACCATCGCGCCATCGACGCCGGCGCCACGGCGTTCGTGAAGGTCGACGTGCCCGCCGCTTGGGCCGACGCCGAGGACAACGCCGAGGTCGAGCACCTCGAGGGTCGTCCCGAGCTGGTCAAGCAGGTCCGCGAGATCATGCAGCCCGTCGGCCGCATGGCCGGCGACTCCCTGCCGGTCTCCGTGTTCGTCGACCATGCCGACGGCCAGTTCGAGCAGGGCGCTGCCGCCTACGAGAAGCGCGGCGTGTCCGTGTCCGTGGCGAAGTGGGATGCCGAGAAGTGCACCGAGTGCAACAGCTGCTCGTTCGTGTGCCCGCATGCCTGCATCCGCCCGTTCGGCCTGACCGATGAGGAAGCCGCTGCCGGCCCCGAGGCCATGGCCGTGCTGCCCATGAAGGGCAAGCACAAGGAGCTGAAGTACACGCTGGCCATCAGCCCGCTGGACTGCATGGGCTGCGGCGTGTGCGTCAAGGCCTGCCCGGCCGACGCGCTGGCCATGGTCGGCGTCGAGGACGAGATGGCTCAGCAGGACGTGTTCGAGTACTGTGTGAACAAGATCGCCGACAAGCCCGAGATCGAGGGCACCACGCTGCGCGACAGCCAGTTCAAGCAGCCCTTGCTTGAGTTCTCCGGCGCCTGCGCCGGCTGCGCCCAGACGGCTTACGCCCGCCTGATCACCCAGCTCTACGGCGACCACATGTACATCTCCAACGCCACCGGCTGCTCTTCCATCTGGGGCGGTCCGGCTGCCACCAGCCCGTACACGGTCAACAAGCAGGGTCACGGCCCCGCATGGTCCAACAGCCTGTTCGAGGACAACGCCGAGCACGGCATGGGCATGAAGCTGGGCTATGAGGCCGTCAACGGCATGCTTGCCGCCGACGCCGCCATCCTGGTGGAGGCAGGCGCCGCCGCCGAGGCCGCCCAGGCTTGGCTTGACGCTCGCGGCGACAAGGCCGCCAGCCGTCAGACGGCCGACGCCCTGATCGCCGCCCTGCCCGAGGTTGCCGCCGGCGAAGGCGCCGCAGCCGAGGCCGCGCAGCGCATCCTGGATCACAAGGAGTACCTGGCCAAGAAGTCCGTCTGGATCTTCGGCGGCGACGGCTGGGCCTATGACATCGGCTACGGCGGACTCGACCACGTGCTGGCATCCGGCGAGGACGTCAACGTCTTCGTGTTCGACACCGAGGTTTACTCCAACACCGGCGGCCAGGCTTCCAAGGCTTCCAACATCGGCCAGGTGGCCCAGTTCGCCGCCGCCGGCAAGGACGTCAAGAAGAAGTCGCTCGCCGAGATCGCCATGGCGTACGGCTATGTGTACGTGGCTCAGGTGGCCATGGGCGCCAAGCCGGCTCAGACGCTCAAGGCCATCACCGAGGCCGAGGCGTATCACGGCCCGTCCATCATCATCGCGTACTCCCCGTGCGAGATGCACTCCATCAAGGGCGGCATGAGCAACTGCCAGACCGAGATGAAGAAGGCCGTGGACTGCGGTTACTGGAACCTGTTCCGCTTCAACCCGGCAGCCGATGCCGGCAAGAGGTTCACGCTGGATTGCAAGGAGCCTGCGGGCGGTTACCAGGAGTTCCTCATGAACGAGGCCCGTTACAGCCGTCTGACCCGCGAGTTCCCGGAGCGCGCCGGCGAGCTGTTCGAGCGCAACGAGAAGGCCGCCATCGAGCGTTACGATCACCTGGTGCGCCTGAAGGCCATGTACGACGGCGAGTAGTTCGTCCGTCGAGCGCGGCGCCGCGTTTCCGCCGGCAAGAGCTTTGCCGCGGGATGTCGGGAGTGCGCTGAGGCTTTCGATCGAGCGATAGATCGGATTTGGAAGGCCGGTCGTCCGAAAGGGCGGCCGGCCTTCTTGCGCGTATGGACGAGGCGGTGCAGGTGGAGCCGCGGAGATGGGGGGTGACGACGCCGATATCGCGGACGATCGCCGCGTCGGGCGCGGTCGGCCCTTGCGCTCGGGTTGCGGGGCTTCGGCGATATGCGTGTCGGAGATGCGGGCATCGGCTCGATTGGGCGGCGAAACTTCGGGTAAGTCCCATGTATGGGACTGAAGGCGCAGAGGGGGTGCGCTAGAATGTCGGGCATGGATACTTCTATTGCATATGATGTGGTGCTGCTGCCGGATACCGACCGAGCGGTGGCGTATAGGAAACGGGCAGCTGATGGCGGCTGCTCGCTCATGGGCGTGACGGTTGCCGCGTTCGGCGCTTGGGTGCGCGATCTATGGGAGCTGTACGGCGATGGCAGGGCGTTCGTCTCGCGTCTTGAGCGCGAAGCGCTGCTGCGCGCTGCGTGCGAGCAGGCCGTCGGCGGTGCGAGCTTGTTGGCCGGAGCCGGCGATGCGGGGGCGATCGGCCTTGATCGCGTTGCGTCGGCTTGCGTCGCCGCCGGCGTCGGCCTGCCCGGGTTCGATGCGGCGGTGCGGGATGCGCTGCAGGGCGTGCCGGCGGGCGTTGGCGCGCTTGAGGGCGTGACCTGTGCGGAAGCGCCGGTGCTACGGCTGGTCGGGGGATACCTCGAGCGGCTCGAGCAGCTGGGGCTGGTGGAGCCGGGGCAGGCTCTTGCCCTGCTTCCCGAGCTTCTGCCGCAGCGCCCGTTGCGCGTGCTGTTTGAGGATGCAGCTCCGCTCACCCCTGGTCAGGAGGCTTTTTTCTCCGCTTGCCCGTGGATGGACGTGGAGGTTCGCGCCGCTTTGGGCGGCCAGGGCCCTGTTCGCGCGCCTAAGGCCGTGCGGGTTCGCTTCGCGTTCCCCTCGGGGCAGTATGCGTGGCCGGCGCTGTTGGCGGATATCGTGCGCGATGCCTTTGGCGAGGGTGCGGGCTCGGTGGCCTCGGCTTCTACGGCCGTCCCGCCTGCCGGCGCTGATGTCGCTTCCGGCGATGGGGACGTCTCCGGCGGCTCCGATGGCTGCTGGGATGGGCGGTCAGCCGGCACGCAGGCCGCTGCCGTGGTGGTTGCGGCGAAGGACCCGGCGGCGCTGTTCGGGCGCGTGGCGCCGGCGCTTGTTCGCCAGGGTCGTGCGGTGGCGCTGCGCGGGCAGCGTCGCTTCGTGGACACCGCGTTCGGCAGGGCCATCTGCTCGCTTCGCCGTTTCCTTGACGAGGGGCGGGCGGGCGGTGTCTCCCATATCCAGGGGTATGGGGATATCGCCGCGACCGATGTGGAGCGTTGGGATCGCGCCGACCTGGCCGATTGGGCGCTCTCGCCGTTTTCGGGGATGACGAAGAAGGCGGCGTTCAAGCTTGATGCCGATATGCGCGCCGACCGCACGGCGCGGCGGTCCGACCTGTGCGCCCGTTTGCGCGGCGATAACCCGGCGTTTGCGGCGATGGAGCGGCTTGCTCTGCAGCTGGATGCGCAGGCCGCAGGCGAGCTTGAGGCCGCCGTGCGGCGCATGACGAACCGCTCGGAGGCGTGGCGCGCCGAGCAGCTTGCCGCGTTGCGTGCGCTTAGACGCGCCGCCGACGCCGCCAAGCTAGCGGGGTTGGGTGCGGATGCCGCGTTCGATCAGGCGCAACGTCTGAAAGTCAGCGTTTCGCGCATCGTGGCGCCGCGTGGCTGCGATGGCGCAGCCCTTGGTGCGCCCGATGTGCTCGTGACCGATCAGAACACGGCGGCGTCTTTGGGAAACGGCTCGTGCAAGGTGTGCGTAGCGGCCGATTTGACAAGCTCGGCCTATCCGGCGGCAGACCCCGAAGATGCTTCGCGGGTGCTGCTGGAGCATCTGGGCGTGAAGCGCGCCGACTCGGCGCTTGCGCGTATGCGCCGCGCGTTCTTCGCGCTGGAGCATGTTGCAACCGACCAGCTGATCTTGGAACGCTGTCTCAACGACGCGTCCGCCGACCCCACGTATCCTTGCGTGGTGTTGGAGGAGTTCGTGGACTGCTATCGAGCCGACCCTACGGCCACCAAGGACATCAAGAACCCGTATTCGCTTCCCGAGCATTTGCAAGGGGGGATGCTGCTGCGCGGCGAGGACGCCTTGTGCGCCAACGATGCGCTTGCTACCGAGCCGACGCCTGTGGCGGCATGCATCGAGCCGCCGCTGACGGGCGCGGTGTCGCCCGAAGCGCGTTCGCTTGTGGTGCTTCCGCGCGTGCTGCAGGGCGGGCAGGTGCTTGACGAACCGTGCCTTTCGCCTTCCCAGATCGAAAGCTACCTGGAATGCCCGTACAAGTGGTTCGCCCAACGGCGTTTGCGCCTGGACGATTTGGACGAGGGGTTCGGGCCGCTTGAGATGGGCGATTTCGCCCACAACGCGTTGCACAGCTTCTATAAGCATCTGTCCGATGATCTGGGCGAGGCGAAGGTGACGCCGCAGCTGCTCCCGCAGGCGCGAAAGCTCATGGCCGACGTGCTTGAGCGCCATAAGGCGCTGCAGCCGCATCTGCGCCAGTCGGAGAACCGTTTGATCCCCACGTCGCAGGTGGAGCATCGCGAGTTGGCCGAGCTTGAGCGCAAGCTGATGGACTACCTGGACTTCGAGGCCGAGCTTCTGCCCACCTTCGCCCCGAAATACCTGGAGTACGACGTGGCGCGCGGCGGCGCGGTGGATTATGCGGGGCACAAGCTGCTGGGAACTGCCGACCGCATCGATGTGGATGGCGAAGGGCGGTGCGCGATCATCGACTACAAGGGCTCGATTTCCGGGTCGTACGCGCTTGGCGTGCGCGAGGAGGGGCACTTGGGCAAGGTGCAGGCGCTCATCTACGCGCAGTTGGTTCGCCGTACGCTCGGCCTGGAGCCGGTGGGCGCGCTGTATGTGTGCTATGGCCGACGCAAGATGATCTCGGGCGCCTACGACGGGCGCGTGATAGAGAACGCCCATCTGCCCAACATGCGCCACAAGGATTGCATGTGCGCCACCAAGCCGTTCTTCGATGTGCTCGACGAGACGGAGGAGGCGGTGGCCGCGGCCCTCGAGCGCATGTTGGCGGGCGATATCCGCCCACGCCCTGAAACGCCCGAGGCGTGCAAGTGGTGCCCGGTCTCATCATGTTCGGAAAGGAGGGGATAGTCATGGCGTTGACCATCGGCCAGGAAAAGTGCGTCAACACGCTCGACGAGCCGTTGGCGGTGAGCGCCGGCGCCGGCAGCGGCAAGACCTTCACCCTCACGCGTCGCATCGTGCATGCGCTGGAAAGCGGATACTTAAGCGATATCGACCAGGTGCTGGCCATTACCTTCACCTCGAAGGCTGCGGGCGAGATCAAGTCGCGCGTGAAGGGGGCGTTGCGCGCCGGCGGCATGACCGAGCAGGCGCTGAAAACCGACGAGGCATGGATATCCACCATCCACGGCATGTGCTCGCGCATCCTCCGCGCGCATGCGCTTGAGCTGGGGATCGACCCTGCGTTCAAGGTTGCCGACGAGGCCGTGGTGAAAACGCTTCTGGACGCGTCGCTTGAGGAGGTGCTCGGTGGCCGGGACGACCTGGTCACGGTCGCCGAGGGTATTTCCCCGCAGCGTCTTGATGCCCTGTTCGCGTCGTTCGACGTGCATCCGGCGGGCCCTCGCACGGCTTCGGTGGAGGGGATGGTGCGGCAGCTGGTGGAGGCGGCTTCGGCGCACCCTGACGGCATGGCGTCGGTGGTGATGCCGCCCGAGGCGCCGGGCGCGATCAAGCTGCTGGTGCAGCTGACGGATGTCGCCGAAACCGCATACGTCCTGGCCGACGCCGTCAAGCCCGGTTCCACGCGCGACAAGTTCCTGGCGGCCACACAGGACGCGTTGGAAGGTGCGCGCGAGCTGATCGGGCGCGGCGGTTCCGACGAGCCGACGTACCGGCGCGTGCTTTCGGTCATGAACGGCTTCCCCGTTCCCGGCCGCAACTTCGGCAAGAACACGCCATATGGCGAACAGGCCGCTGAGTTGGCGGAACAGTATTGCGCCATCGCCGCGCAGGCGCGTTGCGGGCTGGTGCAGGAGCAGTTGGCGACGCTGATCGATGTGGCGAAGTCGGTTACGGACGCGTT
>URQU01000010.1 GCA_900550055.1 uncultured Coriobacteriaceae bacterium | reverse complement strand
GATAGGCCGCCAGCGCCTCGGCGGCAGCGGTTTCGTACTGCGTCTCGCCGGCAAGCGTCTTGACTGCCTTGTCGGAAACACTGCGCGCGGAAAGCACACTGATCTCCGACAATAAACCCGGATCGGATTTGATGGTTCCATCGGCAATAGCGGCAGCGATTTCCTCATCGCTCGCCGAAATCATTTGATCTTCTTCAACGGCGAAGCCCACGCTCGGCAACGCAAGCAAAGCCGCACCGGCTAACGCAACGGCAAACACCGCGCGAAGCACCGGTCGATTCCACACAACCACAACGATCTCCTTAGCAGATAAAACTGTTCAGCATTGCGAACAATTATCGCACGGTCAAACGTTTTGCGCAGCGAGCACAATCGCTTCCCCACGAACGCCTTTGGATTGTACACAAGCGGAAGCGCGATACCCAGGCGAATCCTCGTGAAATACCGCCGGGGCAATCTTGAATAAGCTATCATATGGATGCTATGCACAACACAGAAGGAGCACCATGGACGAATCGCTCGTTTCCATAATCGTACCCATTTACAACGCAGGCCCCTACCTGGAGCAATGCCTTGACAGCATCGTCGGGCAAACACACAAGGACCTTGAAATCATCCTGCTCAACGACGGCAGCACCGACGATTCCCTGACCACCATGCGCCGCTACGCTGAAAACGACGGGCGCATCAAGGTGATCGACAAGCAGAACCAGGGCTACGGTGCCACCTGCAATCGCGGCCTGGCAGAAGCCACCGGCACGTGGGTCTCCATTGTGGAGCCTGATGACTGGATAGAACCGGGCATGTACGCCGATATGCTCGCCTTCGCCGCAAAGTTCGCCGACGAGGGCACGCCGCTCGACATCGTCAAAACGCCCTACTGGCGCATCTGGATGCCGGACACCAAACAGCAGCGCAAGCTCAATTGCAGCTACAAAAACCGCATCCATCCGCCCAAGCAGCCGTTCGCCATCGCTGATGCGGCGCATCTGCTGTGCCACCACCCGTCCATCTGGTCGGCCATCTACCGCAAGTCGTTCCTGGACGAACGCAACATCCGCTTCAAGGAAATCCCCGGTGCCGGCTGGGCGGACAACCCCTTCTTGGTGGAAACGCTGTGCCAAACCGACCGCATCGGATACTTCGATACCGCGTACTATTGCTACCGCGAAGAGACGCCCGAAAAGTCAAAGAACTTCGCGCACAGCAACACGCTGCTGCCGCTTGAGCGCTGGAACGATATGATGGATGTGCTCGAGCGCCTCGACATCACCGACGAGCGCATCCTGCGCGCACACAACAGCCGCGGCTTCACCTACCTGTCGGGCATCATCGAGGAAGTTGACCTCACGCACGACGATGTGCGCGAAACGGCCAAGCACATGTTCGAGCGTATGGATGCTGACCTGGTGTTTTCCGACAATGAAGTGTCACCCGGCATGAAGCGCCTGTACGCCGGCCTGCGCGGCATCCCCTGTCCGAGGATCAACCCCCTGCCGCACATGAAGGGACTTGTGGGCCAGGGCGTGTACAACCTGAAGAACACCGGCGTGGTGAACACGTTATTTGCAACCAAGAATTATCTGGTAAAACGCGCACGACGCGAAGGCAGATAACCCGCAAGCGCGCATGCGAGCGGGAACTCGCATGCGCGCTCAGGTTTTTTCGCTTGCATAACAGAGCGCAATTGAAAAGGGAGCGGCGCTGCATAGGAAAGCTGCAGCGCAGGGAAAAGGGAGAGAAATGGTTGCAAAAGCCCCACGCCATTATTGGATGGATTTACTGAATGTCATTGCGTGCTTTGCCGTTGTCATGCTGCATTGCACCACCACGGTTTTCGCGAACTCTGGTGATACGGAATGGCATCTTGACGTACTGTTCCAAAGCATCTGCATTTTCGCAGTACCCGTGTTTTTCATGATCAGCGGCGCCAATTTACTGGGATACCGCGAAAAGTATGACACGAAGACGTTTTTCGTAAAACGTTTCCGCAAGGTCGTGTTCACCCTTGTTGTTGCCAGCATCATCGTATACGTGTGCCAGCCGCTCTTGGCGTTCATTATCGCCGGCACACCTCTAGACATCTCCATCGGCGGCTTCGTAAAGGGCTTCCTACATAACCAGATTTGCGACATCTATTGGTTCTTTTACGCCATCATCATCCTCTACGCAGTGACGCCCGTGTTTTCACTGGTTGCGCAAAACAAGCAGGTGCTCGGATACGCCATCTGCTTGTGCATCGCCACCACTATGGTGTTTCCGCTGCTTGAGCGTTTTTCGCCCGATGGGGGGTTTCTCAGCCTGTTCATGGTGCCCTATCTGAGCAGCTGGCTGACATATTTCTTGCTGGGGTACTATCTCGTGCATTATTGCGATAAGAAGCCTGCAGCATGGAAATCCGCGCTGGTAGCCGTGGTTTGCGTGGCAATCATGGCGGTGATGACCGTCAAAACGAACGCGCCTCATACGCTGGCAGCTGGGTCGTTTGCCCCCTACGATAACTTCTACGCGAGCGCGACCGGCCTGTTTGCGCTCGTATACGCCGTGGCGCTGTTTTTCCTGTTCGGTCACTTCAACGATGCTATCGGATCGGCCAAGGCGTACCCGTTCATCAACAAGATGTCAGGGCTGAGCCTCGGCGTTTACGCCATGCACATGATGGTTATCCATACACTCGACCTGGTAGTTCCGCACTCAATCGTATGGAACATCGGGCTTCGCCCGTTCGTAGTATTCGCCTTGGCGCTAGCCCTGTCTTTCATCGGCAAGCAATTCATGGCCTTCACAAGAAAGCTGCGTGCGAAGTAGTAGGACATCTACCAGTGCAATCACAAAGGCTCGTCCACAAGCATGTTGGACGAGCCTTTTTCATAGGCGGATACAGCTATCAGAAAAGATGCACCTTGAGAGCCAAGCACATCGGCAACATCTTCTGCTGTGCAGTAAGGCATTACGTACGTTCCACCGACAAGGTACGCCCGCTGCACTTGCTCCCCGTACGAGCGAAGGAGTGCCCTTGTGCCCTGGGAATCCCATGCTCTAACCGTAACGTTCCGATACCAATCAAGGTCGCGGTTTCCGTTGACGAGCAAAACCACACCGCCGTTGATGCCCGCAAGCGCCGAGCCGGACAGCGCGTCAAGACCCTTCGGGCTAGGAGCGCCGCATGCCAGCACAACCATGTCAGCCGTCAAATACCCATGCGATACCATCCATGTGGCAATCTGGTTCGACGTGTCGTATCCATCATAGCCATACAGCCTCTGCACGCGACCCGATCCGAACACGCCCTCCACCGTCTGCGTCGGCACGGCGCCAGGGCCACCAGGAACGAAAATCGTGCCGGACAGCTGCTTGATGCGCTCCACAGATTCCCAAGGCAGTTCCCTGCCCTCGGACTCTCCCTGCTCAAGGAAAATCGGAACGCCGTAACGGTATGCAAAGCTGCTGATAGACAGCGCATCCTGGAAGTTCGTTGACATGGCTACGATAGCGTCACCGTTTTCATTGCCGCCGTGTCTCTTGATAAGGTCGGCGCACGCGACAGAGGTATCCGGTGCCTCGTTGCCATACACGCGCTGATCGACGGTCACGCCAATGTTGGCAAGCTGCGACTCCAAGTCGCCCGGGATAGCACCTCGGCCGCCGATGATGAGCGCACGGCTCGCGCCAACAGCTTGGATGGCTTCCACGGCTGACGACGACAAGCTATTCCGATCGGTAAGCACGATAGGCGCCTTGAGCGTTCCTGCCAGACCGGTCGCGCTCATCGCATCGGCGAAGTCATCATCACGAGCAAGAACAACCCATTCGCTCTTACCGCCGTCAAACGCCTCCTGAGAAACATCGGATGAGGTTTCAGCTGCTTCATCTCCCGCAAGACGGGTAAAGGCCTTCCCCTCAACATAAGGGCAATACGACGGCTGATAATAGTTCGGAATAGTTACCGCCAAGCCATAGATATCGCCCCATGAGCCTGAATCTATCCCCATAACGGCAATTCTGTATGTTCCCGCAGGCAACGTTCCGCAATCAAGAACGAGCTGGCCGTTGTACCGAGTTGAGCCGATAATCCCGCTACCGCTGCCGTTATAGCCAACCAGATTGTCGTTCTCATCGTAAAGGGCTGCCACCGTATTGTTGTTGCTATAGAGAGCAAGCACGACCTTCTGGGAGCGGTACAGCGTGAACTCCCAATAGTCCGGATCTGCCCTGTCGTTCATGTGATCACGATCATCGACAACGGCGCGGTAGGAGCTTCCGATGTGCAGGAAGTTCGGCTCAATCCGAGATGCCTCGGTGGTATCGTCGTTTCGCTCTTGTTCGATCCCCTGTTTTTGATTGACAGCGGTCGCGGCGTACCCAAGAGAGAAAATCCCCATATCCTTAAACGCCCGAGCTTCGATGGTGTAAGACCCGGCGGGCAAGCAGAACGTGCCGTAATTATGGCTCGTGTCATACATGAGGGTTGGGAAAACGTCGATCCGCGCACCAGTATCGTCGTTGGTCAGAGACGTTATGGTGCCAATGTCGCTAAAACCGTTTGTTGACGTGTGCCCAATGACGATATACACCATCGAATCAGCCGTAATGGTGAAGTGTCCTGTCATCCCGTGGCCTTTTTCCAGGAATGTGGAGGATGAATATCCGTTCGTCAGATTAACCTCGGCATCGGCGCCATTCGACTGCGCAGCGATGCCCTCGTCATCGGCGGTGTCCATGGCCACAAGCTGCGTGTCGTTGCTCGCTGCTGCCGAATTCAGCAAGTCGCAAAGCTGCGCTTCGTCATCCCCCGTCGGCTGGCTTCCCTCAAGCGAAGTTACATCGATGGACTGCAGCTCGCTAAGGAAGTCCATGCTAGCCTGCGCATCCTGGCCCAGCTCAATCGGCTGCAGGTCATGACCGTCTGCGCCCACCGCATCCTGCGCGATAGCGGGAACAGGGGCAAGCCCCACCGCAAGCGCAACCGCAAGCGCAGTCCTTGCCGTACGCGACCCATGTTTTCGCATCATATTCCAACTCCTTCCTTTGTGGGCCTATGCGAAACATGGTAAAGACGGAGCCGCCCGATTTGTTGCACAACAAATCGGGCGGCGTGCAGGATTCCAGATGATTTGCTGGGGATCGCCAATCAATAAGTTGTCAGCCACAACCAAGCAATCAAAGAGCTAACCTTGTCGTAGAATGAATTCGACATCACGTGCGTGCCGCCAAGTACGTACGCCTTTCGCACGAAAACGCTATCCGCCGCCCACCTTCTGAGGGTGCAGCACGGCACGTTGAGCTGATCGGACAGCCCCACGCTGCATACATCCTCTTCGACACTCTTCATGCAGGTCAGACACCGCCGCACGTCAGTAAACTCCTAATTTGCCCTATACTCAGGTTGCGCTGTCCGGAATTTATCTCGCAGAAAGGAAACGACATGAGCTTAGCAAGACTAAAAGCCGGCAAAGCATTGCTGGCATGCGCGTTAGCCATCGGCCTAATGCCGACAACGGCACTTGCCGGTGAGCTTGACGACGACATCAGCGCCCAAGCACGAACCGATCTGCCAAACAACTCGCCCGCTGCTGAGTCGCAAACAGACACAGAAGGAATATCCCCAACCCCGAAGGCATGGTGGGGAGACGAACATCAAATCGACCTAGTGAATGGCGAATCGCAGACATATCGATTGCCTACCAACGATATCCTAGCGGGCCACTTTACCCTTTCTGAACCCTCAATCGTCTTCTTCACCACCGCTTATGACGGCACAGCATCGACGGTGTCGATTAACGGGCGTTCTCCAGATGATTCGACTACTTTCTTGCTCGACAAGATTACTCAACCCAATACGACAAGATCAATAGGGCCCATTGTGCTACCTGCAGGGTCCTACAAGCTCACGGCATTCGCAGCATACTCCAATGCGGGAAACGTCACGATGGCGTACTCTGCCACACCCGCTGGTTGCGATAACGTTGAAATCGAATACAACAATCAATCTCAATGCGCCACATCGATAAAGCTAGATACCGATTATCGCGCATCAACATATGACGAGCACGACGGTATTGAAGGCGCCGAATTCCGCGACTTGGACTATTACGCTTTCTCTCTTGATGGAGAAACCCCTATAACAATTGATGTTTCAGGCGCCGCCGCTATAGGCGTCAGCGTCCAAGACGCAAACGGTAACGTTTATCGACGCAATGCCGACACTTCTGGCTCTGAACTCTCATTCGCAACGCAACAAAATGGATCCTCTTTCACTGGAGAATTCGATTGCGGCACTCTTCCCGCCGGCACATACTACATCCGAACCTCGCCAACCTCGCTCGAAGGGCGTGCAAAGCTCTACGACATAATGGTCTCCACAAAAGCCCAGAGCACGCCGGATCGCGTTATCACGCAAGACACCATCAACAAAGCCAACCAAGATCTAACGGAAGCTCAAAACGATCTCGCATCTGCAGTTACGATTCAAAAGCGGGCACAACAGGCCTATAACGAGGCAAAAAGCCAGTTGGACCAAATCAGTGCAAATGTGCGATACGACAGCAACGCCATCGCACGCGGCTCACTTGGTTTTTTTGAATGGGCGGGATCTTCCAACGCCGCCAACATCATCGCCAATCCCGAAGCCACAAGTAATTTGCCCGATACCAATACCCACTTAGGCGCTCGGTACGATGCCACAAGTCTCGATAATATGCAGCTTGCCATCAACCGCATGTCCTATGTGAACTATTACCGCATGCAAGAAAGCCTCCCCGCTCTGTATCTCTACGATACGCTCGTTGCGCAGGGCCAGATTCAATGTAATTTTGCCGCACAATCCATCTGGTGGTCAGGCAACCCCCACGCAGGCAACAATGGCTGCGTTTTCCCGATTGGCGAGAATCTATCCTATGGCTATCAAAATCCGTTTGATGGATGGTATACAGAAGAGAAACAAGAATACGACAGCGCAATTGCCGCAGGGAAAACGCCCGATCCAAACTCTACAGGCCACTATCAAAACATCGTGAACAAGGGCTATAAGTACTTTGGCTGCGGCGTAAACTCCAACGTCAACCTGTATGGTTGGTGCGATGAACAATGCTTCGATTCGGGAGGACAGTTCAATAACCTTAACCCGAAAGAGGATTGCTACAGCTATGGAGCCTACTACAGCCGCTTTATGCTGTACTACAATACCGTACACGGCATCGTAGACCCCTCTTATCAGGCACAAGTCGATCGAGCAGAGTCTAATCTGCAAATCGCAAATGCGAACGTTGCAAAAGCTCAAATGAATGTAACGCGCGCCCAAAACGAAGTCGATCGAGCCAACTCGAATCTAGTTCCCGTACGACGTATTTGCGGTGACGAAGCGGCAGAGACCTCTGTCGCCATCTCCAAAAAAATGTTCCCCGAGGGTTCTCGGAATCTGATTATCGCGCGCGACGACGACTTCAAAGACGCCATGAGCGCTACGGGTATGGCAGGATCGCTCAATTGCCCCATTCTGCTGGTCAATCGAGAATACGGGATGACCATTGGTGTAGCAAACGAGATTATGCGCCTCAAAGCAAGTAATGTGTATATTATCGGCGGTCCTGGCGCAATCCCCGGCTTGAACACGCTGAAGCAACAGCTTTCCGCGCTCAATATCGACAACCCGACTAATCTATACGGCAACGAGGCATGCGACACATCCGTTATCTGTGCCGACATGCTCATGAGCTGGAACGCTGACAATGGGCGTAACGCCGATTATGCCGTAGTTGCCATGTCCGACAATTTCCAAGACGCGCTCTCCATGTCAAGTTTCGCGTACAATCATCGCGCCCCCATTCTCCTGCTATCGTCGGCTGATAATGCCGCCGACCGGCGCTTACCCGATGACGGTGTCGCTATGCTGAAGACAGGTAAGCTCGCATCTGCAAAGATTCTCGTCGCCGGCGGCACGGGCGCCGTGCCTGACGCGATCTTCTCCGATCATGCCCTATCAATCTATAAACGCTTGGCGGGATGGGATGGTTACGACACCTCCAACCAAATCGCCAACTGGATGATCGACAACGAACTGCTTTCCGCTAAATCCGTGACGTTCGCATGCGGTGCCGAGCCGGCATGCGGCCTTGATGCCCTCGCCGGATGTGCCGTCGGCGGACAAGAATGCGGCCCCATCTTGCTGGCTTCCACGCAACCTGATTACGGCCAAGCACGCGAAGCGACCATCTCTGGGCGCGATTCCGAGGGCTCGCTGGCATTTCTTCAAAAGCACAGCAAAGATATCCAATGGGTCAATGTACTCGGCGGAACCTATGTAATGCCAGAGCAGCTTATCAACGACATCGAAAGCGTGCTCGACTAGCAATCGGTCTCTTCAACGAAACCGAAGCTGCAAGCAGGACCCATCCGCGCGCCGCCAAAATGCTTCTGCCCATATTGGCGGCGCGCCCTCATCTCGTTGAGCGCGAATAATCACCGAATGATAGATGCTTCTTTGATTAGGGCTTCAAGCTAGTAGCCTCTGATTTGTTGCACAACAAAATCAGAGGCTACTAGCGTACTATTTAAGTCGTAGAGCCAGATCAAGGAGGAAGCATGGATAAAAGAGCGTTTCAGCCAAATATTGTTTCTCGCACAACACGCACAGCTGTTGCGGCGATGCTAGCAAGCACCATGTGCATACCCTCGCCAGCTTTGGCGCAGGAAAGCCGGAGCGACAATTCCCCAACCTCCGAATTACAGGAGCCAAGCAACGAGGAAACTCTTGGCGATAAGCTCGATTCGACCTTAGCCGCCGCAAACGATTCCCCCTCGCTACAGGCTACTGAAGCAGCAGTCGAAGACGCGCCCATAGCACTGTCCGCAGGCGAAGACGCGGAAAGCACCCTCACGTACAGCATCGGCGACGACGGCAACGCAACCATCACCGGCACCACGGACGAAAAAACCAAGCGCGGCATCGTCATTCCGGAATCGATAGATGGTCACCCGGTAACGGCAATCGCAGCGTACGCCTTTAGCGGGAAAACTCCGCAGTCCGACTACGACCTCTCGGACAGAACCGACCTATGGCTAACCTCCATCTACATACCCAACAGCGTGAAGTCCATCGGCGGTTTCGCGTTTAGTAACAACAAAAATCTCGAGTCGGTCCATCTGCCGGAAAACGGTTGCACAATTGGACATAGAGATAATTGGGATGCCTATGGAAGTATCTTCGATGAGTGCGTTTCGCTCAAATTAATAACAATCCCAAAGGGTCTTAACATCATAGATGGAAGTTATCGAGGAACATATATTAGCGCCCTCTCCGCACCCAAACTAGAGAGCGTGACATTTGCCGAAGGCACCTCCGCGATTTGCAAAGGCCTCCTGGCGAACTGTCCTTCCCTCAAGTCGGTCGACATCCCCGACTCCGTCAAATCAATCGACGCATACGCATTCAGCGGCTGCGCGTCGCTCGAGTCGGTGCGCCTGCCCGAAGGCGGTTGCGAAATCGGTAATAATGGCTTAGATGGCAATTGCGGTCCTATTTTCACTGGCTGCGACTCTCTTAAACACATAATCATCCCGGATGGTCTAACCATCCCCAATGATAATGATTCGCCAACAGGAGCCTTTGCCTTTGCCGCACCGGCTCTCGAAAGCGTCACGTTCGCTAACGATGTATCGGCAATCGACCACGGCCTCCTGGCGAACTGCCCTTCCCTCAAGTCGGTCGACATCCCCGACTCCGTCAAATCGATCGGCGCCTTCGCTTTCAGCGGCTGCGAGGCGCTCGAGTCGGTGCGCCTACCAGAAGGCGGTTGCGAGATCGGAAGCGTGTTCTTCAGCTATAACGACGGACCCAAGCGCTATGGCAACGTCTTCCAGGGCTGCACATCGCTCACGAACCTACACATCCCCAAAGGCATCACCGCACTCTCAAGCGAAAACTACTACGCCTGGGATTACTCGATGTTTTCCGCACCGGCCCTCAAAAGCGTCACATTCGAAGACAGTGTCAACGCTCTATCTGCGAGCATGTTTAAAAATTGCGAAGCTCTTGAAGCCGTTAGCATCCCCAACGGTGTTAAAACCATACCCTCCTACTGCTTTTCCAACTGCAAAGCACTAACAAGCTTGGACATCCCGGAATCAGTTAAAACTATCGAAGGTTGCGCCTTTAAAGGGTGCGGTTTTGCATCGATCAACCTCCCCGACACCGTAAAAGCAATACACGATGGGGCGTTCGCCGATTGCGCGTCGCTATCCACGGTCAACCTTCCAACAAAAGGAGTCGAACTAGGAGGAAGCTATTATCCTAGTAATTCGAATAGCGGCACATTTGCTGGCTGCACCGCGCTGAAAAGCATCACGCTGCCCGATGGTATAACGGGCGGTATGCTTGGGGCGCCAGCTCTTACCAATGTTAAGTTTGCACCAGGCATCAAAAAAATCAACGGTCTTGGCGGCTGCACTGCGCTTAGCAACGTCATTGTCCCCGATAGCGCTCGCCAAATCTGCGAAGGCTCATTTTCCGGATGCGTTTCCTTGCAAAGGATTGATATACCCGAAGGAGTTACCTCTATATCGAATAGTGCATTCGGTTACTGCAAATCCCTGCAGCAGGTCAATCTACCTGATTCGCTTCGCAAAATCGGTTACAACTCATTTAGTAACTGCACATCTTTACAGGATCTGCAAATACCTGCCGATGTTGCTGAAATCGGCGGCGGTGCTTTTATTAACTGCACCTCTCTTGAATCTGTTTCGCTACCCTCGAATATCCAACAAATCAACTACAGCACTTTCGAAAACTGCACTTCACTTAAAGCAATTGACTTGCCCATATCGGTAAGAAACATTTACGAGCACGCTTTTTACAAATGCTACGATTTGGTTAACGCAACCATAACGCCTAACACGACCAATATTTCAAACAATGCCTTTGATTTGTCGGGACTTGAAAACGGCACGATAACATGCGTCAGAGGTTCTGCTG
The DNA here is from genome assembly GCA_900550055.1 of uncultured Coriobacteriaceae bacterium. Taxonomy (GTDB): domain Bacteria; phylum Actinomycetota; class Coriobacteriia; order Coriobacteriales; family Eggerthellaceae; genus Senegalimassilia. Next base: position 41,021 of record URQU01000010.1, on the reverse strand, counting down.
CAGATTCATTCGCACGAAACGCCGATATTAAGCGAAGCTATTACACTGATAGCACAGATTACCAAGATGTCGCAAACTCGTCCATCTACCTCAATTCGTACGATATTAGATTTGATGGCACCTCTGCCGAGCCAAAGCCTAACGTTTACATCGGGAATCAATACCTGTACAGTGGTAGAGATTTCGATATCTATTACGAAAACAACACCGCACCCGGAACGGCGACAATCGTAATCACCGGCAAGGGAAAGTACCATGGCACCCGTACGTTCACGTTCCAAATCGACGAAGCCGAACAGGGCAGCGCGGTGCGTCTCGCCGGCGAAAGCGCGGCAGACACATCGGCTCGAATTGCTACAGAGGCATTCCCCGAAGGCTCGGAATGGGTCGTCATCGCCCGAGACGATGATTTTGCCGATGCAATGAGCGCTACCGGCTTGGCCGGCGTACTCAATGCACCCATTGTGCTGACCGATCGCTATTCATTATCAGATGCAGCCGCCAGAGCAGTCCAAGCACTTGGGGCGAAAAAGGCCTATATCATTGGCGGCACAGGAGCTATCCCCGGCGATATCGAAGGAGGCCTGGCTACATTTGGCTGCCAGACGCAAGGCCGCATATTCGGGTATGATAGCTGGGATACTTCTACTGAATGCGCAAAGAAAATCGCCGAGCACGGCGGCAATCCAGGAAGCAACGCAGTAGTGGCCATGTCCACAAATTTCCAGGACGCATTGTCCATAAGCTCCTACGCTTATAAATACCAAGTACCAATCTTCCTTGAAACCGACGAGGCACATGGACGGCAATTAACGGAAGCCGCAGCATCCGCAATCAAGAAGCTCTCCGGCACGATTTATGTGCCAGGCGGTAATGGAGCGGTTCCTCAAGCCTCGGTCGAGGAAGTCTTCGGCAAAGAACGCGTTGTGCGCCTATCGGGCTGGGATGGATACGACACCTCCAACCAAATCGCAACCTACATGGTCGAACACGGGCTGCTGTCCCCTTCCACCATATGCCTAGCCTCCGGAGCGCCTGACCCCAAAGGCGTTGATGCGCTGGCCGGCGCAGCGCTCGCAGGTAAAGCTGGCGGCGTAGTGCTTCTGACAAATGCAAATCCAAGATTTGGAAGCATAAGCACAACAACGATTAAAGGCGCAGACTCCGAAGGCACATCCGCATTCCTTCCTTCCCATGCCAAGGATGTGGAACAAGCCTATATCTTGGGCGGAAAAGCAGTCATGCCCGCCGAATTGCAACAGAGAGTCAACGACATATTGGATTAGACAAAAGCCGTCGCGTCATCAAAATTTGAAATCATACACAAAGCGGGCCCATTGCAAATAACAATGGGCCCGCTTCACAGAATGCGACAACGGCCAAAATCACGTACAAGCCAATTGCTCGTACGTTCTACTTCTTCCCTTGCACCGCGCGACCTATCGACTTCAAGACCTCTCGGCGGGCGGTACCAAAAGGAGCAATAGGGTCGATGATCTTGCGCAGCGGGCTGTCGTCGGACACGGCGCACTCATGGTCGTCAATTGCCGACGGCGGCACGGCGGGCGCGGGCATGCTGGCTTTCCACAGCAGCGCCATTAGACGCTCCCGGAACGGCGTGTCGCGCGCGTACTCCCAGTACAGCTCGAAGCGATCGCAGTTCGTCATCTTCCACGGTTTTTCGAAGCCCGCGTAGTGCACGATCTTCTCGTGGCCACGCGAGTCGTTGAACGCGTCGAACACCGCCGCGGGCGCGTGCGAGAACACGTTCGCAATACGGTTGGCGCAGTCAATCATGACGTTCCAGTCGTAAGGCAGATACGTCACGCGCCCCTCGCAATGCGCGTTGAGCACGTCCTGGTCGTTGTAGATAAACCGGTCGTCGGAGGCGAACTCGAGCCACTTCTCGATGGGATGGAGCTCGCGCATGGCGCGCGTGTTCAGCGCCAGCACGCCGGCCTGGAAGTATGCATACGGATCATGCATGCCCAGCACCTCGCGTGTGTACTTCGCGCGCTGGCCGTCCTGCATGTTCACGTTGCCCAAGAAGTCGATGTCGCGCACGGCGGCCAGCAGATTGTCGCCAAGCTCCACGTTGAACAGCTCTGACACGTCGCCCTTCACGATAAGGTCGGAATCCAGGTACAGCACCTTGTCGTAGTACGGCATGAGCTTCTGGATGAGGAAGCGGTAGTACGTCTCCACGCTGATGTGCGGGTTATTGGTAGTCAAATCATACTGGCTCACCAGGCGCGATACGTCGCAGAACTGAATGGACACGTTGTCGAAGCGGCTCGCGAAGAAATCGGTCATGAGCACGCGGTTCTCGTATGCTATATCCTTCTGCAGTACCACCACTTCGTAGCGATACTCATTGGAGGCGTTGGCCATCATGGAATACATGGTGGTGGTGAGCATGGGCACGTAGTTGTTGTCCGCCGCGAACGCAACGGGGATCACCGGACGGAAATCGCCTTCGGGCAGCACCATTTCCGGTTCGTAATGGAAATCCGGCTGGTTCAAGTGCACGCACTGCAACTCTTTCATCTTCCAACCCGCCCCCACGCGCTCGTGATGCAGCAGGAAGACGTTAAGCAGGCGCTCGGATAGGTGTCCCGGCGTGCGCAGGCCCTCCTTGGTGTACAAAGACATGTCTGCCGTCGTCGTGAATTCCTCCAAAATGGGGAACAACCAGGCGCAATATTCCTGGAACACCTCGCGGTGCATAATAAACATATTGCAGAAACGTCCCGTATGGCCCGCCAAGAACGTCTGCACGTCCTGCTGATAATCCGGATGACGGCGAACAAGGATCTCCATCACGCGGTCGAGATCTTCCACGAACAGCTTCGGCGCGGCATCGTACTGCGAGCGAAGCGTTGCTTCCTCGTCCATATAGCGGCGAATGTCTTGCGTACGCGTTGTGATAACATCATAGCCCTGCACGGCCGCACGAATGGATTCGTCGTCCAAGCGGTAGCGCTTTTGCGAAGCGGAATCAATGAACTCATCGATGACCTCGCCGAACTCGTTTTCCTCGTGCTCGGTGTCGCTGAAATCGAAATAGCGGCGATAATGGCAGAAGCCGTAGTACTCGGCATCCACGTTCTTCCATGCCCAGTATTGCGCCGTGAGCTCACAGTACTGCGGATTGAGCTCGGAGATGTTGTCGCCCTCATCGTCATGCAGCGCCCAGTCGAAGCGCTGGCCCGCAGCCGCTGCGCCTACCTGCACCGGCTGCATCACGTTTCCATCGAACAGGTCCACGTTTTTGTGGGCGGACACGAAGATCCGCACGCGCTGCGCATCCCAATCCGCACGCTGAATGGCATGGCGCACGTCGGCCATGTGGTTGCGCGCCGCCAAGTAATACTCGCGATACGTGGGACTTTCGGAAGCGCCTTTGCCCAACAGCTCCTTGGCTTTGGCGTACCACGCAGCCACGTCAGACGCACGCATGACATCCACGTCACCGGCCTGCAGCAAGGCATACGCGCGATCGCGCACGAAACGATGAACGTGCGCAGCGAACTCAACCGCGTCAACGGCGTCATATGCAACATCGGCAGCAACCAACTTGTCGGCATCGGAAACACGCTCAAACCACTCGTTGGCCAGACTATAAATCACACGCGCCTTAAAGCCTTTGGCGCAAGAAAGGACGACCTCATCTCCCATGGATTGAGCATAGGAAATTGCCGCATCGTAGCAATCGCGAATCTGTCGAGCGGAACGCCCAAACGATTCAACCGACAGCATATCGCCACTCGTAACACCACGACCAATAAAATATTTATATCCAACGATGTCGTTTCGCGTGATTTCCGTCTGCATCAGGCTTGCAACAACTAAATATTCGTATCCATCCTCAGCACGCTCAAGACGAGCGCCCGTCATGCGAGTGTAGGCAGCCTTTAACAGCGAAGCGCGATACAGGCGGTGATGAGCATTCCAGTCCCTTTTGTAGCCAAACGACGGGTCGAAGACCGTTTGCAATGCATCATATCGAGTTAAATTCGGAGCATCGTGATTTGCCCATTTTTCAAACCCCGCCGCCATGCCATTGGACTTTTCGCCATCCTCGCACACAATGCCGAAATGGACAACGTCGGCATTCGTTTGCTCGGAAACCCCCGCCAACGCGGAAAGCACGCCCGGGCACAGCTCATCGTCGGCATCTAAAAACGTAACGAAATCGCCTTCGCAAGCCTTTACGCCAGTTTTCCGCGCAAGGTGCAAGCCCTCATTCACCGATTTGCCGATCACGACGAATCGATCATCGTCTTGTGCGTAGCCCTGCGCAATTTGAAGACAATCATCGGGGCTTGCATCTACAACAACAATCGCTTCCCAATCGGCGTAGTCCTGAGAGCGAACGCTCTCCAAACATGCCGGCAAATATTCGGCGTTACCATACGCAGCAATCACAATAGAAAAACGAGGCATGAGCCCAAACTCCTTCGTCTAGATCACCGGCGGGACTTCATCCCATGCGGGAACGTCCTCGCCCTCAAGGCGAATGGCCTTCGCCAGCAGGCTTTTGTCCAGCTTCCCATAATGATCAAGGTCGCCGAAGAACGTCAGACCGGTGACGTAGGCGCCGTAACGCTGGATGTAGTAAATGGCGTGCGACACGCTGTCAAGGTCCTGCGTATCCTCGAGCAGCATAAGGTTGCCCGAGCCAGCAGCCCAAACGCCGCAGGTCAGAGCATCAAACGGATCCCACACCGACGCAACCATCAGGTTGTAGCCGTCCTCGGGAACCGGCATAGCGTGATTGCGCATAACCCAGTCGTTGAGCCATTCGTTGTTGTTGTACGGGCCGGAATCCGCGAACTCTTCGACATCGGCCCTCATGCCCATAATCACGTCGTACCCCTCGGGCTTGCGATCCAAGTCGTTGGGGTATAGCACGCGCTTGATGTCCGAACCTTCGATGGTCGAAGCCACTGTGACGGCCGATTCGCGGCCCTCATCGATAAACAGGATGGGGGCGCGCAAACCATACAACACCGGCAGCGCCGACACCAAGTGTCCCATCTCATCGGTGCCCGCCACAAACGCCAGGTCACCCCATGCTTCGCCCGTCACCCTTGGCGCACGCTCGAACACGCGCAAGCCCATCTGCGCAGGGTTCTCGCCCGTCAACAGCTCCAGCTGGGCATCGGGGCACGTGGCACGCAGCGACTCTTCGATACGCCCAACATCCATGCCAGCCTCGCCTACCACCACCATGCGCGCCGGCGCAAGCTCGCGCAGCGCGCGTGCGGTGATGTCGGGCACCGATGCAGGCTTGAACAGCAACAGCGGTGCAGAGCACAGGCTGGCCACACCCGTAGCCGCCGCGGCCGCCGGCACGGAATCGCCCTGCGCCAGCACCACGGTACCGCCCGCGCCCAGCGGGCGGCCCTCCATCAGCTTCGCCGCCGTACCATAGCGGTCATCACCGGCGATAGCCGTGTAGCTTGCCGGATCAGGCACCTTCGGGCTTTCCAACAGCTTGAACACGCGCTGCTCGGACTTCGAGCTGCCCTGGTGACCACCCAGAATGCTGTAGGTACGGCACACCTCCTTCGCGTCGCCGATCATGCGTGTGTGACCCTTCTCGATCCAGATGGCGCGGTTGCACATACGCTCAATCTGCGCGTTGTTGTGCGAGACGATCAGCACCGTGACATCATGCTCCTTGATAAGCTTGGTGATGCGGCGCTCGCACTTCTGCTGGAACATGAAGTCGCCGACGGAAAGCACCTCATCAACGATAAGGATTTCCGGCACGATGACCGTGGCAATGGCGAACGCGATGCGCGCCACCATACCCGACGAGTAGTTCTTCATGGGCATGTCCAGGAATTTCTCGACCTCGGCAAATTCCACGATCTCGTCGAAGTGCTGATCGATGAATTTGCGCGAGTAGCCCAGCAACGCGCCGTTGAGGTACACGTTTTCGCGTGCAGTCAGCTCCATATCGAAACCAGCGCCCAGCTCGATGAGCGGCGCGATGTTGCCGTTGATGGTGCACGCGCCCTCCGAGGGCTCCAACACGCCAGCGATGATCTTCAGCATGGTGGACTTGCCCGAGCCGTTCGTGCCGAGAATGCCGAACACATCGCCTTTGCGAACGGTGAACGACACATCGTCAAGCGCGCGGAACTCCTTGAACATCAGCTCTCGACGCGCCAGGGCGATGGCGTATTCCTTCAGGCTGTTCAGCTGCTCGTTGGCCATGTTGAACACCATGGACACATGGCTGACATCGACCATAACCGGACGCGTGTCAAGCTCGGAATCCTGCTCGACAACGTCGCCGAGCGGAGATGTGTTGACGTTTTCTGGCATAGGGACCGCCTAAACGTAGAGGATGAACTTCTTCTCAGTGCGCTTGAACACCAAGAAGCCGATTGCAAACGTGATGAGCGCCATGGCAAGGCATACAAGGTTTTCCTTGATGCCCGGCCACTGGCCGTACATGGCGATGTCGCGGAAATACACCACGTAGTGATACATGGGATTGTACGCCTCCGCCGCCTGCATCCAGTCGGGCAGCAGCGTGACCGGGTAGAACAGCGGCGTGGCGTAGGTCCACGCCGTGATGATGACGCCCCACAGATGGCACACGTCGCGGAAGAAAACGGCCAGCGCGGACAGCAGCATGCCCAGACCGCTGCAGAACAGCAGCATGTAAATGAGCAGCAGTGGCAGCGCCAGCAAGTTCACCGTGGGCGCAATGCGGAAAAACACCATGACAACGATGACGGCAATCAGCGAAATGGCAAAGTTTACCAGTTGGAACAGGACTTTTTCCAACGGGAAGATCATCTTCGCCACGCGAATCTTTTTGATAAGCGGCGCGGATTCCAAGATAGAGGTCATGGCGCCGCTGGTGGAGTCAGCCATAAGAGCGAACAAAACGTTGCCCAAAATCAGGTACATGGGGAAGTTCTCAACGTCGCCGAATTTCAGCACGTTGGTGAACACCGCCGCCAGCACGCACATCATGAGCAACGGGTTGAGCACCGACCACAGCACGCCGAGCACGCTGCGACGATACTTCAACTTAAAATCTTTCGACACCAGCGAGGAAATGGTGAACCAATTCCTCCTCAGCGACGCATCATTAAGCGAAAACGACATATCGCCCCTATCAAGAAACGTAAATGCAAGTTTGACTGCCCTATGATACCTTACGGCACGCATGCAGTCTTTGTCGCATCAAAACCTCAGAACGGCATCACAGTTGCATACGGCTAGAATAGAGGGCGAAAAGAGCCGGAAAACGCCCGCGGAAACGAAGGAGCGCGCATGCAGGCAAGCCCTTGCGAACACGACATAGTATCGATCATCATTCCTGCTTACAACGCCGAGGCAACCATACGAACAGCTATCGAGAGCGCCTTGAGACAGACATGCGGCACGCTCGAGGTCATCGTGGTCGATGATGGGTCCACCGACGCGATGCAAACCGTCACGGCAAAGTTGGCGCAAGAAGACAGCCGCGTTCGTTTGGTGGCGCATGACGGCAACAAGGGGCGCCTTGAAGCGCGGCGAACGGGCATCCAAGCGGCGCGTGGCGCGTTCTGCTTGTTCGTTGATGCAGACGATACCATCGATACGCGCACAATCGAGACCTGCTTCGCACAGCGCGACGCCAACGGGCGCGCTTACGACATCGTGCAGTTCGGGTTCGATATCCGCTACACGCAGCCCAGGTTCGACGACGACCGTGCGTTCACCGAGCACTACTGCCAGCCGCCAAGCGATACGTGCTTCGGCGCCGACATCACGCACCTGATCTTCCGCCAGCGCCGCGCACCGTGGAGCATGTGCGGCAAACTGTTCCGCGCCAGCATTCTCAAACGCGCTATCGAGTACATCCCCGCACAATCGCTGACGCTGGCCGAGGATGCATGCATCTGCTTCATCGCCACGTACTTCGCGCAAAGCTACAAGGGCTTGCCTGAGTTTCGCGGATACCGTTACAACATCGATATCGGTGGCTCGAAGGCCATCGAGCGCACACTTGACCTGGGGCATTTCGAGCAGCTGTGCAACTACGCCGGCGCCATGGGGTGCATCCACGCATTTTTGACCGCCATGCCTGATGGGCACGCGTACCGCGAGGATTTCGAAACGGTGAGGCGCGAACACCTGGACGGGAACGTTATCAAGCTGTTCGAAGGTATGCGCGCAGCGGACCGGCCGCGATGCTTCCAACTGCTATGCGAGCACTGGGGCGCCGCTGACGTGGTTGCGCGCCTGGCGCAGCGCTGCTGGGACAAGCCGCACGAGTGCCTGAAAAGCCTGGACCCGCGCACCTCTACGCCAGCGGCTGCGCTAGCAAGCAAGCGCATCGGGTTGTACCATTACCGCCTGCACACCGGCGGAGCTGAAATGGTCACCACCAAGCTTGCGAACCTGTGGACGGCCATGGGCTACGAGGTGGTGCTGTTCACCGACGAGCCCACCGACGACGGCGACTACCCCCTGCCCGCCGGCCTTGAACGCGTGGTGCTGCCCGACTTCCGCGAAACCACGCGCGAGAACTACCTTGCGCGCGCGAAAGCGCTGGCAAGCGCCGTGGAAGCGCACCGCATCGACACCATGGTGTACTGCCAATGGATCAGCCCCATCTTGCCGTGGGATATGCTGCTGCTGAAAAGCCTGGGCGTGCGGTTTTTGGTGCACACGCACAGCACGTTCTTGTCGATTTACGCGGAAGATCACTATTTGGAAACCGTGCTGTGCGCCGCTTACCAGTACGCCGACGGCATCATCACGCTCAACCGCACCGACCGGGAATATTGGAGCGCCATCAACCCCAACACATGGATGGTGCAAAACCCGCTGACGCTGGCACCGGATCGCGATGGGCGTGCAACACTGGAGGACCATCGCATCGTGTGGGTTGGACGCCTTTCGCTGCACGACAAGAAGCCCACCGAGGCGCTGCGCGTGCTGGCCTACGTGCGCCAGGTGGTGCCTGATGCCACGCTGCAGTTCGTAGGCGCAGACAACGACCCCGTTTCAGCGAAGACCATTCGCGACATGGTAGCTGAACTGGAGTTGGAGGACTGCGTCGAGTTCGTTGGTGAAGTGGTTGACGTGGCGCCATATCTGCGGAATGCCAGCGTATATCTGCTAACGTCGAAGTACGAAGGCTATTGCCTGACGTTGGCCGAAAGCAAAGCCGCGGGGGTTCCCTGCGTGATGTACGAGCTGCCCTATCTGTCGCTCGTCGAAGGCGAACGAGGAATCCGCGCCGTGCCGCAAGGGGACGCGAAAGCCGCAGCGTGGGCGATTTGCGACCTGTTCGCGAATAAAGAGCGCCTGCAAGCTGCCGGCGACGCCGCGTTCTCCCATGCACATGAGCTGTGCGCCTACGACTATGAGGGAGCGTGGCGCAAGATTTTCGCCGCGCCAGCGGGTGCGGGCGCTGATGCACACGAAGACGTGGGCACATGGACGCCGACAGACGTGTTCGCCCATGCGATGGACCTGGCGCACACCAAGCAAGCCGAGGAGATCAACTGGCTACACGGCGAAATCGAGCGCCTGCAGCGAGAACGCGATGAAGCCGTCCACAACGCCGAGCAGAAGGCCGCAGAAGCAGGCGAGCTAGCAAGCTCCACCAGCTACAAAGTTGGCAAGGCCATCATGGCCATCCCCTGCACACTGAAGGACAAGCTGCGGGGACTGCGAGGTTAAACGGGCCGCGTTTAACCTCGCGGACGGCTAATCTTGACCAGAGCGATATCCGGTAGCAACGGGCGCATGCGTGCCACTGAAAGAAAATGGCGATGCGCCTGTGCCCGGGATGCGAACAAATAGTTGGACTGAATCGGTCCGGCTAGGTGGAGCGGGAAGGGCAAATTTTCGGCACGTTTCCTTCAATTTCGAAACCGAAGGCGAACCCGCGCCCTTTTGGGCAACCGGGTTCGCCTTCTTTAAGCTTGATGTTAGATGCAAGCGCAGCTATCGCAGCACGTCCTTGATTTCGCTACTTACACTCGAAGGCATGACATACGTGCCGCCAAGAATCGCAACGTCTTGCACTGCTCCGGCGTACTTTGTAAGAAACGCAACGTCTCCGTTGGAATCCGTCCCCTTGATTGTGCAGTCGTTCTCGGAATCGCCCAGGTCAGCACGCTGATTCGTCAGCAAAATGACGCTACCGGCCTTGCCCGCAAGCGCAGCACCCGCAAGGGCATCAAGGCCCTTTGGGTCCGGAGCGCCGTTGGCAACGCACGGATTCGCGGCGCTCAGCAGGCCTTTCTCAACCAGGTAATGGGCAATCTGGTTGGACGTGTCGTACCCTGTTTCGCCCGCCAAACGAGCGCCTCCGCGCAAACCGCCGATTGCCCCCTCGGCCGACTCCTCCGACACCGCGCCATGCCCGCCCGCAACGAAAACGCTCGCAGCGGCATACGCACCAGAACCCGTCAAAAGCGACAACGCCTCAGCCGTCAGATGCCGGTCTTTGCTGGTATCGCCATCGGTCTGCAGGAAGATGGGGGCCTTGTGGGCATACGCGAACGAGCTCATCGAAAGCGCGTCCTGGAAATTCTGCCCATACGCAATCACCGCGAAATCGCAGCTGCCACCGAGCGCCTTGATCTTCTGCGCACACGCAACGGACGTATCGCACGCCGCCTCGCCGAACACGCGCTCTTCGACCGTGCAACCAGCCTTTTTCAGCTGGCTTTCCAAATCGGCCGGAATTGCCCCGGTACCGCCGATCACGTACGCCTTCTTGGCACCAATCTGCTGAATCGCATCGGCAGCAACGGGCGAAAGGCTGTAGCGATTCGTCAGCACGATAGGCGCGTTCAACTGGCCGGCAAGGCCCGTGGCGCTCATAGCGTCCGCGAAGTCATCATCACGTGCGATCACGACATACTCGCTGCTACCGCCCTGCACCGCCGCGCGCCCGATCAGCGCCGCAGTATCGGCCGCTTCCTCGCCGGCAAGGCGGTACACGACATCTTTCTCGACGGTGAAGCTCTTCGCAATCGTTCCCGAAAAATTACCAAGGCCTTCGATAGTTGCAACCGCCGGTCCGGGGACATCGCCGCCCGCATACGACACGCAATAGTCAACACCCTCCTGCAGCGTCTTCCCGTTGAACGTCAACTTCGTCGCAGGGCTGCTCGGCTCGTCGGCCAAAAGCTGCGAAACCTCAACGTCCGTCGCCGCGATATCGGCCGGCGAAATCGTGAACGGAATCTCGCACGTGCCGGGATACGCCCCCGTGCCCGTTATCCTCACCACGGCCGCGCCGGCATCGACGTTGTTGTCGTATGTCACGCTATACGAGCCTTCGGGAAGAGAAGAGGACACCTTCGGCTTGATGGCAGACCCCGTATAGATAAACTCGTCGGCTTCAAGCTGGAACATATTGGCGTTGATGTTCGCCTTCGCGTTATACGTCGCGGCCTTGTTCGCGGGAATCTCGTTGGTCGAATACTCCGCGCCGGTCTTGGCGTCGACCCACTTTCCATCGGGGTCGCCCGCCGGATTCGGGAACTCGGCAATCGCGAACTTCGGTCCCACCGTGATGGCGCGAAGAGAGTCGCAGCCAAGCAGGAAAAATTCGGTATCCTCAGCAACCGAGGTATCGAACGACGACAAGTCGAGGGCCTCAAGCGAAGCGCAGTTCTTGAATACGCTCGCCAACTCCTTCGCAGAAGAGGTGTCGAAATTCGTAACATCAAGCGTCCTCAAACCCGCGCAGGCGTTGAACATGCCTGTGAACGACACCCCTTTCGAAGTGTCGAAATGTGAAACGTCAAGCGAAGTCAAGCTGTCGCAACGATGGAACATCCCATTGAAATACCGTACGTTCGATGTGTCGAACCCGGAAACATCAACCGATTTCAAGCTGGTGCACAGCTGGAACATGCAACCAAGGTCTTCCGCGCCCGAGGTGTCGAAGTTTGACACATCGACCGATTCCAAGCTGGTACACAGCTGAAACATACGCTCGAAGGTTTGAACCCTCGACGTATTAAAGCTTGTCAGGTTGACGTTTTTCAAGCTTTCGCAGCGGGCGAACATCATGAGCATGCTGGTCACGTTCGATGTGTCGAAACCGGAAAGGTCAATGGTCTCAATCGATGAGCACATGTTGAACATCTGCTCCAACGACGTTACCTTCGAAGTTTCGAAACCCGAAAGATCAACCTGCTTCAACTGGCCGCACATCGAGAACATGCCGGTAAGATCGGTCAGCTGCGGCGCCTTGAAACCCGACAAGTCAACCGACTCCAAGCTGTCGAGCATCGCGAACATCGAGAACATGCTCGTGACTCTCGGCGCGGATATGCCGGACATATCGATGCTTTTCAACGATGCATTTCCGGAAAACATCGTGGTAATTTTCTCCGCGCTCGAAAAATCAAGCATGGAAAGATCGACCGACGTCAAGCTTGGGCAATCCGCAAGGAAGCCACTGAAGTCCTTTACCTCCGACGTATCAAGGCCGTTAAGGTCGACCGTTTCAAGCGCTGCCGAATAGCTAAACATCCCATTGGCAACCGTAGCTTTTACCGTTCCCTCGAAACGGACGCTCTTCATCACCTTCTTATAGCGATACCAAGGAGCCACCTTGGCATCGCAATCACTGCCCCACGCAGCAAGCGTGCCGGTCTGCGCGCCATTAGACGGACGAACGACCAGACAATAGTTCTCGTCGACAGACCACTCGCATGTTCCGAACTCGTACCAAACGCCCAACGGAGCAGCAGAGCTAGCATACAGCTCAAGGTCGGCGCCATCGGCTTGCCCCGGCTCCTGCCCTTCCGCAAAAGCAGAAACCTGAGCAACCGGACAAAGCGAAACGGCAAGCGACGCTGCAACCATCACTCGCCCGGCGCGGCTAAATCGACCATCACCCATACCAAACCACCTTTCCCTTGCATTCACGCACACGGTTTTTGAGGCTATTCGAAAAGCCGGCGAACGATAGCCGAAAAGCCCGAGTTTTCGGTAGCTGGAAAGCTGTTTCGCCACTTGAAGCGCCAATTTAACGTTCACGCAGCGAAACGGCGCGATGGCGACATTGCCCCATTACAACAGTCTTCAGACGCCACGTTGCAAACGTTTCAGTAATCACGGGAACGGCATGCCCAACAACCTATTGGCTATCTTCAGGATGCTGATTCTAGCAGCATGAGCACTTTCGTACGGAAAGACGACAGCATCCACACTGGCCGCATAGCCGGTACAAAGAAACTTCCGCACCCCCCTACCCAAAACCAATTTACCGCTTCTTCATTTAGGGGCGTTTCGCCATCGACAAGATAGACGATTAGATCGTTCGGGCATTATCCTGATGCGGTTGTGACATCCGCTGCCGAAACAACCGGCGGCTTGCGCGATAGTAGTGTATAAATAGCCCAATGCCGATTCCTACAAGAAAGAGGTAATCATGGTTGTCCCCCGCCCTACAATCAAGGCATCGAAGACCGTGCTAACGATTACGCTAGCTGCATCATTGTGCCCTGTTGTGCCCGCAATGGCGAACGAGGTCGCACCTCAGCCTGAAGACGACCCCCAGCTTGCAGAAGAGTTGCCCGCAAACGTGGGTTGGAGCCGATGGAGCGGCTGTGAATGGCGTATCTCGAACGGCGATTTGACGATTAGGCCGGCATCCGCCGAAAACGGACCGGTAATCGAACCTGGCTCTCTAAACGGTAATTATTGGGATGCCCCCTGGAAAGACTACCTACCGTCCATCACCTCTGCAACATTCGAAAACGGGGTCTCCGCAATAGGGGAAGCATGCAGCAATTTATTTAAGGGCGCAAGCTCCTTGCAGTCTGTTGATTTGTCCGGCCTTGACACATCGCGTGCCACAAGCATGGATAGCATGTTTGACGGATGCACATCGCTGAAGGCGCTCGACATCAGCAAGCTTGATACTTCAAACGTCACAAGCATGAACTACATGTTTTACGGCTGCTCCAGCCTAACTACGATTGGCGATGTGAAATGGGATACGCGCAGTTTAACCAGAATGAAGTCGATGTTTTTTGGCTGCAGCTCATTGCCGAGCATCAATCTAAGGGGCTTTGACACCACTAATGTCACGGAAATGGGATTTGCCTTTGATGGGTGCAGATCCCTTAAGGAAATCGATCTATCCGGATTCGATATCTCAAAAGTCAGCTACCTAGATAGAATCCTTGCTAACTGCACTAGCTTGGAAACGGTTTCGCTTCCCAAATCCAGTGCGCCTAGCAACAAAAGCACGAAGCACATGTTCACTAACTGCACATCGCTTCGTACCCTTGACCTGACCGGGTTCGATACCTCAAACGTTACCAGCATTGGAGGCATGTTCGCCAATTGCACCTCGCTTGAGTCCATCAACGTTTCATCTCTTGACACCTCGAAGGTGACCTCAGCTTTCGGCCTTTACTCTTACGGATCGGCCGGACCTGGCTTTGATGCGGGCATCTTTGCAGGATGCAGGTCCCTGAAGACGGTCGACCTCTCCAATTGGGACCTTTCGAACACTGAGGACCTAAAATACTGCTTCGCTGGATGCAGCTCGCTTGAAAGCGTGAAACTGCCTAGCAAGCCTATGGATAGCTGCCTTTGGCTCACCGGGCTATTCCTTGACTGCTCATCGCTGAAAAGCCTCGACCTGTCTAGCATTAATGCACCCAATGCAACCGATATCAGCGGCATGTTCTCGATGTGCGAATCGCTAAGCAACGTCACAGCGCCAAGCGGCTGCCTCCCCAAAGCAACCAGCGTTGGCGGCATGTTCTACGGTTGCAAGTCGCTTACAAACCTGGATTTGACCGGATTGGGTTCGCAAACGATCAGCAACTTAAACTGTCGATATAAAGCCGATTACGACTATGCGCCGCATCCTCCTACCTTGGAAGAAGTAGTAGGGCCAATGGGCGTAGGCGTCGGCTTGTTCGAGGGATGCTCCTCGCTGCAATCCCTAGCGTTGCCCGATTGGGACACATCTCAGGTTAAGGACTCAGACGCCGCAACGTTGATGTTCAATGGCTGCGATTCTCTTGAGAAAATCTCGGTTGGCGAACATTTCCAAGCCAACCCGTTTCCGCGAGCCGGCTCTAGCAACGCGGACGCAACGGGATCTTGGGTCGATATCGAGAGCGGCGCAACCTACACGCCAGCAAGCGTTCCTGCCAGCACCTCCGCTACATACGTATCGCAGCTAACGCTTAACGCCAAGGACTTCGCAATCGACGCGTCCAAAGAAACCTATACCGGCCAGCCCATCATGAAGAAGGTAGTCACCGATTTGGCAGAAGGCCGTGACTATACCGTCGAATACAAAGACAATACCGAACCCGGCACGGCCATGCTGACCATTACCGGCGCAGGCAGATACTGCGGTGTGCTCGAGTACGAATTCGAAATCGCAAAGCAAACCGACTCCAAGCCCGACAATCCCGGCACTGAGAGCAGCGCCATCCGTGTTGCAGGCGATGAAGCAGCCGACACATCAGCAAAAATCGCACAAGCGGCATTCCCCGAAGGCAGCGAATGGGTTGTGATTGCACGCGATGACGACTTCGCCGACGCGATGAGCGCCACAGGTCTTGCTGGCGCATTGGAGGCTCCGATCGTGCTCACCGACCGAAACGGTCTTTCGAATGCGGCTGCCGACGCAGTCAAAGTCCTTGGCGCTAAGAAGGCTTATATCATCGGCGGCAAAGGCGCCATCCCCGGCAACTTGGAATCCGAACTGGAAGCGATCGGCTGCCAGGTTATCGACCGCATATTCGGCAACGAAAGCTGGGACACGTCCGCAGCTTGCGCGAAAATGATTACCGAACACGGTGGCAATCCAAACGGAGACGCCATCGTAGCCATGTCATCCAACTTCCAAGACGCCCTGTCCATCAGCAGCTTCGCCTATAAATACAAGGTGCCCATCTTCTTGGAAACAAACGGCAATGAGCGCGAGCTGCCCTCCGCCGCACGCGAAGCCATCGAAAATCAGAAGGGAACTATTTATGTGCCCGGTGGCCCGGGCGCGGTGCCAAAAAGCTCTGTCGAGGACGTATTCGGCGAAGATCGCGTTGTGCGCATCTCCGGCGAAGACGGCTACGACACATCAAATCAAATCGCAACCTATATGGTTAACAACGATCTGCTTTCGGCGAATACGGTATGCATCGCCTCCGGAGCCCCAGCGCCCAAGGGCGTTGACGCACTTGCCGGCGCAGCACTCGCCGGCAAAGCCGGCGGCGTGATGTTGCTGGCAAACGACAACCCCGCCTTTGGCGATGTCGACTCCACTGCCATAGACGGATCGGACTCCCAAGGCGCTCCTGCGTTTCTGACTTCGCATGCCCCCAATGTAGGCCAGGCATACTTGCTCGGAGGCAACGCCGTAATAGGAGCCGATCTTCAGCGAAAGGTAACGGAACTGCTAGGACGACAAGCATAGCGGCAGACGCTCGGCACATTTCCTTCGCCACTGCGCCGATCAGGTCCAGTGGCGCAATCAACGATTTGCTTCAGGGGCGCGAACGATTACAAGCTTCGCACCCCTGAAGTTGCCGGAAGAGAAGCATGAGCTCAACACCGTCTCGCCTCAATGTTTCGTCTCATAGGCATTCGACACCACGCAATTAATTCATTGGAACCAGTATCAGGGGAGACAACATGGGGACAATACACACCGCATTGCCAAAGATAGCGCTATCGGCTTTGCTGGCCATCGGAACAATGCCGATGTCGGCCTTAGCTGCACCGGGCAGCAGCGCATCTTCACGTCAGCCGTCAGCTACCGCTCAGACTCGTGCACAGACATCTTTATCTGAGGCCCGCACAGATCTTGCCGCAGCGCAGGCGGCCAAGGCCGACGCGGATGCGGACGCTGCAGCTGCGGCAAACGCAACCGCCGCCGCGCAGAGCGCCTACGATGCCGCCGCCGCCGCGCTCGAGGCCGCCAAGGCCGAGCTCGCGCAGTATCAGGAGAAGGCCAAGCTCGGCGCCTTGGGCTTCTATCAGGAACTCGGAGCCACGACCGCCGTGAAATACCTGTCCGATCCGGAGAGCTGGTTCGACGAGAAGTACCGCGAGGGGGGCGTCGGCACCGACCCGAACAACCTGAACGACCCGAAATCGGCCACCTCGCTCGACAACATGAAGCTCGCCCTCGAGACGATGGCGAAGGTAAACGACATCCGCACGGCGAACGGCCTGAAGGAGCTGGGGATCTCGTCCGCGATGATGGCGGCCGGGCAGGTGAACCTCAACTACTCGATCACCCACAAGCCCTTCTACCACGCCCCGAACAACATCGGCGGCGGCGAGAACATTGCCGCAGGACTTAAGGACCCCTTCGTCGGCTGGTACGACAAGGAGAAGATCGAGTACGACCGGGACATGGAGGACGGCGAGCTTAACGACCTCGACGGGTCCGGCAACAAGGTCAGCAACTACGGGCACTACCTCAACATTCTCGCCGACTACAAGTTCTACGGCTGCGCGCAGGTAGGCTCCTTCACCTTACAAGAGTTCACCGTCTACAACGCCAACGACATCAAGCGCCTCTACGGGGAGGACCCTTACACCGCGAAGCAATATTACGACCTGTTCATGACCTATTACAACAAGGTCAAGGGCAACGTCGACCAGAGCTTCTACGACGACCTGAACAAGGCGAAGGCGGCGCTCGATGCGGCCAAGCAGGCGCAAGCCGCCGCCAACGAAACCGCAGCCGAGGCAGCGCAGGAGCAAAAGCATGCCCAAGAGACGGTCAACGAGGCACAGGCAACCGCAGATGCAGCCAATGCCGGCACGACCATCATGACACGAACCGCCGGAGACGAGGCCGAGCAAACCGCGGTTGCCATATCACAGCAGGTCCGCCCCAATCATTCCGGATCCATTGTGATCGCGCGCTCCGACGACTTCGCGGACTCCATGAGCGCAACCGGCCTAGCCGGGCTGTTTGGTGCACCTATTCTGCTCATTGATCGTTTTGAGGGTGCCAGCGCCGAGACCCTGGCCGAAATCGCCCGCCTTAACCCCATACAGGCCTATGTGGTCGGTGGACCTGGAGCTATTCCCGCGATGGACAAGCTCAACGACCAACTGCGCAACGCAGGCATCATGAGAATCGAGAATATATACGGCGAGGACGCCGCCGACACTTCCGCAAAATGTGGGAAGCGAATTTGCGAAATCAACGACACCGCAGGCAAAGGCACACCCGAATATACTGTTGTCGCCATGTCTGATAATTTCCAAGATGCACTGTCCATGTCCAGCTTCGCATACAAGTATCACGCGCCCGTGATCTTACTAACCAGCGCACCCGATGCTAGGGGACGACGCCTTACCGCAGAATCTGTCAAGTTGCTGTCCTCGGGCGGCTCCCTATGCGATAGCAAGATATTCGTCGCCGGCGGCGAGGGCGCGGTGTCCAACGACTCACTGTCTCGCGAGGGCCTGCAAGCATTCAAACGCCTGGCCGGAGAAAGCGGATATGACACTTCAAACCAAATCGCTTGCTATATGCTTGAAAGCGGTCTGCTTTCCGCGGATACGGTGACGCTCGCTTGCGGCGCCGAGGAAGCCCGCGGCCTAGATGCTTTAGCGGGGGCTGCGCTTGCCGGTAAGAACAGCGGCCCTATACTGCTCGTCAACGCCCAACAGGCCTTCGGCGATACCAGTCTGCAAACGATAAAGGGGGCCGATTCCGAGAGAACCGCAGCGTTCCTAGATTCGCATGCTGACGCGGTGTATTGGATCGATGTGCTTGGAGGCGAATATGTAATGCCGGAATCGCTGATCGAAAACATCCGGACAATCATCCGTTAGCGGAGCATCAATCCTTGAACACCAGCGAGCACAGTTGCTTAACTGTGCTCGCTTTTCTATTTGACCTGCTAAAATGAAGCTATCCGATGCTGCATTTTCCGGAAGGGAGAAACAATGGGGCACCACGAGAGTCTACGACACCGCGTCTTTGGGAAAAAACTCGGCAAACTGCTGTTGGCAAGCATCACGGCCATCATGCTATGCATGCCCCTAGCGCCTGCGTTTGCAATGCCGCAAAGCCTATCCGACGGCAACACGGAAAACGAGCCTTGCGGCTATACAGCGAATGGCGACATAAACGCTAATGCGGACATGAATCGTACGGTTTGGGTGTCTCGCAAAGGCACAAAATACCATTACAGCTCAACATGCTCCGGCATGAAGAGCCCAACCGCCATGACACTGCAGCAAGCACTCGATGCCGGCAAATCACCATGCAGCAAATGCGTGCACGAGAAGCCGGTTCCTGACCCCGAGCCTACGCCAACGCCAGACCCCTCTCCAACCCCCACGCCAACTCCCGACCCCTCTCCAACCCCCGACCCGAATCCTGAGCCCGCGCCAGGTCCCTACGACAACCTATCAAATCGACTTGCCGGCGATGATGCCGTTCAGACTGCATCGATAATCGCCTCTGAGGCGTTCAGCGACAGCACATGGGCGATACTTGCCAGAGACGACGATTTCGCCGATGCCATGAGTGCAACCGGCCTCGCCGGAGCCCTCAATGCCCCTATCGTGCTAACAGACCGCCACGGCCTTTCAAGCGAAGCGGCCGCAACCCTTTCTCAACTCGGCGTTGAAAACGTATACATCATCGGCGGACAGGGCGCGATGCCGGGCTCATTCGAATCCCAGTTGCGCGCCATAGGCGTAACCCACGTCGAACGAGTATTCGGCAACGAGGCGTATGACACTTCAGTTGTATGCGCCGATCGCATTGCAAAACTGGATAACGCCTGCGACTACGCCATCGTGGCATACGGGCAGAATTTTCAAGATGCCCTATCCATGTCCAGCTTCGCCTATAAATATCACGTTCCCATCTTTTTGCAAACGTATGGCAGCAACTCCTCTTACCGCCATCTAACCGATGATGCACTTGCCATGCTCAACGGAACCGGCGCATACGCCCAAGCAAAAGTGTTTGTAGCAGGTGGCGCAGGAGCGGTTTCCCAGGATTCAGCTGAACACGCGCTTGACGGAGGTCTGCGCGGAGGGCAGCGCTTATGGGGAAATTCGGGCTATGACACCTCCGAAGCAATTGCTGAGTTCATGACCGAGCAGCATCTACTGTCGGCAGGTACCATCTGCCTTGCCTCGGGCGCATTGAAACCTGGTGGGTCCGACGCCTTGGCAGGCGCCGCGCTTGCCGGCAAAGCCGGTGGCGTCATGCTGCTCACGAACGGCAACCCGGATATCGAGTCCACCGACACGACCACCGTCGATGGATTTCTTACAGCAAACGCTTCAGTAGCTGAAAACGTATTTATCCTTGGCGGCACGTACGTCATGCCAACAGCGCTCAAAAATACGATTGATGAGATACTGCATGCCGCCCGCATCAAGGTATCCGCCGATTCATCAAAAGTGCATTTCATTGATGTTGGGCAAGGCGACTCCGAACTCGTCGAACTGCCAAACGGTCAAACCATGCTTATAGATGCCGGTACCCCCCAATCAGGCAACCAAGTAGCTAACGAGATCAAATCCCTTGGTTACTCGCGAATAGACTACCTGGTTGCCACGCATCCGCATGCCGACCACATCGGTGGTATGGCAGAAATCATCAACAGCTTCGATATCGGCGAAATATACATGCCCAAGGTTTCCACCACCACAGCAACATATGAGAATCTGCTGGACGCTATCGCAGCAAAAGGGCTGAGCATACACACGGCGAAAGCCGGTGTAACCATTGCGGCCGACGACTCTTTTAGTGTGCAGATTATTTCGCCTAAGCTCGATGACTATACCGATATCAACGACTGGTCAGCAATCATTCGCTATAACACAGCTAGCAAAAACGTCTTGTTTACCGGTGATGCCGGCAAAGATGTTATCCATGATGCAAGCCCGGGCAAGATCGATGTGCTGAAGGTAAGCCATCATGGTAGCCGCACTGGCACCGATGAAGCCCTCGTGAAAGAGCTCTCGCCGGCATACGCAGTGATTTCCTGCGGGTTCAACAATTCCTACGGACACCCGCACGAAGAAGTGCTTGACGTTCTAAAGGGAACCCAGCTGTATCGTACCGATTTGCAAGGAACCATCGATATGACAATCGATGCTAACGGTATCTCAATAGCCTCAAGTAAAAACAACGAATTAGATACCCACAACCTTTTGCTTGCTGCATAAGGAACGATTTGCCAGCAAGAAAGGATCGCTATGCCAACATCGCAAAGATACTACTCGATCGACAGATTCGAAGAATCTGAAAACGGCTGCATAGCCGTGCTTATCGATGACGCCGGTAATCAACGAGACGTACCTGCATCTTGCCTTCCGAAAGAGGCTAGGGAGGGCTCGTGCTTAGTGCCTCAAATCGACGGAACGTACAAATTGGACGCAAGGGAAACCGCCACCAGAACCAAGCGAATCCAAGCGAAAATGACTGCCCTATTTATAGATTAGAACACCAGAACACCGCCTTTGCGCGCTTCATGGTCGTGAGCCCCTATGGTTTCGAAGGGCGACCCTGAGCTGGACGTTCACGCCTCCCGTCGCTACTTTGACGCGGCTCTGCTCAAGAAGTTGTCGTGCCGGCGGCTAGCTGGATTTGCGTAAAAGCAAAGATAATACCCGCATATGCGTCAAATCGACAGCAAGTGCAAGTCTGCAAAGCAACGGAACACTCCAAACATGAAGAGGGGACCGATTGACAAATCGGTCCCCTCTTCGCATCGACAACAGCCAATACGCTTAGCTCAGCACGTTGGCGATTTTGTCCACCAGCGAGGGCGGCATGACGGCGGCGCCGCCCAGGACGTAGGCGCGGCTTACGCTTCCCGCGTTGGCGGAGAGGAACGCGGGCGCGCCCGTGGAGTCGCAGCCCTCGACGGTCACGTAGCTCTCAGGGTCGCCGAAATCGGGGCGGGCGTTGGTAAGCAGCACCACGCCGCCGTTCTTGCCCGCCAGGGCCGCGCCGGCCAGCGCGTCGACGCCCTTGGGGTCGGGCGCGCCGGAGGCCAGGCACACCGCGTCGGCGGAAAGCAGGCCATGGTCCACCATGTACGTGGCGATCTGGTTGGACGTGTCGTAGCCGTCCCAGCCGGCCAGGCGCACGACGCGGTCCTTCCCGAACACGCCCTCCACCGAGCTCTCCGGCACGGCGCCCGCGCCGCCGGGCACGTAGATCGTGCCGGGCAGGCCGGCCGCGAGCGAGGCCGCCTCGTCTGTCAGGCGGCGGCCGTTCGCCTCGTCGGTCTCCAGGAGGATGGGCACCTGGTACTTGTAGGCGAACGAGCTGATGGACAGCGCGTCCTGGAAGTTCGCGGACATGGCCACGACGGCGTCGCCGTTCGGGTTGCCGCCGTGCTCGGCTATCTTCTTGGCGCACTCGACCGACGTGTCCCAGCTGCACTCGCCGTACACGCGCCCCTGGACCTGGCAGCCCGCGCCCGCGAGCTGGCCCTCCAGGTCGGCGGGGATGGCGCCCTTGCCGCCGATGACGTAGGCCCTCTTTGCGCCCAGCTTTTGCACCGCATCGGCGGCCGCATCCGACAGCCCGAAGCGGTCGGTCAGCACGATGGGCGCGTTCAAGGCGCCGGCGAGGCCCGTGGCGCTCATGGCGTCGGCGAAGTCGTCGTCGCGGGCGACGACCACCCACTCGCTTCCCTCGGGGAACGCCTCGAGCGCGACGGCCGCCGAGGTCTCGGCCGCCGAGTCGCCGGCCAGGCGCTCGACAGAAGCTGGCTCTTCCCGCTGGAAGCGCGCGAAGTACCGGTCATTACCCGTCGCACGTACTGTTAAATCTTCGCCGCCTTCAACGGCCTCGCCAACGAAATCGCCATCAAGCGTGGATCCGATTTCGCGCTCCCAGCCAATGAACTTCATGCCCTCGTGCGCCATCGCATGGAGCACCGTTTTGCCGCCCTTAACAACGTCACCGCCGCCCCACGCATCGCCGCCGGCGCCAGCCACAACCGAAATGCTGACCTTCTCCAGGTCATCGCCGCACACCACAGAACCAGCCTGCGCCTCTTCGCCTGTTGCTTCGTCCACAAGCACGCAGTCGGTAGCGACGCCGTCGGCCTGTGCATCCAGCGTGAACGAATCCCCGCTCTCTAGCGCAATCCCGCGGTAGCACTTCATGACACCAGGCTCGCTGCCCGAACCGTCATTCTCCTCGACGGTCACATCCATTTCCCCCTCATCGGTTGCCACAACCTCGAGACGGTAACCGCCATCCGCCGGCAGGTCGATCATCTTCACGCCATCCGCAGTCACCGCCGCCGGCAAACCGTTCTCAAGCAGCGATTCGTCAACCTGGTCCCCCGAAATCGACGCCACCAAGTTACCGTCGACATCGTAGGCCTTCACGTCAACGGGGCAGGCAACCTTGACTGTGCGATAGTTCTTGCGAACGAAAATACTCGGTAGCTCGCCTAGCGCAGCCGACGCGCTCTTCATCCACGACACATACGTTTCCTGCGTATGCCCATGTACCACGCCCTTGCCGGTGACGAACGCGCCATTGAACACCCCAACGCCGAACAGCGTAACAAGCATGGACTGATATTGCGGAATCAAAAGCGCCGAAGACAAAAGCGCGTAATCGCCTGCATCCGCATTTTCCATGATTGCCGCTTTGATAACAGACTCGAAAAAGTACCTAGGCGGCGTTCCTACCACATAATTATGGTAGAACGCCCAGGTCGTAGGAGCAATCGACATCATATCGCTCGTCATCGTCGTAGCGGTAAGCGTTCCCGCCGTATAACCCCTGAACGTTTCGCCGCTAAACTGCTTGAAGTACTCGTTCATGCTGGAAAGAAGCTGCTTGTACACCACGTCGTTTGTGTTCGATCTGGAGGGCAACACCAGATCCTCGCCATACCTGCCATAACCCCATTCGCACAACGGAACCCTGGTGATGACGTCTTCAGGATTGAGGATGTTGAAGATGTTGTCATAAACCCAGTTACCCCTGCTGTTCGAAAGCGTGGTGGTGGGCGATTCGAACGTGAAATCGTACACACGCGAAGGCGTTAACGCCCCGTTCACGTTGCCTTTACCCTCATCAAGCTGCGCGCCAAGGATATTGGCCACCGAAGCTCCCCTGCTGTGCCCTGTGATGAGAACACGCGCTTTGCCAAGATCGATGTTGTTTTCCTTCACATAGCTAGTAAACGCATCCAAGACCTCGCCCGCGGCACGTTCGAAACCCTCATGGGTTTCCTTGCTCGACCCTTTACGCGTATCCGCCACGTTAAGGTTGCTCAGCCATTCTCCGTTACCAGGCGTGCCGCGCACAACGACAGCCACAATCGGCACGCCGTTTGCCGTCATGCGCGTTTCAATGGAATAGCCTACCTGATCATAGTTGCCTTTGTAATCGTTGCCGCTTGGATGATATTCCACGGCATCGAACGCATCGAAGCCCAGCTTGTCACGCAACGCCTCTTTCACATACCCATTCGCATAGGCCGACGCGCTCAAAACGGCAGCGGTGGTTGCCAAGCTGTGGTTATAGGTGTATGAAGAGGTATTGAACCATGCATCATCCCAGTTCACCGAAGTAGTTGCATATTTTGAACCGCCCGAAACCTTAAACGTGGCATCAACCGTGAACGAATCAGATGGGATCACGTCACTTGGGGAGGGCAGCGGCGCAAGTCCGTTCGGAAGAGCAACTCCGTCCATAACGATAGCGGGCACATACCGGTCCTGATTCAAACCTGAAGAACCATCGCCAAGCTCGCCTTTCTCGTTAAAGCCCCACGTTGAAAGAGCACCATCCGTCCCGACAGCAAGCGTATGGTTCGAGCCCACGCATACATCAGCTATTCCTGCTGCCAACATCGCGGGAGTGTTGCGACTTTCCACCTGTTCATTACCGACAACACCGCATTCGTAGTTGCCCCACGTCCACAGCGAGCCGTCCTTTTTGATAGCAGCGGTGGTTTCCGCGCCCAGAGACGCGGAGGCCACACCATCCATAACCTTTACAGGCGTGGCCTTATCCTCGTTCGTTCCGTCACCCAGCTGGCCAAAAACGTTATATCCCCACATCCATAGCGAGCCATCTGTCTTGATGGCAGCGGTATGGCCGCGCTCAAGCATACATGAGCCGCCTAAGGAGACCGACGCAACGTTGTCCATGATTTTGACAGGCTCGAACCTTCTTTCATACGTTCCGTCGCCGATACACCCGGCGAAGTTGCGGCCCCAGACCCAAAGGCTCCCATCTTTTTTGACAGCCGCAGAATAATGACCACCGAGGGAGACGGACGCCACATCGTCCATGATTTTGATGGGTTCTGCGCTGCTGCGAATAGACCCTGTACCCAATTGACCGTCTTTGCCGCGCCCCCACATCCAAAGCGAGCCGTCGGTTTTAATGGCAGCAGAGTGATAGCCGCCGAGGGAGACGGACGCCACATCGTCCATGATTTTCACCGGTGTGGCTCCATTTGCTTGAGCTCCAACTTGGCCGTCATCGTTGCGGCCCCATGCCCAAAGCGAGCCGTCGGTTTTGATAGCAGCGGAGTGAAAGCCTCCAAGAGCGACAGACGCCACATCGTCCATGATCTTCACCGGAGTGGTCTTGGCGCCTTCCGTTCCGTCGCCCAGCTGGCCATAGCCATTTGCCCCCCACATCCACAACGAGCCGTCGGCCTTAATCGCGGCAGAGTGGTTTTCCCCGGCCGCAATCGTCTGCCCAAACTGGATGCTTTGCTGGCTTACGCTTGCCGCAGGCTCTTCACCCCACGCAAGGCACGGGAGCAACCCTGCCGCCAGCACAACCGATAAAACCGCGCTTAGCGCTTTATGACAAACCTTCGCCATGCTGCACCTCCGAATTCAGGTGTTACAAACGCAACGAGCAAATTATGACGAAAGTGTAACAAATTGACGAGGAACTGCAGCTGGCGGTTCGGTCGACAAACTACGAAAGAGCCGCGCAGCAAAAAAGCCGCAGGGGATTGAACTGCCTCCCATTTCTGCAAAGGACCCCGTTTCCTGAACGGCAAAAGAAGTGAATCAAGCGGCCCGGCTGAGCCTGTACTCGACTGGGCTGCTTCCGTCCAGGCGTCTCTTGATGCGCACGTTGTTGTACCAGTCGATGTACTTCTCCAAATCCCTCTCGAAGATGTCGGGGTCGTCTCCCTCCCAATCGTAGTAAAGCTCGGTCTTGACCATCGAGAAGAAGTTCTCGGCCTTCGCGTTGTCGAGGCAGTTTCCCTTGCGGGACATGGACTGGGCGATCCCCATCCGCTCGAGCGCGAGCCTGTAGGCGGGCATCTGGTACTGCCAGCCCATGTCCGAATGCAGCAACGGGGCGTCTTCGCCATCGAGCCTACCCTCGAGGCCCGCCAGCATCTCGAGGACCATCTTCATGTTCGGGGACCTGGATATCGAGTAGGCGACGACCTCGTCGTTGTAAAGGTCAACCACGGGCGAAAGGTAGAGCTTAGTGCCGCCCACCTTGAATTCGGTGACGTCGGTCACCAGCTTGGTCATCGGGTCCTCCGCCTCGAAGTCGCGGGCCAGCAGGTTCGGGGAGGACTTGCCGACCTGGCCCATGTAGGAGCGGTACTTCCTGCGTCTGCGGGTCCGGCACAGCACCCCCTCCTCGCGCATGACCTTGAGCACCGTCTTGTCGGCGATGCGAACGCCGGTCGCTTTGCGCAACGTGTCGGCAACGCGTCGGTATCCGTATCTGAACTGGGATTTCTCGCATATCTCCACTATGGCCGGCCGCTCGGCCGCCTGCCTGTCTGAGGGAGGGTTCGCCTCGTGGTAGTAATAGGTGGAACGCGGCATCCCGATGAGCTCCAGGAGCGTGAAGAGCGGATATTCCCGCCTCAGCGACTTCACTATCTCGTGCTTCCGCCTGCTGCCGAGAGGGCCGTCGCCGAGGCGGCCATTCGTTTTAAGATCTCCACCTCCATCTCGAGGCGGGCGCACCGCTGCTCGAGCGTCTCCTCGCTCGCGGGCTCCTTCCTCCTTCGCCCCGACGGGTGGACGGCGAGGGCGTCGTCGCCTCCCTCTCGGTACCGCTTCACCCAGTCTCGTATCTGCGCGCTGTTGCGCACGCCATGCTCGAGAGCGAGGGCTTTGTAGTCTCCCTCGCCGCGGAGATAGGCTTCGACGACGCGAAGCTTGAACTCCTGGGGATAGCGGTTGTTCTTCCTCGGCCTGTCTATGGCCCCGACGCCGCCTTGGTCGATCCTCTCCCTCCAAAGCTTCACGGTTGACT
The DNA here is from genome assembly GCA_900550055.1 of uncultured Coriobacteriaceae bacterium. GTDB lineage: Bacteria > Actinomycetota > Coriobacteriia > Coriobacteriales > Eggerthellaceae > Senegalimassilia. The sequence continues at coordinate 13,771 of URQU01000010.1, read as the reverse complement.
TCGTGAGGCCAAACTCGTGCTGCAGCATGGTGATGGTCGCGCCATCGGCGTATCTGTCCGCAAAGCGCTGTTTGAACTCGGCGGAGTAATCCTTGCTCAGCAAATCAACCCCCTAACGCAGAAGACCCCTATAGGAGAAGCAGAACATTGCCTGTCCAACTATAGGGGTTCACTGCAAAATGGGAGGCAGTTCAAGGATCTGCGCCCCGCAAGACAAGCTCTGGGCATTACTCTGGTAGAGGCGGGGAAGGCCCTCAACGTCGGATTCCAAAAGGTAAGCTACGCCGAGACCGACCGTCTGATGAACGTTCGGTTCCTGGAAGAATACGATGCCTGGCTGAAATCTTAGGCGAAAAGAGAGGGTTGACATACATAGGAGCTTCGAATTCTTCCATCATCGGGACTGGTCGGGCGTGACGATACCCGAGTTCTGTCGAATGCTCGACGCCTATCTCAGGTATTACAATGAGCGGAGGCCGAAAGAGAAGCTGGGAAGGCTGAGCCCGATGCAGTACCGCAGAAGACTAGGGCTGGCTGCATAGCCGGTCCAAGGAATTGTCCGCGTCCCCCCCAACCGTCGTATGCAAACGCCAACCCTCACGCGCGAGATGGATTCGCGATGCGCAGCATCACCCCCCCCGCACGCATGCAAATGGCCCCCGACAAGCCAAGCTTGCCGGGGGCCATTTTAAGCATCCAAACGCTTTATTGCCGATCTTGCAGGCAATCAGGATTGCCCGTCGTAATGTTGCTGCCAGGACCAGCTTGCACAACAGGGCCAACAGCGCCGTCCATGGAAAAGTCGATATCGGATAACGATTTGCCCATATCAGAGCTGCTGCGCCAGTAGTTCTCACAATCCCAGTAAACGCCGGTAAGCGACCAATTGGCAAAATCGAGCGCGTTCCCGTTGATTTTGTACTCGCGAATGCCCCAGTCGGTAACCGCGCTCCAAGCCGTCATGTAGAAATACCGATCGCGCGGAGAATCGGCCACGTCGAAGGGCGTCTGCGTGCCGTATTTCGAATCGTAGTTGCCGATAGACGTCTCAAGCATTGCGGCATAGTCCATATGGCCCGTAGGAACGCTGGAAATTTGATACGGCCGAGCATCGAGCTCGGCGCTTTGCGCAGGCTTAATCAGCAGCGACGTGCACATCGCGTAGTCCAGCGGATCGTACTGCACGTGATGACGGCCATGGTCGGAAGTAACGATGATGGTCGTATTGTCGTACACCCCAAGCTCTTTCAGCTGGTTGATGTATTCCGCAACGATATGCAGCGCGCCGCGCGTTTGCTGGAACGACGTCGAGGTGTCGGCGGTGCCCGGCGTCACAGGGCCGCCCGACGTGTCCTGAGCGTTCTCATCCATGTTGAATGGCTCATGCGATCCGAACAGGTGGATGAAGCGGAAAGCACCAGTTTGACTATCGTCGTCAGCGCTCAGTCCTAAAGAAATAAGCGTGGAATAGTACTTCGGGTCGTTCAACGTGTACGTCTCGTCATCAAGGCTGTCACGATTCACCGCTTGGCCGGACTCGCCCTTCATTGATGCGTTGATTTCATCGGTGTAGTACCAGAACGGCGCCTTGAACAGCCACGGCATGTCGCGGTACAAGGATGCCTTCGTCATGGCCGCAATCGTGCCAAACGTATCAGGGGCTTCGGACTCCTGCCCGTCATCGGCGTTCACATTCATGGCGATGTGCGAAACCGGCTCCAAGCCATTCGCAAACGTATCGGAATACACGCCCACAGAATAGCCTGCGTCCGAGATATCGCTCAGCAGCGTGCTGCGGTTCCAGCGCTGCTGGTTATACGTCGTCCACGATTCGTCATACTGCGGGTACTCGCCCGACAGCAAGAACGGAACACCGTAGTGCGTGGGCATGCCGCTTCCCACAACGTTATTAAAATAAGTGAAGCCCGTATAGTCATCCCAAAGATCAGGGTATTCGGTTCGAATCTGCTCAAGTTCCACCGTGTCCATGGCATCAAGGCAAAACACGATAACGTTTTTCTTTCCAGAAACGTCATACAAGCCCTTTTGCGTAACTTTATACGTCACATCGCTCGAACTGCTGCCTGCATGAGCGGCAGCGCCAACAAGGCCGACGCCCTGCACAAACACCAGAGCAACCGACACGACCACAGCAGCGATGCGGGACATCTTCCGTTTCTTGACAGCCAGAACAACGAACGCAGCAATGACGACAACCCATACAGCGGCGCTGATGGCCGTGATGGTGGTATACTCATCCCAATCGACCACCGAGCCGTTTGCACCCGGCAAACCAGTATTCAGGAACAGGGCCTCTAGCCAGAAGCACAGGCCCAACGCCGCAAGCACCGAAAGAACGATGTCGAACGCCTTCCCCTTCAGGCAGGTCAGCACCAGCGTCAAAACCAGCGCCACTATCGCGGAGAGAGCCGCCATGATAGGAGCAACGGAATCTAGCCCGAACAGCAAATCAGAGCCATTGCCCGCAACAAGCTCGAACGGCGCGACGAACAACAGCGTGAACGACACGAAGACGCTCACCACCAGCGCGCGAACAAGGCGTCCGCAGAAGGTGAGCTTTCGGGCAGGTAGCCCCTGCTTCACCTGCTTGGAAAAAATCACCGAGCGCTCTTCGGCGCGTTTGAGCGCAGCGGCGTCGCCGGGCTTGATGCGAGAGACCCGCGGGTCGACGCACTTATTGGAATTCTCATCAATCTTCAGCAGCTTGAACAGCTTCTTGCGCGTGCGGCGAAACGCCACGCCGAGCACCGTGGACAGTGCCACGGCCACGCCGGCCACCGCCTGGATAGCGTACGTCATGACCGACGGGTCAACATAGGCGTATGCCGGGGTGATGAACGCGAACGACAACACCACGGCAACCGCAAACAAGGCGAGCGCATCGTACGCGTACACGCAAGCGCGAGGCAGCACCTTATTCATCGCGACCACCTTCCTCGTTTTCCTCGTCCTGCTTGATAAGCACGCGCTCAAGCAGATATTCACCGGCAACCTCGGCCGCATGGCCCAGATTGAAAATCATCTCGTCACGCACGGCCGACACCTTCTCCGACCAAGCATTGGGATGCGCGATCATCTCGGCGACCGCATCGCCCAAGCCCGACAAATCCGCAGGATCGAACGAGCGGCCCACCTTGTTGCGCAACGAAATGTCCGTGGGCTCGATGCCCAGGTCGTGCCAATCAGGGTTGCCAACCTTCATGGGCGTGTTGATGAACACGCTCGGGCGCAGCGTGGAGAACGAGAACTCGCAGAACACGCTGGACCAGTCCGTAATCAGCACGTCGGACGTGAACACCGTCTCGTTTGAAGAGAAATCGCGTTCGAAGTACAAGTCGGATTCAGGCACATGGGAATAACGCTCGATCAATGCCATCCAACGAGGACGATAACGTTTCGTGTATTCAGGGTGCGGGCGCACGATAACCTTCCAGCCACGCCCCAGTAGCTGCGACAACAACGCATCGGCGCAGGAATCCAGCAGGTTGTCCTCCTGCCACGAGGGCGCCACGATGACAACCGGGCGCTCGTTGGTCATCTTGCCGGCCGCACGACGAGCGGCCATGGCGGCCACATCATCATCCAGCAGGTCATAGCCGCATTCCGCAAGGTTCTTCGCCGGAAGCTGGTACAGCTGTTCTTCGCGACGCAGCTCGGCAACCTGGTGCGGGCCGACGCACAGCACCGTATCGTAATGGTCGTACGCCTGCTTGGACGGTGTCAGGTGCATAGACGTCATATGGTGCGGCATGAACACGTATTCGGTATCTTTGCGCACATACGAACGTTTGATGTAGTAGTTGTCCAAGTCCTCCAAGGTCGACACTACCACGTCGGCGTCCATCTTCATCATGAGCGTGATGGAGCGCTTCTGGCCGATGTAATACGGCTTGATGCGCGGCTGCTGTCCGGCCAGCGCAAAGATGCGGTCGTTCGGGTCGTTTGTGATGTAATGGATGTTCACGTCGGAGTTCGCCAGCAAATAATCGATAGCACCCTTGAAGTATTTGTAAAAGCCCGATCCCTCAGAGTAGAACACGATGTGCTTTCCGGCAATCTTAAAGAATCGCTTGTAATCCGCACGCTCGCGTTTGGTGAGCGGATCGCGCTTCCACCACGGGGTTTTGCGCTCGGCCTCAAGCGCCTCAAGCGCCTCGATTTCGGTGCGACTGGCGGCCAGGTCCTCGTAGTCGATGTGCTTCGCCGGCACGATACAGATGTTCATAAGCGCCTGAATGGCAATGGAGGACAGGTTCGAGCAAATCCAATAGAAGCACATGCCCGCGGAGACGAACACGCCAAGAATCAACGATAGGCCAATCGACAAACCATTGGTAGTGTTTTTCTCGGCACGGGACTGCTCACGCTGCAGCGGGTTGATACGGTTCTGGGCAAAGCCCATCGCTACAGCCGAAAGCCCAGCAAGCAGCGGCATAATCCAAGACATCCCGCCATCGGTAACCGGCACCATACCCAAAAATTCCGTGCCCGGAGCACCGTTATCGGTGATGGAATGGATGACGTCGACCAAACCGAACAGGATGATGACCTGCACCAACAGCGGCACCATGGAAAGCAGCGGATGATAGTGCTTCTCCTTGAACACCGCCTGCTGCTTTTCACCAATGGCCTCGCGGTCACCGTAATACTTCACCTTGATGCGGTTAATCTCAGGCATCACGTTCACCATGACGATCGAGTTCTTTTGAACCCACAGCGACATGGGCAGCAGAACGACCTTCGTAATGAGGGTGAACAGCAAAATGGAAATCCACCAGTTGCCCGTTAAGGCATAGCATGGCTGCACGATAAGCTGCAGCACATCGGCCACAGCCGAAAAGATCGCATCCATCAAAAACTCGCATTCCTAATCCTTGCGGACACGAGCCTTCCGCACGCGTCCTTCCCTATGCACCAAGCCCATCACTTGGCACAGCGACCTATTATTGTATCAGCCAGAAGCACCATGAGGAAAATGGCCACTCGATAAGCACAAGAAGGCCGGCGGGGTAACCGCCGGCCTTCCGGACCTGCTACGTTTTCACTTTAGCAGCCGCTACACAAGCTCACCGTGGGCCGCGTCGATCGCAGACATGAGCGCTCTCATCTTCCAGTTGTTCTGCCAAATCTCGTTGGACATGATCACGCACACATACGGATGGTCGCCATCCATTACCAGGTAGCCCTCGTTATGGACGTTGGTGCTGCCGTTAACCCAGCCGGACTTCGCGTAGATGGGCACGCCCTTCCACGCCAGCTCCTGACGCGAGTAGATGGCGATGTTGTTGCCGTACACATCACGCGCCCACCAGGCGTCCTGCTCGTTTCCCATCAAGTAGTCCGCCATGCCAACCCACAGCTTGCACAGCTGGCGCGGCGTGTACCACACGTAATGCGACGAATAATCAAAGCCCCAGGCATGCGTCCAATCAACGAACCAGTCGAGTGTCGACGCACCCAGGTTGTTGCGCAGCTCCGCATACGCCTCGTTGCTGGACACGTTAATGGTGTTGTACAGCGCGTCGCCCCAACTGTTGAGCAGCCACGGCTTGTACTTTAGCAGCGACATGACATAGGGGCCCTTGATGGTGCTCGCGCTGTAGAAGTAGTTGTCCATGCCGTAGGAGACGCTGGCGCCAGAATACAGGTCGATCATCACGAACCCGACGGAATAACCCTCGTTCTCATAATTGCCGATGGCCTTGTAGATGCGATCGACCGTGCCCGAGGACACGCCGTCGAAGCTGCGGTACACGTTCAAACCGCTGCCGCTGAGGGAATCGAGAATCTTGATGCGATCGCTAAAGCTCATGGTATTGCCGAAAGACGTTTCAACGAAGTTCCAACCCTGGAACGGGCTTGCAGCGTTCATCTTGCGCAGCACGATGCCACTTGCATTGTACGAACCCATGGTGGACAGTGCGTAGTTGCCCAAAAGCGTCTGGAACATGATGCCGCCCTTGCCGTTCCACACCGCGCACCATTTTTGGTTGTCGGTACCGTACCACCAGTTCTGCCACACGATCGCACCGTCGTCAGCTTTGGAGTTCGCCACCTCCAAAACACGCTGCGACCACACGTTCGTGATGCGGTAGATGTCATCGCCTAAGCTGGTGACCAGCCATTTCTGCGTGTAGGAACCATCTTGCTCCCACACCTCTGCGTATGCCTTGTTGCTCAGGCTGGAGCCAACCATCTCAAGCGCGTAGTCGCCGTCGTCAAACGAGGTGATCAAGTACATGCCGCTGTTGAGCAGCGTGGTTTTGCGCAGGGTCCAGCCGGCGCCCACCAGTTGGCCAGCGCTGCGGTACGCGCGAACGCTGGGGTCGGAAGAGGCCAAACGCAGCGCCAGCACATACATGCCATCTGCCGACACGATAGCGAAGTGGCCATCGTTGGTGGGAACCATCTTCCAACGCATGGCGTTGGCGGCGGAAACATCCTGCTGACACACCGCACCATCAGCAGAAACGCCCAGGTAGTAGCCGGAAACCATGGCGGCAATCAAGTAGGTGCCGTCACCGTTGTCGGTGATCATGTACTTCTGCGCCATGGAGCCGTTGGACGCGTAGCCCTGCAGCTGAGCGCCATCAGCGCGCGAGCCGGACGCCACGTCGAGCACGATGCGGTCGCTACCGCGGTTGACGATCTCGAACCTGCCACCGTTATAAACAGGCGTGGTGGCGATCAGGCGAAACGCCTGCGCGATGGTGCCGTTGCCCTCATAAATCTGCACCTTGGTGCCATTGGCGGTGGAACCCGCCAGCACATCGAGCACGCGCCCGCCGAATGCAGACTTCAGCGCGAAGGTGCCGTCACCGTTCTTGATGATGGTCCACAACTGCTCGGAGCTGCCGGTGAACCCGTACAGCTGCACCGGGGTGCCATTGGCATCGCTGCCGGCAACGGTCAGCGCCTTGCCGGACGCATAGCTGACAATGTAGTAATAGCCGCTCCACTCGTCGTACTTGACCGCATAGGCCTGAGCCACGCTGTTATTGGCTTCGTAAATCTGAATCTGCGCGCCATCTTCTGTCGAGGCAGCTTCCACGTCAAGCACGGCGGACGCACCCGAAGCCATGCCGATGACATAGACGCCATCTTCAAAGGAAGCCGTGCAACGGTTCAGCACCCATTGCTGCAGCGCGTTCTCGCGCTGCTTCTTCAGCACCACGTTAGCCGCATCGGACACGTCGGTGGCATCTACCGTCATCAGCAAACCGCTCTTATAGTTCACGAAGCAATAACGGATGGTGCCGTCTTCGCCTTCGACCTGACGGATATACCACAGCTGCGCCTCGGAGCCGTTGAACCCGTATTGGGAAACGTTGGTACCGGAAGAGGTTTTGCCGCCCTGCGCCTCAAGCACGCGGCCGGAACCGATATTGGTGATGCAGTAAATCCACTCGTGATTTGCATCGCGTCCCACGTTGGTGATGCGGAATCGCTGGGACGTGGACTCATTGTCCTCGTAAATCTGAGCGTTGCCCTTATCCGCCATAGAACCGCCCGCAATATCGAGCACGCGATCGGAGCCGATGCCGAGGATGTAGGCGCCATCCTCGATGCGCTCATACTGAGATGGGTCAACGGCATTGCCGGCATTGCCCGCTTCGCCTGCACCCTGCGAAGGGTCCGCGGGCGCAGCAGGCTGGTTGTCGCCATTAGCGGGCGTCGGCGCCGTGCCCTGCTCGTCGCCATCAGCGGGCGCAGCAGGCTGGTCGGCCGCGGGCTCGCCGGGCTGCGTCGCGGATGTGTCGCCAGTACCATCGGCGCCTTCGCCTTCCCCGGCCTGCACAACATCGGAAGCGACAGGCTGCGTCGCGACGTCACGTGCAGAAGCGTCAACCTCAGTTGTTTCGCCGGCAGAAGGAACGGCGGCGCTCACATCGGAGGCATTTTCCGACGCGCCCGCCAACACATCTTCAGACTGCTCAGGCTGCGCCGCAAGCGCACCGCCTGCCTGGTTGTCATCCGCCCATGCGGGGGCTGCCCAGAACGCCGCGCATGCCGCCGCAAGCGCAACGGCGCAGCATGCTTGCCCAAGCCCCGCACATCGGATGCGCACTGCATGACTCATCACACCACTTCCTCTTCGAAATCGGACGAATAACCCCATCGATTACCCCGAGTATAAAGCTAGCTGCACCATGAATCAGCCGAAATCAAGCACGCTTCGGTGAGGAACGAAAAGTTCTTGCGCGCATGCGAAAACCAATGTATCAAACGCATGTTTTCCCAGTTAAATCGACCAAAAATCGGCAAGTTGCGCCACTGCGGCGCAGCAGAGCGCCAGTTGCGATATACTCGCTGCCAAGCAAGCACATGCGTGGGCAGACGCACCCGGCCGCCCACGCATCATGACCCCGATCGCGGCTCACTGGAACACCGTACCTGACCCCTGTTCCAATGCAAGCGACCACACGAAAGGACGGTTTCATGAGCACTGTCAGCCGATTCCGAAACGCCTGCCTCGCGCTGTGCCTGGCAACCTGCACATGCGCGCCCGGCGTCGCCTGGGCCTCCGACGCATCTGCCGATGCCGCCGGCGCAGCCAAAGCGTCGCCGATTACCCGCCTGAGCGGGGAAACCAGCGCCGAGACCGCGCAGGCCATCGCCCTTGCAACATTTAGCAAGGCAGACACCGCCATCTTGGCAACCGACAACGGCTTCGCCGACGCTATGAGCGCCACGGGGCTTGCCGGCGCGCTTGACGCGCCCATCCTGCTCACGGGCAGAGACGAGCTTTCACCGGCGGCGCGCGACGCCATCGAGCGCTTGGGCATCACCAACGTCATCATCGTGGGCGGCGGCGCCGTCATCTCAAGCGACGTGGCGTCCGACGTTGCCGAACTACTGGGCGTTTCGGCGAAAGATGTCGAGAACAATCGCTTATACGGCAACGAGGCTGAGGACACCTCAGTCGCCTGTGCTGCCGAGCTCACGCGCCTGAATGGGCCGCAAGACAAAGCCATCGTCACTTCGTCGGTGAACTTCCAGGATGCGCTTTCCATCAGCTCGTTCGCCTATAAGTACCAGGTGCCGATCTTCCTTGAGTCCGCCGGCGCCACCTCGACCGATCGCGCGCTGCCCGACCTGGCCATCACCATGCTCACCGGCAAGGGCTACTATTCCCAATCCGAGGTGTACGTACCGGGCGGCCCCGGCGCCGTGTCCAAGGAGTCGGTCGAAAACACGCTAGGCAGCCGCAGCTACACCCGCATGTACGGCAACGACGGCTACGACACGTCCAACGCCATCGCAACGTATGTGGTTGAGAAGGGCCTGCTGGTCGCCGACAACGCGGTCATCGCCTGCGGCGCTGAAGACGCAAAGGGCACCGACGCCATCGCGGGCGCGGCGCTTGCCGGAAAGAACGGCAGCGTGGTGCTGCTGACAAACGGCAATGCGAAGCTCGAAGACAAGAACACCGTCACCATCGACGACTTCATGACAAATAACGCCTCCGCCGTCGAAAAGGCTTACGTGCTCGGCGGCACGTACGTGTTCCCGAACTCGCTCGTAGATCAGATTTCCCAGCTAATCGCCTAAGCGATACGCATCTTACGCCAATGCGGGGCGCGGTCACACGGCTGCGCCCCGCTTTTTCTTTCCCAACCCGCTAAGATGGCAGCAGCGAACAACCTTCTTAGGGAAAGGGAAAGCTATGTGAAATCGCAAAGACCATCGCCCTCACAGCCTTGCCAAGCAGCTTGGGATGTGACCCCTATCGTCTTTTCGGACACGCATGGCAGAGACTCCGATGCTTTAGAATGCATGCCGACGACGACCGAAGGGACGATGCCATGCCCAACCCAGACGTCAAGCACACCCACGAGTTCAGGCGCGAGACCGCCGACTGCACAATCTTAGCGGGCAAGCCGATAGCGCAGTGCTGTTCCGAACAGGGACTCCGCCAAGCATGCGTCGATCGAGTTCATCGAGGCACACTGCAACCGCGGCAGGCCCCACTCGACGATCGGCTACAAGGTGCCGGCAGAGGCTATGGCGGCTTTCTTCGAACGCACGGTGCCCAAGCCCGAAGAGCTTCCCATGGCCGCCTGATTCCTCGAGCTCGCGTGTCCAAAATCTTGACACAGGCCACACCCCCCTTGATTGTGCATCTGGTAACACAATCTCAGGGTGAATCCTCAAACTGACATATGATTACAAGCGATTCAGTCGACCGAACATGTTGTCATACGGCAAAAGGCCTTTTGTTATTCCAAGAAGGCTTTCCTGAAATTTACCGTATCTCGGCCCCCTAAACCACCATCACATGGCTCACGAACTGCGGGTCGTCTCGCCAGGGCTTGATTTTACCCTGGGCCAACGTGGCCGGCAGATCGATGATGCGCTGGTTCGACGACCCCCGGAAGCGCAGCGTGATGTCATGATGCGCTTGCACAAACGGGCCGTCCACCAGCACATCGATAGTCGCCAGCAAGCGATCGGTCACCTCGGTATGACGTGCGCTTTCAGGATTCTGCAAATCCTCAAGCAGATCGCCCGTGTAACACCAAATCGTCTTCTCAGGATATGCCTCACGCACGCGCTCGACGAAATCGACCAAGGCGCGCTGGTTTTCCGGCTCCATAGGCTCGCCACCCAAAAGGGTCAAGCCGTCGACGTATTCCGGCGCCAGGCTCTCGAGAATCTCATTCTGCACATCAGGCGAAAACGGCTTCCCCGCCGTGAAATCCCACTGCTCGGGGTTGAAGCAACCCGGGCACCCATGACGGCACCCCGACACGAACAGGCTGGTACGCACGCCCTCGCCGTTGGCGATATCGAAGTATTTGATCTCAGAGTAATTCATATCCCACCAGCCCCATTCGCATAGCACAGCAGCGGTATCAACAAGTTGGTTGCATCCATCATGATTCTTCGCCCCGCTACGCGCAAGCCCTACCACCCGCGTTCCGGCAAGCGGCTGCATCCGCGCAGATCAAAAGCCCGCAAAGAGCTCGCGTCGAAGTGTGACGCGTAAGCACCGCAACCCATCTGGAAACAGCCTCCAACCGCACTCGGGCTGGCCCTATTCCCCAATCAGCTGGGGGATACCGGCGATCGCAGCAGCCACCGCTGTGTCAACATCGGTGGTAGGCACGTCAGTGGCATTCACACTAATGCAGTCGGCAGCCCCGATCCCGTACACCTTCGCCAGGCCCTTCACGTTCTGCCAGCCCAGGTCCTGCTCATCGGTCGCAAAACCACCACGCGTAGTAACATAATGCAGCTTGCTAGCCCGACACATGCCTACAGGACCATGATCGGTATAGCGGTTCGCAATGCCCACCACGCTGATGTGCTCGAAATACACCTTCAGCAACGCCGGGTAAGCGCCCTCCCAAAACGGCGCAGAAATGACGATCTCATCCGCCTCCGCAAACTGATGAGCCAAGTCAAACATGGCATCAACATAGTCCCCCGCATAACGCAACTCATTGCGACGCGCCAACGTTTTCGACGTCAGCGGAAGAAGCCCCAGGTCCTCAAGAACTAATTGTTCAAGAACGTATTCGCCAGTAGACAGCAAATGCTCGACCAGAGCATCAGCAATCCGTTTCGTGCGCGAAGTCTCGCGCAGCACGCAGCTATCGATATACAGCAACCTCTTCATCAGGCTCACCCATCTCAATTTCCTCGAATTCAACCGTCGCGCAAACGGTACCACGCCTCAACTCAAACCGAACAACAAACCGCAAAAGCCTATGCGGAGAAAGCCAGCAAACCAGCCAATGCACAATACGTTGGCCCATTGGAAAGCATCATCCGAAATTCAAAAGCGGCTTGCCAGACGCAACCGACAAGCCGCTCATACATTCCGCGTAACCATTCGATGCCATATACGCAAATAACTGATTACATTTAAGCTAGCGATATCTCGACAGCATCGCAACGAACACTTTGCAACGCACAAAGGTGGCCCTTGTCCCCTGAAACATAACCGAAAAAGCCTAGAGCGGTTACTCTCAATCGCAAATCAGACAACAGCCATTGCAGCAAGCGCAAACCTCCCACTTGCCTGCGATCAATCAACCTTACACCGTTGCGAGCGCCTGGTCTAAATCGGCCAACAGATCCTCGGTAGACTCGATGCCGCAGCTCAAACGCACCATATCCGGAGAGATGCCGCAAGCCACCAGCTCCTCGTCATTCATCTGGCGATGCGTAGCATTAGCTGGATGCAGAACACACGTGCGAGCATCGGCGACATGCGTGGCAATCTGAGCCAGTTTCAGGCTCTTCATAAACTGCTCTGCAGCAGCGCGACCACCCTCAAAGCCGAAGGACACCACGCCGCACGTACCATTGGGCATATACTTTTGAGCCAACTCATAGTACGGATCGCCCTGCAAACCGGGATACCTCACAAAGCGGATCTTCGGATGAGCCTGCAGGAATTCAGCGGCAGCCTGGCCATTCTTGCAATGCTGAGGCATGCGCACATGAAGGCTTTCCAACCCAAGATTCAAAATGAACGCATGCTGAGGGCTCTGAATCGAACCGAAATCACGCATAAGCTGCGAGGTACACTTCGTGATGAATGCGCCGCCCTGCCCAAACTTCTCTGCATACACAACTCCGTGGTAGCTCTCATCAGGAGTCGTAAGCCCAGGGAACTTGTCAGCATGCGCCATCCAGTCGAACGTACCCGCATCAACAATGCAGCCGCCAACGCACGCGCCATGACCATCCATATACTTGGTTGTGGAATGCGTGACGATATTCGCACCCCATTGAATCGGATTGCAGTTCACCGGCGTCGGAAACGTGTTGTCCACAATCAGCGGCACGCCATGAGCATGCGCCGCATTAGCAAAACGCTCGATATCCAAGACGGCGAGCGCAGGATTAGCAATCGTCTCGCCAAACACACACTTAGTGTTCGGACGGAAAGCAGCCTCAAGCTCCTCATCAGAGCAATCAGGGCTCACAAACGTGCACTCGAGACCCATACGATGCATGGTATGAGCAAGAAGATTGTAAGTGCCACCATAGATAGCACTGGAAGCAACAACATGATCGCCAGCACCGGCAATATTGAATACAGCAAAGAAATTCGCAGCCTGACCGGAGCTAGTCAGCATTGCAGCAGTGCCGCCCTCCATCTCGCAAATCTTCGCAGCAACATAGTCGTTGGTCGGGTTCTGCAAACGAGTGTAGAAGTAGCCGGATTCCTCCAGGTCAAACAGCTTACCCATATGCTCCGAAGTATCGTACTTCCACGTAGTGGACTGATAAATCGGAATCTGACGCGGCTCCGCATCGCCCGGACGATAACCACCCTGCACGCACGTAGTGCCCATATGCTCAGTCATACCAACTCCTCATCTCAACAAAGCAACTCGAAACATGATTATGATGCCAAACAATTAGTATGCCGTATCAAACCCACCAAAACGATGGCCAACAACCCGAGAAAAGGAAAACTCCAACGAAATCGAGAGACAATCCGCAACAGTACGGCAGATGAGAAGGTGCCATGACAACAAGCAGAGCGAAAGCTAGTCTCAAGTCTAAATAGAACACGCGAGACGAATCCCCTCGCGGGCCCAGTCTCGCCTGCGGCGCGCCTACGCAATCAGCCGGCCAGGTCGATGGCCCGCGGCATCGATCGCGGCGCCTCGCCGACCAATGCCGCCCAAAACGCGGAGAGGCCCGCAGGGGGACTCCCCCCGCGGGCCTCTCTCGGCGCATATAGAAAAGCGCCCTCCGCGAGCGCGACGCCCTGCCCTCCCGCAGC
>URQU01000009.1 GCA_900550055.1 uncultured Coriobacteriaceae bacterium | reverse complement strand
AGAAAATGGCGGAGTTTGGCTTCTTGACGATTGCCTTCGACCCGTCCTATACCGGCGAAAGCGGCGGTACACCCCGCTATGTCGCTTCGCCGGACATCAACACCGAGGATTTCTGCGCAGCGGTAGACTTCCTCTCCATACAGGAGAATGTTGATCCGGAGCACATCGGTATCATCGGTATCTGCGGTTGGGGCGGCATGGCGATCAATGCCGCAGCCATTGACACCCGTATCAAAGCGACCGCTGCTATGACCATGTACGACATGACCCGTGTGAACGCCAACGGCTATTTTGACAGTGAGGATTCTGAGCAGGCACGCTTTGAGAAGAAAAAAGCCATGAATGCACAGCGCACTGCAGATTACAAAAACGGTACCTATGCTCTGGCAGGCGGTGTGGTCGATCCGCTGCCGGAGGACGCACCGCAGTTTGTAAAGGACTATTACGCCTACTACAAGACTCCGCGAGGCTACCATCCCCGCAGCCTGAACTCCAACGGTGGCTGGAGCGTGACGTCCTCGCTGTCGTTTTTGAATATGCCGATCTTGCAGTACGCCTGCGAGATCCGCTCCGCCGTATTGCTAGTGCACGGCGAGAAGGCGCACTCACGCTATTTCAGCGAAACCGCGTACGGCAAACTGACTGGGGACAACAAGGAATTGCTCATTATCCCCGGCGCCAGCCATACCGACCTCTACGATCAGATGGACGTCATTCCGTTTGAGAAGCTGAAAGCGTTCTTTGGGGAATATCTGAAATAAGGCGCGCCTTGATTCAATACCAAGCCCCCAGCAACGATTCTTCCAGTCATGGTCACAGCATACGACTTCTGACCTGCGGAAACGCGCAGGGGTAAAGCCGCTAGCTATGATTCCTTCCTCGAAATAGGTGAAGAGGGGCTGAAATGGCGAATTCACGCCCTCAGCCAGGATGTCTGCAACTTGCAATCCTGCCTGTTTTTGTCCCCGGGATAAAAATGAAACTGCGGGCCTTCGATGGCCGAAAAGTTTTCTGCGTTGTCCCACGTTTTGCCCCAAACTCCTACGCGAAGACACACGGCGGGATTCGGTGGCAAGATGGCCAAGACCGACGACCAACCTAGAATCAACTGGATTGGCGTCACGGCAAACGCATGTGAAAGAGTGGGAATAGCTAATATCTAGCGTTTCCGAGCCCCTGACCCGCACAAACAGGTCAGGGACTTTTCGTTTGGCAACCGCTGGGCAACCTTTATGGTTTCGCGCCCCGCAAGTTATCTATGCTTGCATTGTCGCAAATACCGCAACAATGTAAGCGCGGGTGCGAACAGGGGACGTAGCCCTGTTTGCATCAAGGTCTATATCAGCGCCGATCAATGCCCTCAATGCTTCTGTTTGCATTTAAGCTTCCGTCACTCGAAGCGCGCCTCCAATCCCTCGTCGCCCCCCGCACAGCGTTCCGCTATACAAGCTTCTTGCGCGTTCTCAGGTCGAGCCCGGAATACAAATCCTTGCCGTTCATGAGCGGCGACGCGTGAAAAGGTATGTCCGGAAGCCCTTTCGCGCGGAGGGCGCTCTCATATGCCTCGATTGAGTCCGCGATGCTGTCGGATTGGTCGTGCATGACGACGGTGAGCAGGTAGTAGCGGTCGGAGAGGCCGTCGCTTCCCTACTCGTCGACGAAGATGCTGAGTTCTCGCATTGCTCTCCTGAATAAGAAAAAAGCCGGGGGAAACGTCCCCGGCACTTGGAAGCCTTCCTTGCGGAAAACCAATTACCTTACATCATAGGCTGTCTGAAAATTCAAGGGAGCTCGAGGCGTTTCCGGACGTCAGTGGAATCTCAAAGCCCGTTCGTCAACTCATAGGCAAGCCACCTGAGACTACTTCCTTTTCCTGTCGATGGCGCAGACCTGCGACCTGCGGTTTTGCGAACGATGGGCAAGCCGCCTCAGATGATTCACTTGTAGTTGCAGCTGGCGGCTTGCGCGCTAAAGGACAGTTGAGATTCAGAACGGGTGTTTTCGGTTCTATTGAGTTTGCGGGGGCCATCCGCCACGCCCTTTGGGGCAAAAAATGAAAACTCAACGCCCTGGGTTAAGGTAAGTTTTTGAAGTTGTCCCAGCTTTTGTCCCCGAAGGCGATAAAACACGACATGGTGGGAAGGGGGATCCCACACCAAGCACCTTGCCCGCTGGGAAAAGTAATCAACTTGCTTATTAAACAAACGATGGTCAGCGGTAAGGCCGGGTAAGAAGACAAGCTGCGCCGTTTCCTCATCGTTTTCCGACACCCAGTAGCACAGTGTCCCACGCTCGGTTTCGAACTCGCGCTTTCGCATGCATACCCCCTATCGTGCACCTATCGTGTATCAAAGCAAAAGCGCGCGGACCTTGAAGGACCCGCGCGCTCTATGCATAGTTTGCGACGTGAAGTGTATTACAGCTCGATGCGCCCGAACTTCGCAAGCAGTTCGGAGGCGGCGGCGCAGGAGGGGCAATTGCAGTACTTGGCGCCCTCTTCCTTGCGCGCGAGCTGTGCTTCGAGCATTTTCGCGGCGGTCTCTTCGCCCATGATTTCCTTCGCCGGGCCCTGGGCGAACGCGATAACGCCGTCAATCGTGGTGGGGCGGCCCTCAAGAAAGTCGAGCAGCTTGGTGGTTGCAGCCTCGACAGCGGCGTCGCTGCTATCGGCGGCAACAGCGTCTTTCCAGGCAGCAGCCGCGTCCTTGGTTTCCTGCTTGCTCGTGTCGGCGGTGGCGAGAATGCCCGCGCGCTCGGCAACGTAATCGAACAGTTCCTTCTCCATGACGAACCTCCTTGATTGTGTGTATCGTCTTATGGTCATTATAGGATGCCGGCAGCGCACTCCAAGTAGTTACCTCAGGGAAACGTGTCGTCGCACACCCACGGCGCAAGCTACCAGCCGCAGTGCGGGCATCGGGGGACGTCCTCGCTGCGAACCTCGAACCCCGCCATGCCCGCGAGCATGCGCTTTATGACACCGTTGCGCAGTCCCACGCCAAGTTCAAGGACGGCAACCCTACCGCCGCGATGGACTTGCACAAGGCGCGCGAGCTCTTCGAGCTGGGCCGTGGCGAAGGCATCTGGATGAGCGTGGCGCAGCGCGTCGTCGAGCGCGGCGCCGAGCAAATGGTTCCCTCGATTATGGAGAAGACCGGGCTTTCGCGCGAGGACGCCCATCTGATCTTCGTCCACAACGTCCAGGGAAATCTTGCGGTCAACCGCCTGCTCGGCTGGAGGCGAGGGCCCGAGTTCGCCCATGCGCAGGAGCTGCTCGGCGCCTATTCCGAAGGAGGCTTGCAGGCGGTATCAAGCCGTCACGATTCCCGTAGCTCATCTTGAACGGCGACCCATTCCAGACAGGCCGCGCGGTTATGCGGCCGAGGGCAGATTGGGCAACCTGTCTGGGAAACGCCACAAAGTGCCCATCCCGGGAATCGTAGCACCGGCATTTGAGCTTCAGCGTGTCCGGCGCACGGTTCATATGCGCGATCCCCGACTCCATGCGGGCCTTCCGCTCCTCGAACACGGCCTTGCGCTGGGGATACGCGGACCGGCCCTCTGCTCACCAACGCACGAACAGCCCGCACTCCCCCGCCGGCGATATCGCAAGCAGCTAAGCCTCGATATGCGAGCTCATATAATCGACGAACTTCCTGGTGGCGATGGGCATGGTTTCCCAGCTTCGCCATGCCGCCACCACGTCGCGCGATGGCGCCGCCGCGATCGGAAGCACCTTGATATCGGCGCGCACGCCCTCCACGGTGCGGCGATAGAGCATGCTGACGCCCAGGCCCTCCTCGACCATCGCCATGATGGTGTAGTCGTCGGTCACCTCGCCCGCCACCAGCGGCTGCAGCCCATGAGCGGCAAACGCATCGAGCACCAGGCTCTGCTCGCCCTCGTCAAGCAAAAGGAAAGGTTCGGCCGCCAGATCTTCAAGCGTCACCTGCTCTTTAGCGGCCAGCAGATGCTCGGAGGACACCAGTGCCACCATCTCGTCGTGATAGACCATATGCATGTCCAGACCTGCCGTGAAGCCCCGCGCGGTAAAGCAAAAATCGACCACGCCGTCGTGTACCCACTGGGCATTGCGCGTGTAATCGCCCTGCTTGAGGGTAAAGTGAACGCCAGGATGCAAAGCGCTGAATCCGCGGATCACGCGCGGCAGCACGGTGCGGCTCACGTTGGTGAAGGTTGCGATGCGGATGTCGGTCGAAGACAGGCCCAGCAGCTCTTGGCGCTTTCCCTCAAGCTCGGCCTCGGCCGTCACGATCTGACGCAAGTAGGGCAGATACTGCTTCCCGTCGCGCGTAAGCGAAACGCCCTGCTTGCCCCGCTCCAAAATCGTGGTGCCCAGCTCGCGCTCGAGCGCCTTGACCGCCTGACTGACCGCGCTTTGCGTGTAGCCCAGCTCGTCGGCCGCCGCCTTAAGGCTCCCGCGATCGACCACCGCGCAGACGACCTGATACCGTGATGCCATAACGCCTCCGTAGCAAAAGGGGCCGTGAAACGTTTTGCCCCAGCCTGCATATCTTCTATTAGCATTGCTTAATCATACTGAAGATACATTCGCTTTACTACATCGTTCTAGCAGCGCACAATCCTTTTCGTGAAACAATTCCGAAACAAAAGGAGTCCCATGGATCGCAAAAAGGCAATCGCGCTCTCGTTTTCCGTTCCCGTCGCATGGGGCTTCTCGTACCCCTTGATGAAGATCGGCATGGACGGCATGAACGCCACGAGCATCGTCGCGCTGCGCTGCACCATCGCCTTCATCGTCTGCGTGCTGCTTTTTCACAAGTGCACCTTCCGCATCAACCGCGACCTCATCGTCCGCGCCGCCGTCATCGGCGCCATCATGGCGGTCGAACTCACCTGCATGTGCCTGGGCTCGAGCCTCACCTCGGCTTCCACTGCCGGCTTCTTGCAAAGCCTGACGGTCGTGATCGTGCCGTTCGCCAACGCTTTGCTGCTGCGTCGCGCCCCCGAGCGCAAGGTGCTCATCGGCACCGCCGTCGTGACCGGCGGCATGCTGCTGCTCTCGGGCGCCGACTTCACCAGCCTCAACCCCGGCGCGCTCGTCATGCTGCTTTCGGCGTTCGTCTACGCCGCCCACATCATCATCAGCAAACGTTTCGTCGAACAGGTCGACCCGCTGGCCTTGGGCGTTTGGCAGCTGGCCTTCGCCGGCCTGTTCTCGGGCATCGGCGCCGCCGCGCTCGGCGGCATCACGCTTCCCAGCACCCCGACCGAGCTCACGGTCATCATCGCCCTCGCGCTCATCTGCTCGGCCTACGGCTTCATCACCCAGGCTTACGTGCAGCCGCATGTTCCCGCCGAGACCACCGGGTTCGCCTTCTCGCTCGAACCGGTCTGCTCTGCGGTGTTCTCGTTTTTCCTTGTCGGCGAGGTCTTGACCCCCATCGCCTTCCTAGGCGCGGCGCTCATCATGGCAGGCGTGTTCGTCGCCACCATCGAGCCGCCTCGTCTGCACGCCCCGGCCTACCCGCAAGAGGCGATGGCAGCGGAACCCGAGCGGGTTTCGTAAGCCCCCGCGATCCCGGCGCAGATAACCAGGAGAGAGAGCCTGACTCAGATCGCCCGGTTTGCCACAACCAGCGAGTTACGGCAAATCGGGCGATCGCCTGCTCAAGCAGCGGTTGCCTTCAAGCGGTCACGGCATACCCCACCCGCCCAGGACCCGAGGGCGGTAACGAAAGTCCATGCTCGCTACGCATTCGCCTTCCGCAGCGAAAGCGCGATCTGCGGCCTTGAGTATTCGTCGAACTCCTCCTCCGATTCGGTATCGAAGGAACAGGCAACGCGAACAGGGGCGTCATTGTCGTATACGCGAATGTCCTCATAGAACGATCCTTGCAGGAACGCTTCTTCGAATTCGGCGGGGATGGCGCACGTTGCGAGCAGCTCAGGATCGGCAACGGAAACGCCCAGGCCGCTAAGCGGGGCATTAAGTGCACGGAAGTCTTGCTCGGCTTGGCTCAGGTTCTCCTCAAGGCTTGCGGTGACATCGACGCCCTCGCAATAATAGATCTCCGTCATCGTTCCGTATTCGTCGAAGATCAAGTAGACGTAAGCCCCGTCCCAGCTAAAGTCGCCTTCTCGCAGATAGCCCCTCACGTGATAGCCGTAATCTTTGTATCTCTCATAGGGGTCATCTGCCGAAACGCGCTGGCATACCGGCGCCAGCGCGTTTGCCGCAATATCGATTTGCTCGGCAGCAAGGGCGATCTTCTCCTGCGTCTCCTGGTTTCCCTGGGCATATTGCGGGACGTATACCGCAATGAGAACAAGGACGGGAACGATTGCACATGCTACCAATTTCTTCTTGATATTCGGAATGGGAACGCCGTAGGCCTTGGCCATGGCTTCGGCATTGTTCGCGCTCTCCGAAAGCATATCTGCCGCCGTGCCAACTGCGCCGATCGCCCCCGCGACCTGGGCCGCGCCCCCAAGGGCCTGTGCCGCTTTATTGTCGCTGTTCTGCAGCAAGCGTCCCGCCGCTTGCGTCGCAAGCACGCCGGCAACTTGAGCGGAACGGTCGCTTTGGGTCTGCCTTACCGAAAGGCGATTCTGCAGGTCGATCCATTGTTTTCCACGCATGCCGAACTTCGGGCGAAGCGCGCAGAAGCAGAAAACGACAACGCAGAGCGCGATAAGGGCGATTCCGACATTAAGCCCAACCGGCTCAAAGCCGTCGTTATGGAATACCAGGTCGTCGATCATTTCCAGCGGCACGATAAGAGCGCACAGCACGAAGGACATAACGAGGGCCAGCAGGGCGATTTTGGGATACACGCAGTAGCGTAGGATCTGCTTCTTCTCTTTTTCGCTGAGAGCTGCCATGTGATGCCTTTCGTACGCCGCTGGGAAAGCTTGCTGCCGAACGACAAGGAGAGCGGACCGCCGCAAGACGCGCGCAACCCGGCCCCTCCCGACCGATCGCCTAAAGATTGACGAGGAAGAAGACAGGCATGCTGCCCCCTCCCATACATCACGCCGCATTATAAGGGACCGATAGGCCGTTTCGGGATCAAGCGCAGCGGGTGAACCGGTGAGCCAGAAAGATTATCGGCCCTCGAACGCAGCAACGCAGCGCAGAAGCCGAACAGGGGACGTAGCACCGTTCAGCTTTGCGAACGGCGCTACGTCCCCTGTTCAGATCCCCGTCCCCTGTCTACGAAGGGCGAACGAGTCAACCGTCACCGCGTCTCCGGCGAAGGCGATGGACGACAACATCCAGCAGAATAAGCGCCATGGCTACCGCGACGATGAGGACCGCGATCTCGCGCTTGCCCCAATGCCTTGCCAGAAGGCTCTTCTGGTCGGTCGCCTCCTGCTCGACATATTCGGTGCGATCGCAATGGACGAGCAGCCGGTGGTCGTTCACGCCGTAAGGCGTGCAGGTCACAAGCGTGAGCTTGTCGGCCCCCGGCTCAATGGCCAGCGATTCGACCTCGTCGGGCCACACCACTTCGGAGCCCACCACTCTATACGCAAGCGTCTGGTTCATGGTGTGGAGAAGAACCAGGTCGCCCTCCTCAAGCGCGTGGATGTCGTCGAATATGCTGAGATTGCGCATGCCGGAGTGGGCCGTGAGCACGCAATGGGAAGATGTCCCGCCCACAGGCAAACTCGTTCCCTCAAGGTGGCCGACGCCAGCCATGAGCGCCTCCTCGCCCGTGCCGTGGTAAATGGGCATGCTCACGTTGATGGAGGGGATCTCAACCCAGCTCATCATGGGGTCACGGTCGAATATGAGCTGCTCCTCGTAGGGTGCGACCTGGTCGGCAGGAAGCTCGGGACTCTCGCCGACAAGCAGCTCGTTATACGAGCGCGCCTGAAGAAGAATCCACTCGCGCTCCTGCGCGGGAAGAGCGTCCACCGTACTAGATACGGCATCGATCTGGTTGAAAACGCCCGCAGCCTCGAACCGGTCGAGGACCCAAGGCCACACCATAAGGCCGACGCCGATAAGGATGACGACCATGGTGATGAGTCGGTCGGCCCAGCGAGGCAGACGCTTGCGGCGCCTCTTGCCGCTCGGAGCAGAGGCGCCCGTTGCCGCATGCTTGTCTCGGCGCTGCATCTACTCCTCGGACTCCGAGCGACGGCGGCGGATGATGCGCGCCACGCCGATGACGAGCATGACTCCGCCCGCGATCCAGGTAAGCGTCACGCCGTCAAGACCGGTGATGGGAAGCCCCACGGACTTGGTGTTGCCGACGTTGATGGTGACCTCGCCGGTGGCGGCGTTGGTGCCGGTGCCATCCTTGCCGGTCAGCTTGTGGTCGCCGGCAGTGCCGTCGAGCGTGCCGAAGGCGATATCGCTACGACCCTTGTCGGACTCGGAGACCGCCGCCGTAAGGCTCGTCACCTTCATCGTCGAATCGTCATAGTTCGGGGTGATGGTGAAGGTGAAGGGGTCGGCCTTGATGTACTTGGTGTTGTCGGGGGTTTGGACCTCGGTCACCTTGTAGGAACCGGCATCAAGGCCGGAGGCGGCGATCTTGCCGTCGTCGCCGGACGTAAATTTCACGTAGTCGGGAAGGTTGTTAGCGTCGTTAACCTTCACGAGCTGGCCCTCGACAACGCCCTCGGTAGCGTCCGTCTTCGAGGCGATGTAATAGCCATCGGTGTTCGCGTCATGAGACTGGATGGTGAATACGGCGCGCGGAAGGCCCTTTTCAGTGCCCTGGTCAACCTTGTTGAGGTTGAGCTTGAACGCGAAGTCGGCGACGGTGTCCTCGATCGTCTCGCCCGTGCCGGCGGCATACGGGTTGTTGGAGTACTCGAGCTTGACGGTGTTGGGGTTACCGCCCTTGTTGCCAGCAGTTGCGTTGCCGATCACGGCGCTGCCGTTGAGCTTGGCCTTGTAGAAGACGACGATCTGGGTGTCTGCGGTCACACCGTCAACGTCCTTGAGGCCCCGCTTGACGTCATCGACCTTGAACTCGACCGTCAGCGTTTTTGCGTCCCAAGCCACGTCGTACTTGTTCGCATCGACCAGGGAATAAGTGCCACCGTTCACCGCGTACACCTCAACCGAGCCGTTGACATAGTCAAGGCCGTCGGAAAGCACGTCCGTGAACTTGTAGGCGTAGGTGCTGAAGGTGGCGTAGTTGCTGGCGATGGTACCGGTGAGCCTATAGTTCACCTCCTGGCCGATCTGGGAGTCGGCGACGTCCTTCCATCTGTCGGAGCCCTTGATGTCAGGGGCGACGGCATCCGCGTCGTCGAGGACCTTCTTCTCGACCGTGGGAACGCCCTTCTTGGGAGTAATAGTCGTGGGGTTGACGCCATCAATCACGGCGTATACAGGAGAGGTGAACGCGTCGGTCGATTTGCCGTCGGGCTTGCCGGCGGTGGCAGTGAGGAAGAGCCAATAGCCCGCCTCGAGGTTGGAAAGAGACGGGTTGCCCGCGGTCGTCGTCTCCCAGCCGGGCTTGCCCTCCAGGTTGGCAGCGATCAAGCTCAGGACGTTGTCGCTCGCGACCTTCGAGTCGGTCCCGTCAACCCCGGCGTTGGCGTTCAGCCAATCGGCGGCATCCTGCGCGTGGTCGCTGGCAAAGGACGTGTCCTTCGCCTTGATGGCGGCCACCACGGCCTCCTTGGCGGCATCGCTAGCCCACTCGATGTTGCTCACCTTCGTATCCTCGCCAGTCGTCGCAACTATCGCCTTGAAAATCTGGATGCCCTTATAGGTCGTGGACGTTGCATAATCGGCATCCGCGAACGTGACGGCCGACCCCGTATCTGCAAACGCCATGACTGTAGGGGCGGCGACGTTGCCGAAGGCCATCGTCGCGGTAAGGCCCGCCGCAAGGGCAAAACGAGCGAACTTCTTCTGTGCTTTCAATTCTGGTTCCTTTCTATTCGAAGAGTGCTGATGCAATGAATGCGGCGCTCAAACCGCCTTTCGAGCCGAGCGCCGGAAGCAAACGAACGGCGGCACGGCTATGGCGGGAGCGACACGTCAAATAGCGCGCAACGGCTACTTATCACGACGACCTCCTCCCCGCCTGATGAAACGAGATCCGACCACAAGTAGGATCGCGGCTGCCGTCCCGGCGACTACGAGCGCAACCACAATAGCCAGGCGCCGGTCGCCGGTCTTGGGTAGAAGCCCGGCGAGCCACTCGCCCGGGCTTGAGGGCTTCGGGGAGTTCAGGACCGCAACCTCCACGGCGCCCGAGGCGACATTCGCCCCGTCAACGCGCAGCGGCTTCTCGGCGGACACGGAAAGCGTCGGCCGTGCAGCTGCGACCTGCTCGACGTCAAGCCCCTCGACTGCAAGAGCAAGCGTTCGGGCGCCCGTGAAGCCAGCGTAGTTCTCAGGCGCCGCGACCTCCTCGACCGTAAGTGCCCCGGAGTCCACGCCGCTGACCGCAACACGCCCGCCCGCGCCAGTGGTGATGGTCGCGTCGCCCTCGACCCACGTCCCATCGGCCGCAAGCCGGCGCCCGCGGTCATCGGTAACGCGCAGCACGGCGCCCGAAAGCGGCCTTTGGTCGTCGCTCGCGCACTTGGTGAGCGCAACATCCCAGGTATAGGCACAGGCATTGTCACTCGGGGTACGGGTATAGCCGCCCTCCCCGCCCTGGTCGGCGAAAGGGGAACGCGGGTAACGCAGATACACCTCGTTGGGGTTGCCCTGCTCCGCCCCGCGGTTGGCGCTCGCGCCCAGCGGCGCGTTGTAAACCACCACCACACGGGCCCCGGCGGCGAACTTCTCCTCGCCGCCAAGCGCGGAAACAAGGTCGCTCGTTCGCACGGCGAATGCGTTCGTCCCGGCGTCAACCGAGACAATGCACCCGGCAGTAATGTCCATCCACCCGTCAACGGGCTCGGCGCCGGCCGAACCGCCCGAAACGGCGACTGCATCGAAACCGCCGTCGGTTCCCGCGGCTACATAAACGCGCACGCTCGAAGCAACCTTGGAGGAATCGAGCCCCGCGCTCATGGCGTCGGCGAACTCGACCGCGTACGCGTCGTAGCCGACAAGGCCCGCCGGGATCGTGGCGCAAAGGCGCCAGTACAGGTCATCGCCCACGGTGGCGTCGGCGGCTTTCCGCCACGCCCCGTCCGAATCCTCAAGCACGTGCTTGCCAACCACCGGCACAGCGGCCTTGGACGCAACGGTCACCGGAGCGCCACCCACCAGCGTGAATATCGCCGCAGTGCCCGCCTGAGACTGGCCGATGGCGTCCTCTTCAGCAACAACAAGCCAATACCCGGCGGAAAGCTCCACGCTACAGCCGGCGGGAATCGTCTCGGGCTCCACACCGGACACGCGAATCGCGCGAGCGAGCCCCGTAGCCAGCGAAGGGGTCATATGCCCGTCGGCGTCAAGCCACTCGGCAACGTCCTGGGCAACGGCTCCCGCAATATCCATGCCAGCCTCGCGCAAAACAGGAAGCGCCGCGTCGCGCACGGCATCGCTCGCCCACGCCACGCCCGTTGCCAGCTTGTCCCCAGAGCCGTCCCCATCGGAAACATCCGCGCTGAAGAGCTGGTACGCCTCGTACGCGTCCGCGACCGAACCCGACACCGTAAGGGTGCCGGTAGCTGCGGCATGCCCAGATGCGGAGGAAGCCGAGGCCGCCCCTGGCAGAATCGACGAAAGCACGAGCGCAAACGCGCAAAGAAGGGCGACGAGCCTTGGGGCACGAAGCCTGAAGCTACAGCTAATCACGGCTCAGCCCTCCCTTCTTCGCGCGGTTGCGACGAAGATGTATCCGGACGGCAGCAAGGGAAACAAGCACGGCACCGATCAGGTACGTGACCATCGTTCCCACGCCGCCGGCGGCGGGAAGGGTTGCCGAATACTTGTTGGTGAAGGTCGGCGGGGCCGATGTTCCGCCGTCGTAGGAGACGGTGGCGTCAAGCTTCCCGTCGCCATTGGCCACGTTGACCGTGACGCCATGCTCGGCGGTGTCGTAGGTGATGTGGTCCTTGACGTTGCCCTCAGCGCCCTCGGGGACGACCTCGGAGATGGTGTAGCGGTATTCGCCCGCTTTGCTGCACTCAACGGTGAAGGAAACGTTGCCCTCGGCGTCGTTGGTCACCGTTTGGAGCACCTTGCCCTCTGCGTTCTTGAGCGCGAACGAGAACTGCCCCGCCTTGAAGGTGCCGCCTTTGAGCACCTTCTTCGCTTTGATGACCGCAGATCCCGTCAAACGGTTGTCATAGACCCAGATCTCATCCTTCTTGTCATCGCCGATGATCTCGTCCTTCCTGTCATCGCCGATGACCTCCGCAACGATGCGCTTCGCCCGTTCAAGCGCAGCCTGGTAATGCTCGTCGCTCGCGTTGCCCTTGAGCATGATCCACTTGGGCTCTGCTACGGCGTAGCCCTCAGGCGCCTTCGATTCCACGAGCTGGTAGAGCGTGCAATTGCTCATTGCGTGGCCTTCCGCGCCAAACGAGATCTTGCCGTCGTCATTGGTTGTTGCAGTGCCAGTGCCGAACAGCGTTCTGGCGCGCTCCACGCCCACCGTTTCAGCCTGGTCCATGTCCACGCTATAAAGGGTGAACTCCGCGCCCTTAAGCGTTGCGCCAACCTGCTGTTTATCGTACTTGGTCATCGTAATGCCGTAGCCGTTGCCGCCCGCGCTGGCCGAGACGTTCTTGACGGTCCAGGTTTGAGCATCGGTCGCGGCGCCTTCCACCACGCCCGTAAGCTTGGCGGTATTGGAAAGGAAAACCTTGTCGCCGGGATTTCCGCTTGGGATGACCTCATACTCGACCTTGAGGTATTTCTCATCGGGCACGTTGAGGGTCAGCTTCGTGCACGTACCGGCGCCGCCGTCAACCTGTTCCATCTTTGATGAATAGGCGCTATCACCCAGCAGCTGCCAAGTACCGTTGCCCCATTCGTAAACCTTCAGCGTCGACGGCACCAGCGTGCATTTGGCGTCCATGGTGTCGACAAGCTCCAGGAAATCGCTTGTGCGCATAAGGTCGACGGCCGACTCGTTGACCAGGATGGTGTACTTGATGCGGTTGCTGCTATCCACCTGCGCGCCGGTCTTTGCGAGCACGTTGTTCTTGATGGCGACGGTGCCGCTACCGGATTCGAACTTCTTGTTTCCCGACTCGGCGCTGGCCGAGTTGGTGAACGTCGTCTCGTTTTTGGAGACATCGAGCGCGCCGCGCTTGACTGCCGTCTTGTACGTGAGCTTCGCGTAGCCGGCATAATCGCCGAGCGCCGTGGTGGGGACGGAGAAAGTGACTGCGTTGCCGTCGCTGCTAACGTTGCCGGCGGCAAGCTGCTGGTCGGTGACAACAGTTCTGCTTTCATTTCCGCCATAATACCCCGTATGCTTATCGTAGGTGTTCTGCACCAGCGTGAACTTGGCCGAGCCCGAAACATAGCTCATACCGTCCGGAAGGGCATCGATGATGTTCAGCGGTGCGCCGCCCAGCTTTCCAGCTCCGTAATACTCCCCTGCCGCGCTCTTTTGGCGATTCGCGTACACCGTCCAGTCGACAACCCATGCGCCCTTCTCGTTCGAGCCATCAACGGCACTCCAATCGAAGCCCTCGTCCCAAACGACTTTCGACTCCGCTTCCGGCTTCTCAACCGCAGGCGTCGTTTCTTGATCAAGGTAGTAATAGATAGGGTTCGTGAGGTATGCCTTGCCGTTGACGCTGACCGATGCGAAGTTCGAGTACCAACCCGGCAATGCATCGGATGTGGTGGCGTATGTGATAACAGCGTAGTCCTCGTTCTCAAGGGCCGCTTTCACTTTGTCGTTGACATATATGTCAAGGTTGAAGTTTCTCTTTATTCCACCGACCGCGTAGTTGTCCGTTAGCTTCCAGTCGGCGTTCTGCCCTCGCACCAGCACGGTTTCGCCGATTTTGATGGTAATGGAATCTAGATCGACGCCGATATTCTGCGACCACGCCGTCTGAAACGTGTCCTTTACCGTCACCTTATCCGGATGGACCGCATCGACGATCGCCTTCAGCGCGACACGCGTCTCCCACGTCGCCCTACCCGTCGTCGCAGCCTCATCGGAGCTCACAAGCCTCTTGGTGATCGGCGTGCCCACAAGCTGCGGCGTGAACCTGCCTTCGCCAGTGCCGGAAACGGAGCCTTCGCGCTCGATGGTCGCGTCGTTGCGCACGGTGTCGTACGAGCTCGTGTCGTTCATCTTGGTGTGATAGACGATGCGGTAGGTGGCGTATTTGTCGGCAAGATCGGTCGGGAACGTGTAGGTAAACGAGCTCTGCGACGTATCGAGCATGCCGGTCGCAAGAACCTCCGAGCCCGAGCTGCCCTTGTAAACCGTATAGCTCCCTATATAGGTCTGTTTAGCGTCAAGAGTATCGGTGAACTTGTAGCCGCTCATGTCGGCCTTGAGCTCACCTCGGTTGAGCGTGACCGTCCACGTGATGTCGGACGGCGTGCCCGAGCCGTTGGACTTGGCAATCATGTCATAGCGAAACTTGCCAGGCGCAGCCGTGACCGTGCCGTTCTGCCGATCGCCGGCGCCGCCCCACTCCCACGTTGCCGTGTTTTTGGAGGCTTCCTGCTTGTCGATATATTCACCGTTGTTCAAGGAAACGCCGCTCTTCAACACCGTTTCATACGTGATCGTATGGTTTCCCTGGGAAAGGTTGCCCAGATTGTCGAGGGTCGCAATCTGACCGTCGATCGTCGGCTGCGGATCAAGCTTTTTGCCATCAAGCGTGAAACTGCCGTCCACGAAGCTGAAGTTGTCACCGAGCATATCGGCGAACTTGACGTTCGTGGCATACGATTCGACGCCCAGGGTCACGGTCCAGGTAACCTTGGCCACACCATCGGCACTCTGGGAGAAGGCTCCCGACTTCGCCCCCGTGACGTTACCGTCCTTGGTATCGATCTTGATCGACCCCGCACCAGGGAACTCAACGATTGCGCTGCCACCCGAACCGGTGTCTTTATTCGCAAGCTCGAACGAGAAATTCGCCGCAACGTAGATGTCCGCAGGATTGTCCTTAAGCCAGCTTTCGTTAAACGTGAAGATGGCCTTATTGTTCTCGATTTTCCACGTGCCGGCTTTAACGGCGTCGGCGCCCGATCCCTCTATAAGGTCGCCGCCGACGTTGTCATCAACGACGATGGTATCGGGAAAATAATACACGGCGACTTCGTTGCCGACAGAGGGCGCCTTGCCGTGCAAGAAGTGCGCCGAAAAGGCTCCGTATAAATGCGTAGCGGACGTCACAGCGCCGTCAAGGGGCTTGTTGTGATACTCGTCGGCGAAGAGATTGACCGTAACAGTCGCCGTATCCTTGTTAATCGGGATCGACGCCGACGCTTTCTGAGCACCCTCAGCACGAACAGGGGACGCGACGTCGCAAAAGCAAAACGCCGCAACAATCGCGAAAGCGGCGCACAAAACGCAGCATATAGAGCAGCCTCGTCTTTTTACCATAATCACACCCACCAAAGCTCGAAGGCATGGATCCGTACAACTACCCCGAAACACCGAGGGTGTCATTTTTTTATCATAAAGTACCCCCCTGACTTACTATCATCATCAAAGGCGCAAATTGTCACTCCTCTTGACAGCTGCCATACATTAAAGAAATACCTGAAGAAGGCATGAATCGGCTCCGTGGCATCGGAGTAGATTCAGGCTCAGCAGGTTCACATCTTGCAATCTGGATGACATCAAGCAAGATCGCCTATCACGCACATCAGTCAAATCAGCCATCTCATCACGTCAAACAGCATATAGAAGCATCTTGTTTACGGCTGACTCATCACAGCGAACTATACGAGACAGCACCAACAGCCACGACATCGCAGCCAACACGCGACAAGCGGTTCCGCAGCCACCAGGAAGACGAACTAATACTAAATGTCAGGGGGGTCTGTGATACCACAGGCCGAACAGGGGACATAGCACTGTTCATTTGCGAACAGCGCTGCGTCCCCTGTTCGGCCTGTCCCCGTTCAAACCGCGGCAAGGCTGCTTAAGCGTCTGCGCGATCAACCGAGCACAAGGGGCATCAGGAAAAAGAAATGGGTTGGCCCCGGAAAAGCTCCGGGGCCAACCCATTGCATCAAAACCTTTATGCAAGCCGTCCCTATTGCGGAACGCACCTCCATCGAAACCGCGCGCCGCCACACCGTAGGTCGGCATCAACGCATTCCCCGCATCAAAGCTCCAAGAAACCGGGAATCGCCGAGAATGCCTTCAAAACGCGCAATCATCTCAGCTCGCTCAACGTTCGGCCCTTCCTATTTCGATTCCTCCGACGACCGCGTCCGCAGCTCTCGGTTCATGCCCGGTCTTTCGCGAAGGGAAAGGCGCCAAAGCACCCTCCCCTTGCGCTCGCAAGGCTACAGTCGAGCAAACTTCCTGTTCTGCTTCTTGAACTTGTCTTTATCGGTGTCGGCCATGTTCGCGGTAACATCTTTTCGGTAGGGATAACGGGGATCTGCCGGGTTTTCCCACAGCTCCTCCGCCACGGGCGCCCATTCCCGAGCGAAATCCTTGCATTTCCCGCAAAGATGCTCGACGGGCTCCTCTTCCTGCAAGTCGGTGCACTTCGCGCCGGACTTTTCGACCATCGACTCAAGAGCCTGCGGATTCTCTAGCATCGGACAAGGACGCAACAGGTTGTCGTTGAACGGCTGCCCCTCGTAGTACTGCATGAAGATGGGCGATTTGAGGCATTCCAACAGCGACATGTCATGGATGTTTGCGTTCGAATAATGAATGAACACGCAAGGCTCGACATCTCCCGCCGCGTTGATGTGCAGATAGCGTCGACCACCCGCGATGCAGCCGCCCACGAACTCGCCGTCGTTTTGAAAATCCATGAGGAACAGCGGCTTCTTCTCGCGCATCTCGCGGACGAAGTGATACATGCGCTCGCGCTGCTCGACGGTGAGCATCAAATCAGCCGGGGAAGCCATCCCCACCGGCATGTAGTTGAACACCCAGCAGAAAAGGGCACCCTGATCGATCATCCAGTCGATGAATTCCTCGGAACCCACCGTATCGGCATTGGCGCTGGTTATGCAAGCCGACACGCCGAAAGGCAGGCCATGCTTGCGAAGCAGCTCCATGGCATGACCGACCTTCCGGTAAACGCCCTCGCCGCGGCGCGCGTCCGTCGTCTCCTCGGACCCCTCGGCGCTGATCGCCGGCACGAAGTTCTTAACGCGGATCATATCCTGGCAGAACTCCTCGTCGATAAGGGTGGAGTTCGTGAAGCACAGGAAGCTGCAATCGGGATGCGCTTCGCACAGGCGGATGAGGTCCTTCTTGCGCACCAACGGCTCTCCGCCAGTGTAGATGTAAATATGGATGCCAAGTTCCACGCCCTGGTTGATGATGGAATCGATATCCTCGTACGAAAGGTTCAACTTGTGCCCGTACTCGGCAGCCCAGCAGCCGGTGCAGTGCAGGTTACAGGCGCTGGTCGGGTCGATCAGGATCGCCCAAGGGATGTTGCATTGGTGCCGCTTACGCATCTCCTCCTGACGCGGCCACGCCATAAGGTTGCCATCCACGATAAGGTTCTTAATAAGATCGTCGCGCACCTCGGGATTCAGGTCCATAACGCGCATGATGAGCTGATACCAGTTGTTCTTGGAATCGATCGCCCCGCGAAACGCCTTGCGCTGAGACGGGAACACATCGGCAGGGGCAACCTTGTCGACCATGTCCATGATCTTGACGATGTTCTTCTCGGGATCATCGAGAAAATAGCCGATGGTTTTCATCATCGCAGCGCGCTTAATCTGATCGGTAGCCTTCATTTCGCATCCTCCCCTTAAGAACCGTTAATCTACACTTAGTGATTAACTCCACACTAGGGATTTTCTGATGAATAGGGGCCGATTAGCAATGGACATAATAAAGTAGAGAGCGTACTACTCCTCATGTTTTCGTAAAAGGGTAGACTATTTATTGCTGTTTTTCAGGCAACATAAGGCCTTTCGGCATCTCCAACTCCCTCTCCCGTCCATACCGTTCATAAGGCTTTTCCCATGCTTGCCCGCGAAATCGAGAAGAAAACCCCTTGAGACTCGCGAAAACGCTTGAAAACGGCATCGCCGTCGCATGCCGGGACATCAGCCAGACCACCATCGAGCGCGCCTTATCGGATCTGTTGGCAGGCGGTCAAATCGAGAAGGTGGAAGCCGGCCCTGCGACAGGGTACGTCCGGAAAGGATAGCGCGACTGGACCGTCAAACGGCAATACGGTTGGCAAATCGATATGCTTGTTCGGCCCAATCAAACAATTCATCATCCAAATCGGATACATCGCTGACAACGAAATGAGTTGTCAGCCGTCCCGGGTAAGGCTTGGTTTTCGCCGCCACCTGGTCTGATTCTAGCGGAGCGGAACCGCGGTCATCGCCCCTAAGCCGTTTTCCCAACGAAGGGGACGACAAGACCGCGGTGCGCCCAAAGGGAAACGATCGGCCAGCTAGCTCATAATCTGGGCAAGGTCTGCCTCGGGGGTGGATATGGGGCGGATACCGTAGTTGTCCACCAGCACCTGTAGCACGCCAGGGCTCACGAACGCCGGAAGCGTGGGACCCAAGTAGATGCCCTTGATGCCCAGGTGCAGCAGCGTGAGCAAGATGCACACCGCCTTCTGCTCATACCAGGAAAGCACCATGGAAAGCGGCAAATCGTTCACGCCGCAGTCAAAGGCATCCGCCAGCGCAAGCGCGATCTTGATCGCACCGTAGGCGTCGTTGCACTGACCGATGTCCAACAAGCGCGGAATACCGTCGATGCTGCCCAGATCCAAGTCGTTGAAGCGATACTTTCCGCAGGCCAGAGTCAGAATAACCGAATCGGAAGGCGCCAGTTTGGCGAAATCGGTGTAGTAGCTGCGCTCCTTGCGCATACCGTCGCAGCCCGCCAGCAGGATGAAGCGCTTGATATCGCCGGAGTTGACCGCATCGATGACGGCGGGAGCGACGCTCATCACGGTGTCGTAGCCGAAACCAGTGGTGACGCTGGTGCCGCCGTTGATGCCGGTGAAGGTCCGATCAGCGGCCCAACCGCCCAGCTCCAGCGCCTTATCGATAAGGGCCGAGAAATCTTTGGTGCCGTCGTCGCGAACCTCAACGGTACACGCACCCGGGGAACTCACAGGACCGGTGGTGAATACGCGATCGGCATACGACTCATCCGGCTTCAGCAGGCAGTTGGTAGTCCACAGGATCGGCGCGGGAAGGTCCTTGAATTCCTTGCGCTGGTTGTGCCATGCGGTACCGTAGTTGCCTTTCAGGTGCGGATACTTGCGCAACTCGGGATAGGCGTTTGCGGGGAGCATCTCGCCGTGGGTGTACACATTCACGCCGCGGCCTTCGCTCTGCTCCAAAAGCTGCTTGAGATCGTGCAGGTCGTGGCCGGTGACCACGATGAAGGGGCCCGCCTCAACCTTGAGCTCAACCGTCGCGGGCTCGGGCTTGCCGTAGGCGGAGATGTTCGCGTCCTCCAAAGCCGCCATAGCGGCCAAGTTGACCTCGCCGCACTTGAGAACCAAAGGCAGCAGCTCGTCCATGCCCAGATCGGAGCCGACGGCCCGCATACCCTCATACAGGAACGCTGTCACAGCAGGGTCCGACTTCCCCAACGCCTGCGCATGATAGGCATACGCCGCCACGCCGCGCATGCCGAAAAGCAGCAAGCTCTTCAGGCTGCGGATATCCTCCTGAGCATCCCACAACCCGCCCATATCGTACAGATCGAATTCGCCCAGGGCGATAGCCTTAGCGCGAACGCGGCGCTCAAGGGCGGCGATGGCCTCGGGGTCGAAACTGACGTTGCTCACGCAGGCGAACATGCCTTCGAGCATAAGCCCATCGGACTCGGAATCCCCCTTTCCGCCGTTCTCTGCTCGGGCCAGGGCGACCAACGTCCCGGTCAACTCGTCTTGCAGCCGAGCCACATCGGCGGTCTTGCCGCATACGCCGGCGGCTCCGGTGCAGGCGGTGCATCCCGCCGTTTGCTCGCATTGGAAGCAGAACATGTTCCCGTCAGTCATTTCACGCTCCTCAATCAAAGGGTGTCTTTTCGAAGTGACTGCACTATACTGTGGTGTCTCATACATTTCTGTTGTAGAACCTACAGGTGAAGCCAATGCTTGATATCCCCACTTCTTCTTCAATGCTTTTCGCCGGCATAGCCCAAGACGAAGCGAACTTGATGCTACCTTGCCTTGGGGCGACAAGAAGGGCTTTCAGCCGGGAGGAGCGGATCATGCGCGCCGGCCAGCCCACCGAATACCTCGGCATCGTCCTGTCCGGACGCGTGAGGATCGAGGTCTCGGACGCCTGGGGCGAGACGACGATCCTGGACATCTTGGGACCCGGCTCGCTTTTCGCTCACGGATACGCCTGCAGCATGGAGCCCCTTGACATCGACGTGCTGGCAGATTCGGCCTGCGAGGTGGTGCTGCTCAAAGCCGAGCGCATCATCCACCCTTGCCCCAAGCAATGCGGCTGTCACTCGCACATTTCCTCGAACCTCATGCGCGCCTTAGCGCTAAGCAACCTGGACATGAACCGCCGCGCCATCGCCATGACCCCCAAAACCATACGGGGCAAGATCCTCGCCTTCCTCTCGCAGCAGCAGAAAAAGGCCGGCACCCGCGCCTTCACCATCCCCTACAGCCAAACCAAGCTGGCAAGCTACCTCAGCGTCGACCGCAGCGCGTTGTCGAACGAGCTGTCGAAGCTGCGCAAGGAAGGCGTCATCGACTACGAAGGCCGCACATACCGGCTCCTGTAGCGCGCAGGCAACTTGCTGACACGTTGCAGCTGACACGGATTTCCGCTTGCGACCGACGCAAATCCTTGCACTCACGTCCCCTGTCGCGATTATATGTTAGCGCTGGCAACTATCTACCCGTCGGCAACGTTCCGTACGGGAAAAGATAAACTCTACCATTACAGTCTGAAAAATGATCCAACTGAGCACCCGCCCGCCAGAAGGCCGCCGGCAGGCGCCGACGCAAAGGGCAAAGCCCGCATCCAAAGGAGGCATGCCATGAAAGCGAAGTTCGTCCATCGCTGCACCCACGTGCTGGACAAGGAAGCAACCATCAAGTTCTATCAAGAGGCGCTCGGCATGAAGGTGGTGCGCGAGATGGGCCCCGAGGACGGCTCCTGGACCAACACCTTTATGGCAAACGACGAGGCGCCCTTCGAGATCGAGCTCACCTGGAACCGCGGGCAGGTGGAGCCTTACGACAACGGCGGCAAGGACACCCACATCGCATTCGCCGTGGACGATTTCGACGCCTTCCATGAACTCCACGAGAAGATGGGCTGCATCATCCGGGAGAACCCCCGCATGGGCCTGTACTTCATCGCCGACCCCGACGGCCAGTGGATCGAGATCATCCCCGCGCAATAGGGATTCACCTCGAAGCGCCTTGCATATGAAACCCAGCACCCCACATACCGACAACTCGCAGGTCCATGCCTCGGAAAAACATCCCAGCCGATCAGCCCTCGCCCAGGGCGTTCGGCAGGCGTTCATGTACTACGGCGTATCCATTATGCAGACGTTTGTCGAGTTCGGCGTGTTCGCGGCTGCCCAGTTCGCGCTGCCGACCGGCGTCGCGAACGGCATCGCCGTCGCATGCTCCGGCTCGTTCAACTTCCTTATGAACCGCAACATCACGTTCAAGGCATCGAGCAACTTCTGGCGCAGCGTGGCGATGTTCATCGCTTTGTATGTCTGGAACTTCCTATTCGGCACCTGGTTCATCGGTTGGGCGGCCGTAACATTCAACTGCCCGGAGATGGCGGGGAAGTTCATCACCATGGCAATGCAAGGCATCTGGGGTTTCTGCCTGTGCAAATGGGTCATCTTCAAGTAAGGGCGCAAAACCCGGCGCCCCTCTACAGCGCGCTCATGCGCACGCTCATGTCGAGGGGCTTTGCGAAGTGCAAGCACGTGGTTGCCAGGCCGTCCACGCCGGTGGCGGCATACTCGGCGGCATTGCCCAGGTTGACGCCGCCGGCGGCGATGAGCGTCACGTGGGGGTTGACGGCTTTGAGCTGCGGCACCAGCTGCGCAACCTGCTTAGGCGCCACCTTGTCAAGCTGCACGCCGTCGACGCCGGCTTCCACCAGGCGCGCGGCATCTTCAACGCTCGACTCGACGAACAGCTTCTTCTCGCACACCTTCGCCTTGAGCTGCGGCACATCGGCGATGAACTTCTCAAGCCCGCCGTAGAAGGTCAGGTGATGCTCGAACACGAGCACCGTCTCGCTCAGCCCCAGACGATGCGGGAACGCGCCGCCTACCGTAAGCGCCTTGACGTCGAAGGGCTTGGTGCCGGGCATGAGCTTGCGGGTGGAAAGCACCTCGCACAGCGGGTTCACGGCATGCACAGCATCCACCATCTGCCTGGCCTTGGTGGCAAGCGCGCAATAGTACTCGAAGATGTTGAGGCAGATCTTCCAGCCCATATGCAGGCCGGCCGCAGGGCCTTCAACGGTCATGAACACGTCGCCGGGCGCAAGCATGCTGCCGCTGGGAAGCGCCTCGACCACCGTGCAGCCGAAACGGCCGAAGATGCGGGCAGCCTCCTCGGTCCCGCAAAGCAGGGCCGCGTCGCGCGTGTAGTATTCCATGCGGCCCGGCTGTCCGCCGATGCCCATCACATGCGTGGTCAGGTCGATCCCGCTGGGGATGTCGGAAGCGATAAGCTCATCGAGATAGCTGTCCGGGATATACATATGGCTCCTCCTTGCGCTTCCTAGCGCGTGTTTTTCCTTTTTGACGATGATACCGCTAGCCGCGGCCCAAAAACGCCATCACCTGCGGGCGGAACTCGCGCGTGAACAGCTCGTCGGCGGGGCACACCGCCTGCAGCGCGCCGTCCAAGATGATGCCTGCGCGGTGCCCCAGGCAGCACACCTCATTGAAATCGTGTGTGACGAACACCACGGTGCAACGGAAGCGGCCGTGCACGTCGCGCAGCGTCTCGTACATGCGCTTCTTGGTGGTGGGGTCGAGCGCCGAGAACGGCTCGTCGAGCAGCAAGATTTCCGGCCGCATCACCAACGCGCGCGCCAACGCCGCGCGCTGGCCCTCTCCGCCGCTGATGATGCCGGGATACCGGTCGGCGATATGGCGGATGGAGAACAGGTCGAGCATCTCCTCCACGCGGCGGGCGGCCTCGGCCTTGGGCACGCGCGCCATCCTCAGGCCGTAGCCGATGTTCTCCGCAACCGTCATATGTGGGAACAACGCGTGGTCCTGATACACGATCCCCAACCGCCGTTGCTGCACGGGCAGGCAGCGAATGTCCTTGCCGTCAAGCAGGATGCTGCCGGCCTCCAGGGGAAACGCGCCGGCGATCGCCTCGAGCAGCACGGTTTTACCCGCCCCCGTCTCCCCCACGATGGCGAATATCTCGTGCGGCTCGATATGCAATTCGTCAACGCGCAGCGAGAAGCTGCCGCGGCGCGCCACCATGTCGCGAATCTCGATGCTGCCGCCGCTCATCGCTTTCCCTCGCATTCCCCGCATTTCCCCATGCGTCTCAAGCCCAATCCCTTGCCCGCCCTTCCCACGCGGCTTTCGCCCGTAGGGCGGTCGAGCACGTTCGCCACCACCAGCGTGAACGCCGAAACCAGCAGCATGATCATGGCCGTGGCCATAGCGGTTTCGGTGTTGCCGGTCGAGATGCTCAGGTAGATGCTGCCGGGAAGCGTCTCGGTCTTCATGCGCGTCACGCCCACCAGCATGAGCGTCGCCCCGAACTCGCCCATGCCGCGCGCCCAGGTGAGCACGAACGCGCTGATGATCTGGTTGCGGCACATGGGCACGATGATGGTGCGGAACACGTCCCAGGGCATGGCGCCCAAGGTCTGCGCCACGAACTCCACGCGCGGATTGACGCCGGCGAAGGCCGTGCGCATCATGCGGATGGCGAAGGGAAGGTTGACGATCATCTGGGCGAACACGATGCCCGCAGGCGAGAAGACCACGGCGAAGCCCGCCTCCTTGAGCGCCTTGCCCAGCGGCGACGAGAAGATCAGCAGCAAGGCGAAGCCCAGCAGGATATAAGGCAGCGACAGCGTCAGCTCCATCAAGATCTCGGCCAAGCGCTTGCCGGGAAACGCCACATGCGACAACGCATAGGCGGTCGGCAGCGACAGCAGCAGGCAGATGACGGTGGAAATGCTTGAAGTGGTCACGCTCATGCGCAAGGAGAACAACACCTCCTCGGAGCTGATGGCCTCGCCGAAATGCGAGATGCCGCCCGCCACAATAGCGAAGATGGCGCTCCCGATGAATAGGAGCACCATCCCCGTTACCAGCATGCACAATGCCGGGAAGATGTTGCGCTTGCGGCCTCTGTGACGTTTTTGCTCAAGTGCCGCAGACATGCGTTACACCAGCTCGTAGCCGAACTTGGTCCAGATGTTCTTGGCGGTCTCGGTCTGCAGGAACTCGGAGAAGGCCTTGACGGCGTCGGCATCGGCGGCGCAGGTCAGCTCGGCGCTGGGCACGGTCTTGACATAGCCCTCCATGCCGGAGTTCTCCAGGATGGTCAGGCCGTCCTTGCCCGCGTTCTCCTTCCACACGATGGCGGCGTCGCCCTCGCCCTTGGCCAGCGCCTCGGCGATCTGCGGGGCGGTCGTGGAGGTGGTGATGGCGCCAGAGGCCTTGACCTGCTCCATAACGCCGGCATCGGTCATGGCCTTGACGGCGATCTTGCCGATCGGCGTGGACTCAGGGTCGCCCAGCAGAAGGGTGTCGCACTTCACAAGATCGCTGACGGTCTGGATGCCCTTGGGGTTGTCGGCGGGCACGACCAGGACGGGAATGTGCTTGACCAGGTCGGTGCTGGTGGCAACATGATCGCTGACGGGCTTGAGCTCATCGGCGGAGCCGGCGATGAAGAAGTCGCCCTCCTGCGTGGTGTTGATCTGCGTCTGGATCTGTGCGGCGTTGGCGAAGGTGATGTTCATCTCGCAGCCGGTTTGCGCCTTGAAAGCGTCGGCGATCTCCTGGAACGGCTTGGTCATGCCAGCGCCGCAATAGATGTTGAGGCTTTTGCCCTCAAGGGTTGCGGCAGCGGTCTGCTCCGGCTGCTCGGCCTTCTGCTCGCCCTTGTCGGAGGAGCATCCTGCCAGCACGCCGCAGGCGAGCACGGTGGCAAACGCCACGGCTGCGATCGCTGTCAGGCGGTTCTTCATCTTTTTCATACTGGTTCCCTTCTTTTTTGTCCCCATACCACCAGGCGCCCCTTCGCATACGAAGGGGCGCCTGTCATTTCGCTGATTATACACAGACGACGATAATATTTGCAAGAGCATATAATCACGAATGAAAATAATGCTTTAAGCTAGCGATAACTTGTGGCTGGACGCATACCGGATGAAATGCCTGGTCAAAAAGCGTTGCTCTATAGTTTGGAAGTCGCAAAGCCCGTCGGCACACCGCAATCGCGAAGATGCTTGATATCGAGACGATCAAGGAAACGAGCCTATCCCGCAGAAATCCTTAGCACCGGCGATCGAGCCAAGGCCTCCGCTCCCCCTTCCCCGCTAGGCGCCGAACAACGCGGCGGCTTCCGCCATGCGCTCGGCGATGGGCACGCCGAACGGGCAGTTCGGCTCGCAGGCGGCGCAGCCGGTGCAGTCCCCGGCGCGAACCTCGAGCGCCAGGTAGTGATCGCGCACGGATGCGGGCACCTCGTCCTGCATCTGCGCCAGATCGTAGTACTTGTTCACCGTGGCTATGTCGATGCCCGCGGTGCAGGGCTGGCAATGCCCGCAGTAGATGCAGTTGCCGAAGTAGGCGTGCTGCGGCGCGTCAGCCAAGATGGACGCGTAATCCTTCTCCTCATCGCCGGCGCCCTCGTAGGCAAGGCAGCCCGCGCATTCCCCGACATCCCTGAAGCCGGCGAGCACGGAGGCGACCGCGGGGCGTGTCAGGCAGTAGTGGACGGCCTGAACGGGGGTCATCGCAACGCCGAAGGGCGACTTCTCGGCGCTGAACAGGCGCCCGCCCGCAAACGGCTTCATCACGGTGATGCCCACGCCGTTTTCCTCGCACAGCGCGTACAGACGCTTGCGCTGCGGGTCCATGTTTTCAAGACCGGGCTGGTACTCCTCCTTGAACAGGTCGTCAAGCTCCTCCGAGGCGGGCAGCATGTCGAACGCGGGGTTGATGGAGAACATGATCATCTCGATATCCGGCGTTTCCGCCGCCCGCAGCGCCACCTCGGGGTTGTGCGTGGAGATGCCGATATGGTCGATGCGCCCGGCGCCCTTCTCCGCTCGGACATACTCGATGAACGGGCCGGCCATGATCCCATCGAATTCGGCGAGCGAATCGACGAAGTGGATGAGACCGAGCTCGATATGCCCGCCGAAGCACGACAGCAACTCCTCCCATGCCGGGATCACCGCGTCCATGTCGCGCGTGCGGGTATACTGGCCGTTTTGCCACGTGGCGCCGAAATGACCTTGCACGATCCACTTGTCGCGGTGCGCGCAGACAGCGTTGCCCAAAACCTTGCGCACCGCCGGATCGGCCATCCAGCAATCGACGATGTTGACGCCCTTTCCCATTGCGAAGCCGACCAGCTCGGAAACCATCTCCTGGTCGTCGCCCGGCATCCACTCCGCCCCGAAGCCGATCTCGCTGACCATAAGGCCGGTTTCGCCCAAACGCCTGTAGTTCATGAAACCCCCTCTTTGCTCGATACCGTACCCGTATCCTATCAGGAGAAAACCCTGCCGGGATGCATCGGCAACGCGGCTGCTCCCGCGCCGGCACTGCAAGGGCGATTCCCGTAACCGCGCAAAACGCGCGGCCTCATGCCGTCGAGAGGGAATCGAATGTCATTTCCTGACGGCATGCGAGCACGACTCGTCTGTCGCCGAGCGCAGGAATCCGCTGCTCGACCACAAAAAAGCCTGTCTCGGCAAAAGAAAACCTGGACCCTGCCGCATATAATATGGAGTTATGACTCATGCGCTGCGCACGGCAGCGCATACCCGCGAACTAAAAGGAGCTCTGCATGGATCCGAACAAGCGTCCCGACGACATGGTGCGCATCACCACCCCCGAACTCGCCCAAGCCTTCATCGACGAGCAGGTTGCCGCAGTCCGCGAGCAGATCGGCGACAAGAAGGTCCTGCTGGCCCTTTCCGGCGGCGTTGACAGCTCCGTCGTCGCAGCGCTGCTCATCAAGGCCATCGGAAAGCAGCTCATCTGCGTGCATGTGAACCACGGCCTCATGCGCAAGGGCGAGAGCGAGCAGGTCATCGACGTGTTCAAGAACCAGCTGGACGCGAACCTGGTCTACGTGGACGCCACCGATCGCTTCCTGGGCAAGCTCGTCGACGTCGAGGAGCCCGAGACCAAGCGCAAGATCATCGGCGCCGAGTTCATCCGCGTGTTCGAGGAAGAGGCCCGCAAGGTCGGCAACGAGGTCAGCTTCCTGGCACAGGGCACCATCTACCCCGACATCCTGGAGTCCCAGGACGGCGTGAAGGCGCACCACAACGTGGGCGGCCTTCCCGACGATCTGCAGTTCGAGCTGTGCGAGCCCGTCAAGCTGCTGTACAAGGACGAGGTGCGCGTGGTCGGCCGTGAGCTCGGCCTGCCCGAGAACATGGTCGAGCGCCAGCCCTTCCCCGGCCCCGGCCTGGGCGTTCGCTGCCTCGGCGCCATCACCCGCGATCGCCTTGAGGCGCTGCGCGAGGCAGACGCCATCGTGCGCGAGGAGATCGACAACGCCGGCCTGACCATCTGGCAGTACTTCGCCGTGGTGCCCGACTTCCGCACAACCGGCGTGCGCGAAGGCAAGCGCGCCTACGACTGGCCCTGCATCATCCGCTGCATCAACACGGTCGACGTCATGACCGCCGAGGTCCCCGAGCTTGACTGGGCGCTGCTCAAGCGCATCACCGCCCGCATCACCGCCGAAGTTCCCCGCATCTGCCGCGTGTGCTACGACCTCACCCCCAAGCCCGTCGGCACGGTGGAGTGGGAATAGAACACCTGTTCGATTCTATGATATAATGACTGCCGATAGGCGCGGTTTCTCCCGAAGCCGCGCCTATCGCTATGTTTGAAGCAATATCGGCGAGAAGCTTACATTATGGGAGGACGATTAATGGCATACGATTTCAAGAAGGAATTCAAGGAGCTTTACAAGCCGTCGTGCAAACCGAGCATCCTGACCATTCCGCCCATGAGCTACATTGCCGTACGCGGCAAGGGCGACCCCAACATCGAGGGCGGCGAGTACCAGGGCGCCATGCCGCTGCTCTACGGCGTGGCCTACACTGTCAAGATGTCGAAGAAGGGCCCACACGAAATCGAAGGCTATTTCGACTTCGTCGTGCCGCCGCTCGAGGGGTTCTGGTGGCAGGACCCTGCAGACGGTCAGATCGACTATGCGCGGAAGGGCGACTTCAACTTCATCTCCTGCATCCGCCTGCCCGATTTCGTCACTCGCGACGATTTCGACTGGGCCGTCTCGGAGGCTGCCGCCAAAAAGAAGCTTGACTTCTCAGCGGTCGAGATGCTGAAGGTCGACGAGGGCCTATGCGTTCAATGCATGCATACCGGGCCTTACGACGACGAGCCGGCGACCATAGACGCCATGCACGCATGTGCAGCCGAGCAAGGCTATGCGCCCGACTTCTCCGAAGCCCGTCTGCATCACGAGATCTACCTCTCCGACCCGCGCAAGTGCGCGCCGGAGAAGCTCAAGACCGTGATTCGCCATCCCATCAAGCCGATTTAGCGGAACGAAGCGCCGCAATGTGCTCCAAGCGCGCCTTTGCAATCGGCAAAGACCATAGCTGACTCGATTGCGGGACGTTTGTCAGCACCGGCAACAGCGAGTAACCGGTCAGCGCAACAGCGAGTATAATGATTGACGATGGGCCCGGGATGACCGCTGATTCAAGTCACCGGGCCTAAATTTGTATCTACAGGAGAAACCTTATGGCAAACGCATGCGGGCGCCCCAAAACCGAAGCACAGCACGAGTGGGCGGAGCGCTGGCTTTCGTCGTCAAGGCTCTCTTCTTACCTCGATCTTTGCGACGGCAACATCGATTGCGCGCTCGAGCTGCACGAATGGAACCTCATGCTGGGGCGAGTCCTCATGGGAGACATCGCGCACTTCGAGCTCGCGCTGCGCAATGCGTACGACCGAGCTCTCACCGAGCGCTTCCAGGGTGACGAGCACTGGCTCTTCGACGCGAACTCACCCGTGACACGCCCCATCATGCGAAATAGCAAGGCGAAAAAAATGCGCGACGTGAACATGGTAAATCGCCGCGCCATCAACGACGCCCGTGGGCGGGCACACGACCCTGCAAACCCCGATCAGGTGATTGCAGGGCTCATGCTCGGCTTCTGGGCCCACATGACAGACCGAAGCCGCGAGCGCGACCTTTGGATACCGTATCTGCACGCCGCATGGCCTGCCGGAACCGACAGGGCAAAGCTCAACCTGAAGCTCGAATCCATCAACAAGCTGCGCAACCGCGTCGCGCATAACGAGCGCCTTTTCAATCCTGGACCAAATGGACATTCGCCCATGGGAATCGACTCGGACATGCTTTCCTTGTTCAAGGCTTTATCGCCACTGGCCTACGAAAGCCTTCACGGCAACGAGAAGAAGACGACGGTCGAGAGATTCCTCGAAAATCATCCAGCGCCGGTAGGCGTGAGGCTGTAGCTAATTCAATCACCTAGATTGGCCACCAAGCAGATTGACCAAGCACCACAACCTCCACCCTAGAGCAAGAATAAACTCACAGCGACATATCGACTGTCCGAAACGCGCTACTCTTTGCAAGGCGCCTTTTTGTGAGAAATCGTTTGCAACACTTCTTGTACCGATAGCGAATATGCCGCATTTACATTTCATAATGCAATATATAATTGACATTATGATTTGAATGCAATATATTTCTGTCATGTTGCAACGGATATCTGTCCATATGTCGAAAGGAATCCCATGCCGGGCAAGAAAAACCTATGCATGAAGGCAGCGCGCGCAGCGGCCGGCCTTTCGCAATCCGATTTAGCCGAAGCTGTCGGCGTCACACGCCAAACCATCGGCCTTATCGAGGCAGGCGGTTATAATCCCACGCTCAATTTATGCGTTGCCATTTGCAAAACCCTTCATGTCACCCTAAACGACCTTTTCTGGGACGAAGATTGCTAATCCGTCTTCATCGTTCCCAACACAGCACGTTACGCAAACCAAGACATATCCTTTTAGGAGAGAATCATGAAGCTGCAAAATATGAAACTTGCCCGG
Source organism: uncultured Coriobacteriaceae bacterium (assembly GCA_900550055.1). GTDB lineage: Bacteria > Actinomycetota > Coriobacteriia > Coriobacteriales > Eggerthellaceae > Senegalimassilia. Next base: position 23,583 of record URQU01000009.1, on the reverse strand, counting down.
AAATGGCGCGAATATGCAGGTCCGAAGGACGAGCGCCTCGAGGCCGAGAACGCGAAAATCTACAAGCTTGGGTTCATGCTACTATCGTTCGGCATGCTCACGTTGCTTGTGTATCAAATCATGGCCCAGCAGGTAGCGTGGGTGCACGATGGCGCCGGCGAAGCGTTTCGCCTCTTCGCAAATCCCGTTGACGCCGTCATGTACGCATGGCTTTTCATCGTGATGACCGTCTGTGCCGTGCTGCAAACGAGGAAAGGCTATGTCGACACCAACCGCTTCGGGCAAACAGAGCACATTCCCACGGGCTATTTCCTGCTCATTTCGGGCATCACCGGCATCGCAAGCGCACTCGCCATCGCTGCTATGCGCTGCATCGCCGAGGCGCAGATCGTACCGATCGAAAGCGTCTTTTGGGGAGCGAACCTGGCAACGGGCGTAGTGTTCGGCGTGACCATCTTCGTTGCCGTATTCGGTGCGCTGTGCCTGGCATTCTTTGAGGCAAAACAGCGCCGCGCGAAAATCGAAGCGGAACTAGACTGCCCCGACGACCTGTAACCTAAAAGAGCAGGATCCCTGCCCTATACCACCCCGTCAGGGAAATGTAACGAGCCGCGCCCAAACAATCTTTTTGGGCGCGGCTCAACCATTTCGGAAACACTGTTGCTAACGAAACCGCATCTTCGTAATCAACGATGCGCGACAATCTACGAGCTAAAAGCCGACGATCAAACCTCCGCGTTCGGCATAGTAGCTGCAAGGACCCCTGGTCGGGAGGATTTCGATCCGGGAATCCTCCCATGCGTTCAAAATACCCTCTTTAAGAGCTTGGGCAGCAGCATGGTGATCGCAATGGCTGATGGCAACGTTGCCGCCGGCAAACCCACGCTCCCTCATGCCTCCTGTATCCGCCAATCGAAACGCAGCTTCCCTGCGCCTGAAAAACGCAAGAAAGGGAACGGGCGAAAACCCGTTCCCTTTCCAAAACCATCGGTTGCCCGATGATCGACAAGGATCCGCAGATGATTCGCTAGGCGATCGGCGGGGTGCCCTCGAAGTTGCCGAAGATGGCGTCGATCTGGATGGCGGCGCCCATGGGCAGGTTCGCAACGCCGACCACGCGACGAGCGGGGGTTCCCTCGGGGAAGAACTGAGCGTACACCTCGTTGACGGCGTCCATGTCGTTCATGTCCTTCACGAAGATGTTCACCTTGACGCAGTCCTCCAGGACATGGTCGACGCTCTCGATGATGGCCTTGATGTTCTTGAGAGCCTGCTCGGTCTCGGCCTTCACGCCGCCGGCGACCAGCGCGCCCGTTGCCGGGTCGACGCCGAGCTGGGCGGAGATGTTGTTGTAGTGGGAGAACGCCACGGTCTGGGAGGACAGCTCGTCCTTCGGAGCGTTGGCGATGTTGTTGGCCTCGATGATCAGGCCATGACGGGCCTCGACGGCCTGCGGCGGGGTGCCGTCGCCGTGGGAGCACACGGCCTCGATCTGCACGAGCGCGTGCTGCGGCAGGTCGGCGACCTCGACCACGGTGCGGGCCGGCAGGTAGTTGACGGCGCGGGCGATGCCCGAATCCGGGAAGAAGCGCTTGTAGATCTCGTTCATGGCCTCAACGTCGCCGAGGTCCTTCAGGAAGACGGTGACCTTGACGATGTCGTCGAACGGAACATCCATAGCGGTCAGGACGGCCTTGATGTTCTTCAAGCACTGAGCGGTCTGCTCCTGCACGCCGCCCATGACGATCTGGTTGGAAACCGGGTCGATCGGCAGCTGAGCGGTGATGTTGTTGTAGTGGGAGAACGCCACGGACTGCGTGGACATAGCGTCGAACGGGGCGTTGTGGGTGTTGTTGGCGTACTTGACCAGGTCGCCGGCCTGGGGCTCGTTCGGGATGGTGCCTTCGCCGTTGGTGAGCAGAGCCTCAACCTGGACCAGGGCGCCCATGGGCAGATCGTTGACGGCAACGATGGTGCGGGCGGGCACGTAGGTGGTGAAGAAGGACTTGTAGGCCCTCTCCACAACGTCGATGTCCATGATGTCCTTGACGAAGATGGTGACGCGAACGACGTCGTTCAGGTCATGATCGATGCTCGCAACGATGGCTGCGATGTTGCGGAAGCACTGCTCTGCCTGCTCCTTGACACCGCCCTCGACGATAGCGCCGGTCTTAGGATCGACAGGCAGCTGGGCCGAGAGGTTGTTGTAATGGGAGAAAGCGACGGTCTGAGAGCACATCGGGCACTTCGGTGCGTTCTCGGTGTTCCTTGCCACTACCACGTTATCCGCCATGGCAATACCCTTTCTGTTGACAGCCTTCAATGAGGTTGCGCAAATACGTTTTCCCACGACTTGCGTCAGAGCGCATTAAACTTGACGGCTATTGTCATTGTCAATCGATTTTCGAGAAATTCGTTGCCAGCTTCTATCGGTCGAATCCTGGGAATCTAAGCGGGAAAATGATTGCCCGGTTCCAAAATCCCTATGTTTCGGCGCGTATTTTCCAGCGAAACCCTGTTCATTCCGCATAACGTTCGGCGCCCTTTTCGGCGAAAAAAATTCCAACCGTTACCGTTCCGTCAATCACGTTTCCCGGCGAAAAACAGCCGCTTGCCGCCGAAGCCCATCCCTGACGAATCAAGGGCGAACCGTCAAACCGACGGAAAAAGCCCTTGCTACACTCTCGCCGAAGGGAGCGGGTCGAGCCGAAGGAACGCCGTCGCAAGTTTGCCCGACGGCACCAAAGCAGCCCGCAGGCATACAAGAAGGAGGATCCGCCATGTTTTTCTACGAGCCGCTATCGGCAACGGCATGTGTGAGCGTATTGCTGTACCTGGCATTTCTGATCGGCATGAACGAGTTGTCGCGCTTGAACAAATGGGTGGGCGCGGTCATATTCATCGCGCTGCCGGTTGTTCTGACCGTCTTCGTTTGGCCCCATACCGCGGTCGAGGGCACGGGTGCCGGCACCTGGTTCCAGTGGGTGAAAACCTACTCGTGCTTAGCCGGAGCGATCTTGGGCTGGTTGATCGTCTACTTCCCCGCCTTCCAGAAGAAGTACATCGTCTGCATACCGCCCATCATCTTCGCCATCAACATCCTTGAGGCGTGCATCCGCGACTTCCAGCTCACGGGTGTCAACGGCATCGTCGACGGCTACATGGTGGTCGGCGGCCCGTGGAACGTCATGAACGGCATCGCCGGTATCTTGAACGCCATCTGCATCTGCGGCTTCTTCGGCATCATCGTCAGCCGCGGCAAGAAGAAGGACTACGTCTGGCCCGATCAGCTGTGGTTCTGGATCATCGGTTACGACCTGTGGAACTTCGCCTACACCTACAACAGCGTCTCCGACCGCTCCATGTACTGCGGCCTGGTGCTTCTGGCAGCCTGCACCATCCCGGCGTTCTTCATCAAGCGCGGCGCCTACGCGCAGCACCGCGTCCGCACGCTTGCCGTGAACATGATCGTCACCATGACCATCCCCTGGTTCTTCCTGCATCCGGCGTTCGTGGTCCATTCCACCAACAACCCTGCAGCTCACATGACCATCTCGGTGATCGCGCTCATCTTCAACGCGGGCGTGTTCATCTACCAGGCCTACACGATCTTCGGCAAGAAGCGCAATCCCTTCAAGCAGGAGCTCTACATCGACAACCCGCGCTTCCGCAGGGTGTACCTCGAGAGCATCGACGTTCCCGAGGGTCAACGCGAGGCGGCGCTGGCCAACCTGGAGGAGTTCGGCTACGCGGCCGCATGGGACGAGAAAGGCCGCGTCAAAACCCTGGTGGAGCGCCCGTAACGTTCGCCGAGATTCCCGCGACCCACAACCCGAACGCGTTCTTCGCCGTCAGCCTGGTGGCACTCATCGCCAATGCGGCCCTTGCCGCCTACCAGCTACGCCGAATCCGCACACGGCGCCTTAACCCGCTTAAAGACGAGCTCTATAATGACACGAAGAGCTATCGAGAGGTCGTCGAGGAAAACCGCTGATCTACAGCGAACCGCGCCTGAGCGCACGCAGCGCGGCGGCTTCCCAACACGCGAAGGAGCCCCATGTCTGCACTGGACAGCAAGCCGTTACCCGGATTCGATCCTGACCTGCCGCACCCCGTCACGCGGCAGGTCAGGCAGAGCGCGCGGCTTGAGGGAACCGCCGGCGACATCATGCTGGCGGCGCGCGAGCTTTACGAAACCGAAGGGGTCGCCGCCACCAGCATGGCCGCCATCGCCCGCAAAGCGGGCGTGGCGCGCAGCCTTCTGTACTATTACTTCCCCGACAAGCAGGCCGTCACCGATGCCGTGATCGAGGACTATCTTGAGGACCTGGTCGAAAGCGTGTCCACCTGGAACGAGCTGCGTGCGTTCGGCGAAACCCCCTCGGAGCTGAAAAACTGCGTGTCCATGCTGCGACGCGCGCTCTACACCGCATCGGGCGAGCCTCGCCCGATGTTTTCCGTGCTCGAGGAGCTCGGCCTGCGCGACCGCTTCGCCACGCAGGCCGTCCGCGAGGTGGTGGCATGCATCCAGAACTACATCGTGTCCGAGTACATGGCGTACCGGACGATCGAGATCCAGCTGATCCCCGAAACGTTCGGCCTGCTCATATTCGGGTTAGCAGGGATGATGAAGGCCAAGCCCGACATCACCGACGACGAGCTTGCAACGCTTATCGCCCAAACGCTTCGCCTTGACATGACGGTGATCGATCCGCCGCCATGGCCGGAACACCCTGATGCGCCTTCGCACCCGACGCCGTCCTCCGATGGCGCGGCTTAGCGCGTCGCTCGATGCAGGATGCACTCGGCCGCTATGCTGACGGCTATCTCCTCGGGCGTTTCGGCCTTGATATCCAACCCTATAGGCATGTGCACGGCGTCAAGCGCCGACTCGGGAATCCCCGCTTCCAGCATGCGCTCGCGCGCCGTGGCGATCTTGCGCCGCGAGCCCATGAACCCCACATATGCCAACGGCTGGCGGAGCACCTGCTCCAGCACGGCGAAATCGTGCCGATGGCTATGCGTCATGATGAGGACGTAATCGCGTTCGTCAAGGGTCAGAGAGGCGGCGATATCGCCGTAGTCCCCCACGACCGCCTGCTGCGCGCCGTGGGATTTCCCGGCGTTCGCGAACTCCGGCCTACAGTCGAACAGCGTGCAGGAAAAACCCACGCGCGACAGGGCCGAAACGGTGGCGCTGCCCACATGCCCGCCGCCGAACACCACGGCGCGAACCGGCAAGGGAACGGGCAGCATAAGCCAACCGTCCGCGATGCAGCGCCCCTTCCGGCCGCGAACCCGATCGCCCGGCGCGGAGCCGTCGCCAGCGAGCAAGGCCCCATCGGCATCGAGCAGCACGACGCCTTCGCCGGATCGCGGCAGCTCATCGCAGCAGCTTAACGTCAGATACGCCGGCGTACGCTGCTCGAAACAGCGCAACAACTCGCTAGCAACCTTGGCCCACACGGCGCTGCCGCCGCATATCGGAACATACAGCAGGCTTGTGCTTCCGCCGCAAACCATGCCCAGGCGCTCCTCAAGGCCCATGTTCTCGAAACGGCGCGCCTTGCCTCCCAGCAAACGGCGCGCGCAGGCTATGCCATGCGCCTCAAGGGCGCCGCCGCCGATGGTGCCGCACGCCAGCCCATCGGCGGACACCAACATGAGCGTTCCCGCTTTGCGCGGCGTGGAGTCCTTGCTTTCCGCCACCGCGACCAGCACCAACGGCTCGCCCGCACGGCAAGCACCTGCGATATGCTCTGCGATCTTGCGCATCTTCCCACCTCACGCCCTATCGGGCCGAAAACGTTCCACCTACATGAAGGATGGCCTCAAGCACGCCGCCCGCAACCGCCAGGCCTTTGTCCGAGACCAGCCCGCAATAGCCGCTCTGGTCGCGTGGGTCCACATCGCCGCACTTCAAACCCTGGCGAACCTGCACCCCATCGGCTATCAGACCGCGCAAAACGCCCGTGAGCGTGGCAACCACGGGAACATCCCCCGCATACGCCACAACCTGACCTTCCTCAACATGGTCGCCTATGGTCGCAACGCCGCGGAATTCGCCATCGCACGGGGCGCGCAGCACGCGCTCGCCGGCGAAGCCGCCCACCAAACCGGGCACCGCGGTGTTCGGCAACGCCGACCCCTCGTAATACGCTCGGCCCAGGGTATGCCCGCGCATGGTCTCCACCACGGCATGGCAATCCACGCCCGCCGTGAAGCCCGGGCCGACCCCGATGACGATGGGCGCCATATCCATGGCAGTGCCCAGGTTGCGCTTGGCCAACACGGCATCGACCACCGCGTCGGGCGCCACGTCCTTGACGCATGCGCACGCGGGGTCCACCAAAACAGGGACGAAGCCTTCGCCGGAAAGCAGCTCCAAGGCATGGGACGCATCACGGGCACGCACGGCCGTCACGCCTTCCACCTGGGCTTTTCCCATGCGAACGGCTTCGCTGAAGGCAACGGTGCGACGCACCGTCAAAGGCTGCCCTATCTCGGTCATAAGCACGGAAGCGCCGCATCGCACAAGGCGCAGCGCGATGGCGCTGGCGATATCGCCGGCGCCGCGGATCACCGCAAGCATCGAAGACCGTCCCTCCAAAGGCTTCCCGCCGCCACCGGCGTATCGCACAGCGCCGCGATGCGCCGCGCTGCCTGCCAGTCGGCGGCGGTCTCCACCTTGTTGATCAAAACCACGTCATGAAGCGCCTCGGCGCACAGCACCGCCGCCACCGCCTCGGGCGTGACCGCATCGTCGACGGAAACGCCGGCCAGCTGCGCGAAGATTTGCGGCCGGTGGCACGTCTGCGAAACGGGGGCGCCTAGGCCGTCGACCCCGACCACGCATACCATCCGCCCCGCGCACGCGGGGATGACCGGCTCGTGCTCGGCATGCGCCTTCAGCGGAAGCTTCTTCGCCCCGTCCGCCTCCACCAGCACATAGTCCGCCAAACGTACCAGGTCGGAAAACGCCACCCGCGGCTCGGCCAGCTTCCCCGTGGGCGGATGGATGGAGCCCGCGCATACGATGGGGGCCTCAGAAAGCGCCGCCTGCACATCATCAGGCGACGCGCCAAGCACCACGGGGCACCAATCGGGCACGTACATCTTCGTGCTCGTGGCCACGATTACGCGCGCATCGCGCGACAGCTCCTCTGCCAAGGCGCGCAAAAGCGTGGACTTGCCGCCACCGCCGATGATGGCCGTAAGCCCACGCTGGATATGTAGCAAGCTGCCTAGAATGCCTACTCCTCAGGTTTCGCCAGCAAGATGTGCTCGGGAAGGATGGGCAGCTCGCGATGCCACACGCCCGTTGCCCGGTAGATGGCCTGCGCCAACGCGGGACCCGGCGTGTTGATGACGATCTCGCCGATGGACTTCGCGCCGAACGGGCCCGTGGGCTCGTAGGAATGCTCGAACTCAACGTTAATGCGGCCCGTGTCCAAACGGGTGGGCAACCGGTACGTGAACAGGCTCGATTCGCGGATGGCGCCCTTGGGCGTACGCGTGACGTCCTCCATGAGCGTATGCCCGATGCCCTGCACGATGCCGCCTTCCACCTGGATGCGCGCGAGCGCCGGGTTGATGGGGATGCCGCAATCGACCACGGCGGCGTAGTCGAGCACCTCCACCACGCCGGTCTCGCGGTCCAGCTCGATTTCCACCATGCCCACCATATACGGCGGCGGGGACACCGGCGAGGAATGCTGAGCGGTGGCCTCCGGGGCAAAGCGGCAATTGCACTGGCTTTTCGCGGCGATCTCGGGCAGCGAGACCGTGCGCCCCGTGGCCTCGTGGCGAACGCATCCGCCCTCGAAGCGCAGCTCAGCCGCATCGCAGCCGAGCTCCTCGGCGGCGATGGCGCACAGGCGCTCCTTGAGCTGCCCGCACGCCTTCTCAACTGCCATGCCGGTGACGTAGGTGGTAGAGGATGCGTACGAACCCGAGTCATAGGGGGACGCGTCGGTGTCGGCGCCGAACACGCTCACGGCATCCACGGGGCATTCCATATGCTCGGCGACCATCTGGGCCAGGATGGTGTCGCAACCCGTGCCCATGTCGGCCGCGGCGATGAGCAGCATGTATCCCCCGTCGTCGTTGAGCTTGACGGTGACCGAGCCCACGTCGATGCCGGAGATGCCCGAACCCTGCATGGACATGGCAACGCCGGCGGCACGCACCTTGCCGTTGCCCATGTCGCGCACCGGGAACTTCTCTTTCCAGCCGAACATGTCGCTGCAGTGCTGCATGCAGCGGTCCAGGGCGCAGGCGTTTGCCACCTCGCCGAAGTAGGCGGGCATGGCCATGCCCTCGCGCACCATGTTCCGCTCGCGCAGCTCCACCGGGTCGCGACCAAGCTTCGCTGCCAGCTCGTTGACGGCGCTCTCCACGGCGAACTGGCCCTGCGTGGCGCCGAAGCCGCGGTACGCGCCCGATGGCTGCATGTTCGTGTACACCACGCTCGCGTCGAACTTGAACGCCTCGAGCGAGCCGGTGTAGAGCGGGATGGACTTGTGGCCGGTCAGGCCGACCGTGGCCCAGCCGTGCTCGCCGTAGGCGCCCGAGTTCGACAGCGTGGTCACCCCAAGCGCGCGGATGCGGCCGTCGTTGTTCGCGCCCAGGCGGACCTTGACCTCCATCTCGTGGCGCGGCGACCCGCAGGTTTGCGATTCCTTGCGCGAGAACACGCACAGGGCCGGACGCCCCGTCTTCATGGTGACGAACGCGGGATACACCTCGCATACCGCCGTCTGCTTCGCGCCGAAGCCGCCGCCGATGCGCGGCTTCTCCACGCGGATGCGGCTTTTCGGGATGCCGAGCGCGTGCGACAAGATGCGGCGCACGTGGTACACGATCTGCGTGGACGAGATCACGTGCAGCCTGCCGTAGCGGTCCAGCTGGGTGAACGTGCGGAACGTCTCCATCATAGCCTGGTTGTACGCCTTCGTGTGGTAGGTGCGCTCCAGCACCACGTCGCAATCGGCCAGCACCGCCTCGATGTCGCCGCCGGCGTCGGAAGTGGTGCCCACCAGGTTGCGCGCGTTGTCGCCGCCCAGGTCGCACAGCATATGCCAGTTGTCCTCGGGGTGCACCAGCACGGGGTTGTCCTTAGCGGTGCGGAAATCCAGGACGGGCTCCAGCACGTCGTACTCCACCTTGATGCGCGAAAGGGCGGTTTGCGCCGCCTTCTCGTTCTCGGCTGCCACGATGGCCACCACGTCGCCCACGAAGCGCACGTGCCGATCGATGATCAGGCGGTCGTAGGGGCTGGTTTCAGGATAGGTTTGACCGGCGTTGGAGAAGCGCTGATCGGGCACGTCCTCCCAGGTATACACGTCCACCACGCCAGGCACCTTCTTCGCCTTAGATGCGTCGATGGTCTTCACCATGGCGTTGGCGTGGGGACTTCGCAAAAGCTTGACCACCAGCGCATCGGGCGCGATGTCCTCGGTGTAGACGGGCTTTCCCAGCAAAAGCTGCAGCGAATCCTTCTTGCGGACCGACTTGCCTACGGAGCGGTATTCGGGCTTATCCACGCTCGACCTCCTTGCCGTGCTTTTCGTCCAGGAAGGCGCGGATGCCGCGCAGCTGCCCCACGTAGCCCGAGCAACGGCACAGGTTGCCGCTCAGGTACGCCAGGATCTCATCGTCGGTGGGATCGGGGTTCTCGCGCAGCAGCGCGATGGTGTTCATCACGAAGCCGGGGTTGCAGAAACCGCACTGCTCGGCGCCCTGGTCGGCGATGAAGCCCACGAACTCCGATGCCTCGGCCTGCAGGCCCTCCAACGTGCAGACGCTGCGGCCGTCGGCGCGGGCTGCCAACGTGGAGCAGGACAGCACGGGCACGTCGTCGAGCATCACCGTGCACAGGCCGCACGCGGACGTCTCGCAGCCGCGTTTCACGCTTTTGCACCCGTGGGCGCGCACGAAATCGATGAGCAGCATGTCGGCGGGGATGTCGTCGACCACCGTTTTGCCGTTCAGCTTGATCTTGACCTCCATCTAGCGCACCTCCCCTAACGCAAGCAGGGCGCGGCGCACGAGCACGGGCGCGAGCGCGCGGCGGTACTCGGCGCTGCCCCACATGTTCCCGGAAACGCGGATGCTTCCCGCGGCATGCTCGGCGAACGCCGCGGCGCTCTCCTCGGTGATGCCGTCGGCAAGGATGCCCTGGTCGTCGCACAGAAGCACCGCACGACCCGGGCGAGCGCCCACCGTCACGCGATATTCGCCGCCCAGCTTCGCCGCCATACAGTTGAGCGTGGGAAGGTCGGTGCGCTGCTTGCGCACGGCCTGGTACGCGAACGCGCCGGGGCGCTTCTTGACGATAAGGCGCGCGAGGATGTCCTTGTCGTAGGGCATGCTCACGAACCGCTCCAGGGGCACGATGCCGCCTTCGTGCAGCTCGACGTAGCTGTCCATGGCAAGAAACGCCGTGACGATGTCGGAGAAGCCCATGCGGCGCCACAGGCTTCCGCCGAGCGTGGCGCCGTTGCGGAACTGCACGCCCACGATATCTTGGAACGCCGCCTTGATGGCGCCGCAGGAATAGGCGTCAAGACCGGCGTGGGTTTCCATCTGGCGCAGGGTGACCATGGCGCCGATGCGGAACTCCTCGTCGGTCTCCTCGATGGCATCCAAGCCCAGATCGCACAGGTCGATGGCGGTGCCAAGGGAATGGTTGCCCATCTTCAGCCACATCATGCCGGCCACCACGCGATTGCGCTTCTTCTGGTTCAGCTCCCAAGCCTCTTGCAGGCTTTGCGGGCGAACGTATTTCTGAAAGGTAATAATGGCGCACCCCGTTGCTTGAGGTTTATAGAAACGTACATATTATACTGTGGCCGGGGAATCCTTCGAAAGCCCCGCACACCGAACCCAACCGACCGACCATCGAATCTGCAAAGGCGAACCGACCATGACCAACCCCGTTGAAACCCCGAACGCCGTGCATGGCTGCATCATCATGGCATCGGGCCTGGGCACGCGCTTCGGGTCGAACAAGCTTATGGCGAACCTTGACGGCGCGCCGCTCATCGCCCACGCGATCAGCGCCTGCGACGGGTTGTTCGCGAAACGCGTGGCGGTCACACGCCACAAGGACGTGGCGAAGCTGTGCCGCACCATGGGCGTGGAAGCCATCATGCACGGCGAACCCCTCAGAAGCGACGCCGTGCGCCTGGGGATGCAGGCCATGGGCGGGTGCGATACGGTCACGTTCATCCAGGCAGACCAGCCGCTCATCAGCGCGAACGCCCTTGCCGCCCTGCTTCGCAGCGCCGAGGCACACCCCGAGTTCATCTGGCGCGTCGGCTTCCAGGGCACGCAAGGCGCACCGGTGCTGTTCCCAACTTGGACCTTCGACGAGCTGCGCGCGTTGCCGCCGGGCAAGGGAGGCGGCTTCGTGGCCAAAGCCCATGCGCAGCGCGTGCGCTGTGTGGAAGCCGCCAGCGAATGGGAGCTGTTCGACGTGGACACCGTACAGGACCTCGAGGTGCTGCAAGCGCATATCGAGCAACGTCGGAAAGCCTCCGCAAGCAGCCACGATCGGATCGGGTAGCCAAACGAGCCATCGGACAGGCCAGCGCGCAGCCCGCGAAACCGCACGCCACCCCAGGACGGGCTAACCCGCCCGCAAAGCCCCTGAAAACCCGAAATGCCCGGCAGGTCGCACAGACCTACCGGGCATTCTCATCGTATATGCGTCGCGAAAGGCTATACGCCTGCGTCGCTTTTGGTGATTTCCTTGTCCTTGGGGAGCACGATGTTCAAGACGATCGCCACGGCCGCCGCGGCAACGATGCCGGAGCCGCCGAAGATCAGGCTGACCATCTGGGGAGCGCCTGCCAGGACGGCCGGGTTGGCGCCGATGCCGTAACCCAGGCCCAAAGCCACCGATACGATGCTCAGGTTGCGCGGGGTCAAAGGCTCGCGCGTGATCAGCTGGATGCCGCTGACCACGATGGAGGCGAACATGATGACGGCTGCGCCGCCCAGAACCGACTGCGGCATGATGGAGACCACCGCACCCAGCTTCGGGCACAAACCGCACAAGATCAAAAACACCGCGCCGCACGCCAGGGCCTTGCGGTTGACCATCTTCGTCATGGTGACCAGACCGACGTTCTGGCTGAACGAGGTGTTCGGCAGCACGCCGAACAGGGCCGCCGCGGTAGATCCCATGCCATCGCAGATCACGCCGCCGGAAAGCTCCTTGTCGGTAGCCTCGCGGTTCATGCCGCCCTGCGTGACGCCGGAGATGTCGCCGACGGTCTCGACGGCGGTGACCACGAACATCACGAGCACGGGGGCGATGGCGCGCATGTCGAACACAGGCGCCACGGGTAGCGGGTTGGGCACGGCGAACCACGCCGCGGCGGCGACCTTATCCCAGTTCAAAACCCACGCCTTCGTGTATTCGACGCCGTTCGCGTCGACACCGGTGGTGGGCAGGACCATGCCCATGATGCCCGCAACGATATAGCCGACGATAATGCCGACCAGAATGGAGGATGCGCTCAAAAACCCGGTGGTCGCGTGCTTGACAGCCAAAATGACCACCAACACGATGAGCGCCAGGCACAGGTTCTCAAACGAGCCGAAGTCCTTGGCGCTGCTGCCGCCGCCGAAGGTGTTCACGCCGACGCTGATCAGGCTCAAGCCGATGGAGAGCACCACCGTGCCCGTGACTACGGCCGGGAAGAACCGGCGCAGCGGCTTGAGGAAAAAGCCCAGCACGGCCTCGAACAGGCCTCCGATGATGGAAGCGCCCATGATGGCGCCGTAAGCCAACAGGCCGCCGCCCATGGATGCCGCCACGGAGTTGAACACGCCGATGAAGCCCGAGGACGTGCCCATGATGATGGGCACCCTGCCGCCGACCGGTCCGATGCCGAACAGCTGGACCAGGGTTACCACGCCTGCGATCCACATGGCGTTTTGCAGCAGCGACAGCTGCACGTCCGCGAACTCCGCGCCCGCCAGGCCGCACGCACCCGTGACGATCAAAAGCGGCGTTAGGTTGCCCACGAACATGGCCAGCACGTGCTGCAGGCCCAGCGGAATGGCCTGCGCCAGCGACATGTCGCCCTCGAACGAGAAAACGCCGAGCGACTTTGCGTTACCGGAGGTTTCCTCCGAACCAGCGGCCGAGCAATCCTTCTCTTGAACCTGCTCTACCGCCTCCGGCTTTTCATCTACCATGCACATCCCCCTTCTAAAGGACGGAAACTTCAAAAAAATAGCACCCTGGCGCATCTTTTTGAAGAAGGCATGGAGTAATTTACACGTACGTGACATTTTCAGGCACGCCTATGGCAGCCCCGAAACGCAAAGCGGGGGCGCTGCCCATTCGGCAACGCCCCCGCCTACACGCCTGCGCCTCGCGCCGCCCTTACAACATGTGGGCGCGCAGCTCCTCGCCGCTTACAGGCGAGAGGTAGGCGGGCGCGATGTCGAACACGGTCTTGCAGCCCTTCACGCCCTCGGACGCCAAGCGCGCGACGGCGCGGGCGTAGGACACCAGCACGCAGGCGGTGAACTCAGGGTTGGAGCCCAGGTCGAGCGAGTACTCGATACGGCAATCGTTGCCGCCGGCCGTGGTGCCCGTGCGGATGACGAAGCCCCCGTGCGGCAACCCCGCGTGGTCGCGATCAAGCTCTTCCTGGCTGATGAAGTTCACCGTGACGTCGTACTCGTCGAAGTAGTTCGGCATCTCGACGATCTGCTTCTCCACCGCCTGGGCGTCGGCGCCCTCCTCAAGCACCACCCAGCACTCGCGCGTGTGCTTCTGGCGCGTGGTCAGCTGCGGGTTGCCGCCGGCGCGCACCGCATCGAGCGCGGCGGGCACGGGGATGGTGTACTGGCGCGCATCGGCCACGCCGGGGATGCGGCGCAGCGCATCGGAGTGCCCCTGGGACACGCCGCGACCCCAGAACGTGTAGTCCGCGCCCTGCGGCAGGATGCAGTTGGCGTACAGGCGGTTCAGCGAGAACAGGCCCGGGTCCCAGCCGCAGGAGATGAGCGCGCACGTGCCGGCCTCGCGAGCCGCCGCGTCGACGTTCGCGAAATGCGCGGGGATGTTGGCATGCGTGTCGAACGAGTCCACCACGTTGTACAGCGCCGCATACTTCGGCGTCTGCTCGGGAAGGTCGGTGGCGCTGCCGCCGCACAGGATGAGCACGTCGATGTCCTCGTTGCCGGTTTCCAGGTCGGCCACGGAGCGAACGGGCACGCCCTCGGTGGCGATGCTCACGCTTGCGGGGTCGCGGCGGGTGTACACCGCCGCGAGCTCCATGTCGTCGTTCTGGCGAATGGCCAGCTCAACGCCACGTCCAAGGTTTCCGTATCCCAAAATGCCAATGCGAGTCATTTCGCTTCCTTTCCCGATGCGGCGGCACAGGGCCGCGTTAGAGCCTCAAAAACGTTTCCATGATACGCGTATCGCGCGCCGAGCCCGCAAGCGCCGCGCAATTTCCGCATACCAAGCGCATAGGGAAACGGCCGCGAAGACCCGATCGCAACGCAGCGGCGAACGCCCGCGCGCGGCACGACAGCAAAGCCCGCTCGCAGCGCAACGACGATACCCCGCGCAACACCGCCGCGGCGCGGATCGACCCGGCTATATCCTACCGGCCTCCTTCCCTTCCTGCTAGAATACGGCCCATGAAACTTCAGCAGCTCAGATACGTCATCCAGGTAGCCGAATCCGGGTCGCTCACCGCGGCGGCGGAGAAGCTCTTCGTCGCGCAGCCCAGCCTTTCCAAGGCGGTGTCGGAACTTGAACGCGAAATGGACATCACCATCTTCACGCGTTCGCGCACCGGCGTCGTCCCTACCGAAGAGGGCATGCGCTTCCTCTCGCGCGCCCGTCAAGTCATCGAGCAGGCCGACCTTCTGGAAGGCGAATACAAGGGCGCCGATCGCATCCGCCGCGTGTTCGGCATTTCCACCCAGCATTACGCCTTCGTAGTGAACGCGTTCGTCTCGCTCGTGCGCGAATACGACCGCAACCGCTACGAATTCTCGCTGCGGGAGACGTCCACCGCCGGCATCATCGACGACGTGCGGGTGCAGCGCAGCGAGCTGGGCGTGCTGTACCGCTGCGACTTCAACGAAAGCGTCATCTCGAACGTGGTGAAGTCGGCCGACCTGCACTTCGTGCCGCTGTTCCGTGCGAAGCCGCACGTATTCGTCAGCCGCAACAGCCCGCTGGCGCACCTTGAGCGCGTCACCCTTGCCGACCTGGCGCCCTACCCGCGCCTGAGCTATGACCAGGGCATCCGCAACTCGCTGTACTATGCCGAGGAGCTGCATATCGCCGAGGCCGTGGACAAGAGCATCGTGGTGACCGATCGCGCGACGCTGTTCAACCTGATCATCGGCCTTGACGGCTACACTATCTCGAGCGGCATCCTTTCCGAGGACCTCAATGGCAGCCAAATCACGTCCATCCCGCTCGAAAGCCCCGAGCATATGGAGCTGGGGTACGTCAAACGCACCGATCGGCCGCTGTCCTCGGTCGCCGAGCGCTACCTGCAGCTGCTGCAGGAATACGTGAACGAATACCAACGCGAAGCCGGCGAATAAGGATTCCTTCTTCCATTCCTTTTAGCTATGCATATCCCTACCAAACCGATAGTTTTCTATCACGCAAACCTGTGGCATCCTTTCCTCGCAACACAAGCGATGAAAGGACGCACCCATGGCCATCACCAACCCTCCCTACGCATATGACATCGTCGGCAGCTTCCTGCGCCCCGAGGCCCTCAAGCAGGCGCGCGCCGATTTCGCCGCCGGAACCATCACCCGCGAGCAACTGACCGCCGCCGAGGACGCCGCCATCGCAGACCTGGTGGAAAAGGAGAAGCAGGCGGGCCTGAAGGCCGTCACCGACGGCGAGTTCCGCCGCGCCATGTGGCACCTCGACTTCCTGGAAGGCCTGCAAAACGTCGAGCACGTCGACGCCGAAACGTGGTCGGTGGAGTTCAAGGGCCCCAAGCCCAAGGGCGCCCAGCTGGTGTTCCGCGACAAGATCGCCTTCGGCGACCACCCGTTCCTGGCCCATTTCGCCAAGCTGCGCGACATTGCCGGCGACTATCCGGTGAAGCTGACCATCCCCGCACCCTCCATGCTGCACCTCATCCCCTGCGTGCGCGGCAAGGCCACATACCGCCCCATCGAGCGCTACGCCGATGAGTCGGTGCTCTTCGACGACATCGTGGAGGTGTACCGCGATGCCGTGCGCGCCTTCTACGACCTGGGCTGCCGCTACCTGCAGTTCGACGACACCAGCTGGGGCGAGTTCTGCGACCCGGCCAAGCGCGAGGCGTATGCCGCCGAGGGAATCGACGTCGACCAGGTGGCGAAGGACTACGTGGACGTGATCAACCGCATCCTTGAGGCCAAGCCCGAAGACATGACCATCACCACGCACATCTGCCGCGGCAACTTCCGCTCCACGTGGTTCTCCTCCGGCGGATACGAGCCGGTGGCCGAGGTGCTCTTCGGCGGGGCGAACTACGACGGCTTCTTCCTGGAGTACGATTCCGACCGCTCCGGCGATTTCGCCCCGCTGGCGCATATCCGCGACCAGAAGGTGGTATTGGGCCTGGTCACGTCCAAATTCCCCGAGCTGGAAAACGAGGACGACGTAATCGCGCGCATCCATGAGGCAGCGCAATACGTTCCGCTCGAGCAGCTGCGCCTGTCCACGCAGTGCGGCTTCTCCTCCACCGAGGAGGGCAACGTGCTCACCGAGGATGACCAGTGGGCCAAGATCGCGCTGGTGCGACGGGTCGCCGAGCGCGTCTGGGGCGAATAAGCGGCCAACGCACGTAACCGAACCCGATACGTTGGGCCCGGGAACAATGGTTCCGGGCCCAACTTGTTTCAGCACGCGATGCCACCGGAAAAGACGCATAGGCAGCGAAGGGAGCCGACCTACCCCGCAAGCACGCTCTGCCAGTCGATCGGCTGCTCGCCTGCTTTTTCCAAAATGCGATTGACCTGGGAATACGGCCGCGACCCCATGAACGCGGGCAACGTGGCGGTGGCACGGTTGGCCGAAAGCGGCGAAGGGTGCGTGCTCCTGAGCACATGCTTATTGGCAAGCGATGCCGCCGCAGGGCCCGCCTCCACGGCCTTCCAAGCCCCGTCCACCAAATCGATGGCGTGTTTGCCCCAGGTCAGGAACGCCACGGGCTGCGGCACCTCCAGGCAACGGCGCACCACATGGTCGGTGAGCACCCGCCAGCCCAACTTGGCGTGCGACGCCGCGGCGTGCTCGCGCACCGTAAGCGTGGTGTTGAGCAGCAGCACGCCCTGCGCGGCCCACGACGTCAAATCCCCGCTCTCGGGCATAGGGCATCCCAAGTCGGCGGCCATCTCCTTGTACATGTTGCGAAGGCTGGGGGGCAGCTTGCAGCCACAGGGCACGGAAAACGACAGCCCCATGGCCTGCCCCGGCCCGTGATACGGGTCTTGGCCCAAGATGACCACCCGCACGTCCGCAGGCGCGGTGAACGCAAGCGCGTTGAGGATATCGTCCTGCGGAGGATAGATGGTCTGCACATCCCGCATAGCCTCCACCTGCGACAACAGTTCCTGCGTGGTTTCGCGCACCTGGTCGGGCGCGGCATCAAGCCACGCGCTCACGTTCTCGTTCGAGCCCATGGGACCTCCTTCTTATAGAGGGAAACGCCGACAAGCGGCGTTTCCCGATTGCGTATCGGCGGTGCAGGCAGGGGCGGAGCCTGATCAACGTAGCGGTCTTAACCGTCGAACACCGCGGACCCCGCAAGCTAAACGCCTTCGCACCAGCAGTTCCGAAGTTTATCCGTGCTTGGCAACGATAGCCGATGTTGCCCGGCGCATCTCGCCCGCCTCGCTTCGCCATTCGATTATCATCTATCGAACGCTTTACCGACGGCCGTCCACCGCCGCAGTAACCGAGCGCTACTTCCCGCGGCGGTACTCCTTCACGCGTTCGCAAAACGATGCCAGCTCATCGGGCGTCATCTCGTCGAGCCGCTCCAGGTTCTCGGCGAAATGCGCGAGCGTCCCCTCCTGGCGCTGCCGCAGCATGGCGTTGCAATAGCTGACCACCACGCCGGTGATAAGGGCGATGTAGAAGATGCTCACCACGCTGAGCAGCACCGTGGCGATGCGCGCCACCGGCCCCGCCGCCGTCACGTCGCCGAACCCGATGGTGGAAACGGCCTGGAAGCTGAACCACATGCCGTCGCCGAACGTGTTCGCCACCGGGTCGGCAAGCCACACCGCCAGCGAGCACAGCAGGAACACGACGACGAACAGGCACGTGATGGGACCGAAGCCCGCCTGACGCTCGATCTCCACGAGCATGCGCAGCCTACGCATGGCGCACCCCTTCCCCATCCGGCGTTGCCGATCCGGGCGCGTCTTCGCCATCGGCAGGCAAACCCTCCGTCTTTTGCGGGCTCAACGCCCGCGGCAGCGGGATGGCCGCGCCGATGGCGGCCGCTGCCAGCATCACGATCACGCCCTTGAGCGGGAAGCACATGACCAGCAGAAGCGCCGCCATGAGCGGCTGGCGCATGACCGCGCCCATAAGCGCCGAGGTGCATGCGGCAACGCAGAACACCGCATCGGCGCCGCTGATCTGGGCAAAGCCGTAGCCAAGCGCGATCCCCGAGAAGATCACCGGGAAGAAATGGCCGCCGCGCCAGCCAAGCTTGATGCACGCGGGCGTGAGCGCCGCCTTCACGAAGCCCGTCGCCACCAACGCGCCCGCCGGGATGGCGGTCCAGCGCGCCATGAGCAAGGTGGACTGCGTTTCACCGGCGAACATGGTGTAGGGAAGCGCCATGCCGCAAAGCGCCAAGGCCAAGCCGGCCAGCATCGCCTTGGCGACGGGACGGCCGCCCATGCGGCGCGCCAACGCGCCGGCGGCGGCGCCCGAGACATGGTAGGCCCAACCGCAGGCCGTGCCCGCAAGCGCCAGCGGCACCAGCCACGCAAGCTCGCGCGGCCCCACGTTGGCGGCCGAGAAACGCGGCAGCCCGCCCCCGCCGCCGATCAGCTCGGCAAGCCCGAAGAACGCGCCGAGGGCGCCCACCACGGCGCACAGGTACACCGCCGCCTTGCCGGCGCGCGGCAGCTTGATGTCCACCTCGCCTTCCGGCACGCGCCCGTCGGCCGTGCCCGCAAGAGGCGCGGCAAAGCCGTAGAGCGGAGCGGTGAACAGGGCCGTCAACGCTGCCTGCGTGCCGGCCACGGTCATGGCGCGGAAGTCGGCGCCGAAGCGGCGCATGCGGTCGCCCACCCATGTGCACAAACCGGCGATCACGCCCGTCAGGCCCGCCTCGGGGCCCACGCTGCCGCCGAACAAAAGCGGCAGCAGCGCCGAGAGCGAGCGCTTGCCAAGGTGGTCGTAAGGGTAGCACCCTTCGCCTTTCACCTTGCCCATGACCACGTTCAGCTCCTCTGGGGCGAAGCCGACATGCTTGTCGTACAGCCCGATGGCAAGGCCGCCGATCAGGCACACGATCAGCGGCCATGCGGCGAACCCGAACGGCCCCGACGCCAGCGCCGGGACCTCCCGGCCCGCCGCAGCCCCGAGCATCTGCGGCAGCTTCTCCCACAAAAGCCCCAGGCCGATGTCCATGCAGAAGAAGAACGCCCAAACGAACGCGCCGGCGATGGCGCCCGTGATCAGCACGCACAGCGCGAACATTAGCCGGTTCGCCGGCTTGGCAAGCTTGCCCATGAAAACCCCTCGGCATCAAGCTGCGAACCGGGGGGCGCGCAGCATTGCGGATATGTCAGCCATATTGTAACCGTTGACCCGCCTGGCAAGCCAAGGACCCTCCCCCAACACGACACGCCCAAGCCGCAAGGGGCGCGGCAGCCTGCCGCAGGACCAAGTCGCAGCCGCCGCCCACGCCCAAACCCCGTGCTCAACAAGGCCCAGGCAACAAAAAACCGCCTTCCACCCCTGGTTGCTCCAGAAAACGGAAGACGGTTCGAAAAGCGGTTGAAGCCGAAACCCCAATAGCGCCGACAAGCGGCAGACGCGACTTTAAGCCAGCATCATGAACAGCTTCGCCAGCACGAAGCCGATAAGGCCGCATGCCGGGAACGTGATCACCCATGCCAACAGCATGTTCTTGGCGATGCTCCAGTTCACGCGCTTGATGGAACGGCTGGCGCCCACGCCCATGATGGCCGACGTGTTGCAGTGGCCCGTGGACACCGGCATGCCGGTAAGGCTTGCGAACAGCAGCGTGAACACCGTGGAGAAGTTGGCTGCCACGCCCTGGTACTTCTCCAGCTTCACCATGTCCATGCCCACGGACTTGATGATGCGCTTGCCGCCCACCACCGTGCCGGCCGAGATGGCCAGCGAGCACGTGATCATGACCCACATGGGGAAGCCGCCCGCATCGGGCGCGGAGCTGCCGAAGGAAAGCGCGATGCCCAGCATGGCGATGGACATGAACTTCTGACCGTCCTGCGCACCGTGCAGAAACGACAGCGCCACCGCGCACAGGTCCTGGATAGCGGTGAAGGCGATGTTGGCCGCCTGACGGTTGGCCATCTCGAACACACGCTCGATGATCTTCGTGAACACCCAGCCCAGCGCAAAGCCCGCCAGCAGGGAGAACACCATGCCGTAGATGACCTTGACCCACTCGGAAGGCACGACGCCCGCCCAGCCGTTCATGGCCACCGCGCCGCCAGTGATGCCGGCGATAAGGGAGTGCGATTTCGAACAAGGGATGCCGAAGAACCAGCAGAAGATGCCCCAGCCTATGGCGCCGATCATGGCCGCCACCAGGGCAAGCAAGGCGGCATCGGTGTTTCCTGAGAAGTCGACCATGCCGAACATGGTCTTCGCCACGGCCGTGGAGATGAACGTCATGCCCACCAGGCCGACGAAGTTGAACACCGCGGCCAAGCCGATGGCCGTGTTCGGCTTGAGGCAACGCGTGGAAACCACCGTCGCGATGGCGTTCGGCGCGTCGGTTGCGCCGGACACCGCGGTAACGCCGATGATAAGCACCAAAATGACGAACAGGATAGGCTGAGCCATAGCCTGCGCAAGAAAGTCAGCAAACGTAAGCGCCATGCAATTCCCCATACTCGTAAGAGCTGCGTCAATTTTTTGACGTACGCCTAACAATACTACATTCGGCCATGCGAGCGCTATGCCTTAACCCCGGCTTCTTCCATCATCTTTTCCGCGTCGCACGCCATCGGGTGGCCGGATGTCGACGGTTCCGCCGACAGCCCGCCCGGACCGCCCCTTAAAACGCAACAATCGGGGTATACGCGACCGTCGGGGCGCCGCCACGCAGCAGCGCCCCGACCGCTAAAACCGACAAGCGCCCGGACCGGCGTTAGCGCCCGCCCTCGGCGATCTGGCCGTCCCGATACGCCTCCAGCAGCTGCTCGAGATCCTCGACGCGGCGGCGGATATCGGCGCCGTCGTCGGTATCGGCCACCAGCGTGCGATGTTCGACGCGCTCGACCACGCGACGGCTCGAGTGGATATCGAGCTCCTCGACCACCGCCGCTGCCGCGGACTTCAGCGGCTCGTGCGCCGCCAGGATGAACTCGTAGGAGTTGTCGATGAGCGTGTAGCCGGCGATGCCCGTGGTGGGCTGGTAGGCCCTCGAGAACCCGCCGTCGATCATGAACACGCGGCCGCCGCACTTCACGGGATCCTCGCCGTCCTTGACCTTGACCGGCACGTGCCCGCACACGATATGCGACGTCTCCGGGTCCATGCCGAAGTCCTCGAAGATCCCCGCGATCACGCGCTCGTCCTCGATAAGCGTGTAGAAGGGGTTCTTCACCTCCTTGCGCGCGGCCTTGTCGGCAATGAGGTACAGCTCGAAAGTGGCCATCTTGCTCTTCGCGAACAGCGGGCTTCCCTCGCCCAGCCACAGGTACCACAAAAGGTCGCGACCGCGGCGGCTCTCCTCGGCGTCATGGCTGAAGAAGGCGGCGCGCACATAGCGCTCCATCACGTCGTAGAGCGCGCGGCCCTTGTAGCGGCGGCCGAACACGTCCACTTCCTTCAAGCTGCCGTCGGCGTTGAGCGGCACGCAGGCATGGAACATGAGGTTGCCGTTGCGGATCTTGTACAGGCTGCCCACCTCCAGGAAGAAGCGCATATGGCGCTGCAGCTTCTCGCATCCGGTGAACGCGGCCTCCAAGCGGCACATCACCTCTTCCTCGGCCGGCGTGAGCGCGAAGGGGTTTTGCGGGTCCACCGTGGGGAACACGCGGTCGGTCAGCGGGTACTCCACGCCATCGACCACCACGGTGCCCGCCTCGTAATCGATCTTGTCCAGCAGCTTGCGGCTTTCCAGCCCGAACTCGGGGTACTCGTCGATCAGCGCCGCCTCCACCTTGAACTGGATGATGGCCATGGCCTTTTGGATCTTCACGTTCATCTCAAGCTCGGACGGCGACAGGTCGGGGTTGCCCTTCAGGCCGAAGCCCACGCACGGATCGTCACGGTACGCGTCAAGGGCGAAGCTTGCCAGCGGCAGGATGTTGATGCCGTAGGCGTCCTCCAAGATGGACAGGTTGCCGTAGCGGGCGCAGTTGCGCACCACGTGCGCGATGCAGCCGCGCTGCCCGAGGGCCGCGCCCATCCACACGATGTCGTGGTTGCCCCACTGGATGTCCACATTATGCTGCGCCTGCAGCGTCTCCATGATGACATCGGGCTGCGGGCCGCGATC
The DNA here is from genome assembly GCA_900550055.1 of uncultured Coriobacteriaceae bacterium. GTDB lineage: Bacteria > Actinomycetota > Coriobacteriia > Coriobacteriales > Eggerthellaceae > Senegalimassilia. The sequence continues at coordinate 838 of URQU01000009.1, read as the reverse complement.
GTAGATGTCGCCGATGATGTGCAGCTGGCTGATGGCCAGGCGCTGGATGAGCTGCGCAAGCGCCTCGATGAGCGCGATGCCGCGCCCGGTGCGCACCGCCGCATCAAGGATGCCGGCATAGTACGCTTCCTTGTCCACGCCGTGGTTGTCCTCGTTCATCAATTCCTCGATGATGTAGGCGAACTCGGCGGGCAGCGCCTTGCGCACGCGGCTTGCCGTGTACTTGCGCGCCGCGCGCTTGCACACCGCCACCAGGCGCGGCACCACGATGGCGTACCAGGCGCGCTCGTCTTCCACGCCCGCCAAGATCAGCTTCGCCTTCTCACGCGGATAGTAGATGAGCGTGGCCAGCTCGCGCTTCTCGGCCTCGGTCAGCTGATCGCCGAACGCCTCGTCCACCTTCAGGCGGATGGAACCCGACCCGTTGCGCAGGATGTGGCTGAACGCCTCGGATTCGCCGTGGATATCGGAGCAGAAGAACTCCGTGCCCTTCGGGAGGTTCAGGATGGCGCTCAGGTTGATGATCTCGGCCGCCGCCAGCTCCTGCGTGGGGAAAGATCGGGCCAACAATTCCAAGTAGCGCTTCTGATCCGCTTCCATGAAAACCTCCTCAGGTCATCGCACAGTGATGGCACGATGGTACCGCGCGCAGCCCTCCCCCGCGCACCCGCACCGGTAAACGGCGCAACCCGAACGAAGAAGGTCGCCGCGGCGCAGCCCTCCCCCGCGCACCCGCACCGGTAAACGGCGCAACCCGAACGCAGGCGCGCCCGGCGGCGGGGCGGGCCGGACACTTGGGGACGGAGGCTTATCTGTCCGAATTCGGACAGATAAGCCT
>URQU01000008.1 GCA_900550055.1 uncultured Coriobacteriaceae bacterium | reverse complement strand
CGTCCGAGGTCAACCAGCTCAACCGCATCAAGCTCATGATCGCGGTGGCGAAGAGCAACCTGGCCGACAAGGAGGCCGAGGCCCGCGCCGCCCGCACGGCGGCGGCCACGCCGGCGGTCGAGGAAGCCGGCAAGCTCGATGTGCAGGAAACGAGGGCGTGATGGCCGGCAAGCTGATCATCTGCCCGACGCCCATCGGCAACCTGGGCGATATGCCGCAGCGCGCGCTTGACGCGCTGACCAGCGCCGATGTGGTGTGCGCGGAGGATACGCGCGTTACCGGCAAGCTGCTGGCGGCGTTCGGCATCGGCAAGCGCCTGGAGCGTCTTGACGAGGCGCTCATCGGCTCTCGCGCCGACGGCATCGTGGCGCGCGTGGAGGCGGGCGAGGTCATCGCGTACTGCAGCGATGCCGGCATGCCGGGCGTGTCCGACCCGGGCCTGCGCCTGGTGCGCGCATGCCGTGAGGCGGGCGCGCCGGTGGAGGTGCTGCCCGGGCCCACCGCCACGGCCACGGCGTATGTGGCCAGCGGCTGCACGAACCCGCGCTTCTACTTCGGCGGCTTCTTCCCGCGCAAAGCCGGCGAGCAGAAGGCAACGCTCGATGCGGTGCGCACGCTGGATGCGGCGCTTATCTATTACGAAAGCCCGAACCGTATCGCCGGGGCGCTGGCGGCGCTTGCCGAGGCCTTCCCGCTGCGCGAAGCGGCCGTGTGCCGCGAGCTCACGAAGCTGCATGAGGAAGTGGTGCGCGACACGCTGCCCGCGCTGCGCGATGAGTTCGCCGCCCGTGAGGCGGCCGGCGGCATCAAGGGCGAGATCGTCATCGTGATCGACGGGCCCAGCGAGGCGGAGGGGCAGGCGGCCCAGGAAAGCGCCGAGGATTCCGCCCGCGTCCGTGCTGCCGAGCTCAAGGCCGGGGGCGCGCGCAACAAGGATATAGCGAAAACGCTGGCAGCCGAGTTCGGCCTGCCGCGCAACGCTGCGTACGAGATCGCACTGGAGGCCTAGGGCGTGGCCAGCGAAAACCGATCCGGTCCGGTGCGCACGCGCCGCGTGGACCCGGGCGAGCTCAAGCGTCAGGCGGCCGGCGGCGGGCGCACGGCGGTCGGGGCGGGGAATGCGGGTTCGCAAGCATCGCGCCGCAAGCCCGCGCGCGCGTCAGCGCCCGAGGTGCTTTACGTCGACGGCATCGAGGTGCGCCTGCAACGCAAAAAGGTGAAGAACCTTAACCTGCGCATCGCTCGCGACGGCGGCCACGTGGATGCGTCGGCGCCTGCCTGGATGACGCCAGCCGACGTGGCCGATTTCGTGCATCGCAAGCACGATTGGATAGAAGCCCAGATGGAGCGCGTGTCCGCCACGCCCATGGCGCGGGCCTCGCAGGCGTCGAAAGCCGAGGTGGCGCAGTGGCGCGCGGTGGTGCAGGCGTGCGTGCCGGCGCTGGTGGCGGCATGGGAGCCCATCATGGGAGTGAAGGCGGGCCAGCTGGCGTATCGCAACATGACCAGCCGTTGGGGTAGCTGCCAACCTTCCACGGGACGCATCTGCATCAACGTGCGCTTGGCGCTCTATCCGCCGGAATGTCTGGAGTACGTGGTGGTGCACGAGCTGTGCCACCTGCTCGAGCGCGGCCACGGCCCAAGGTTCCACCAGCTCATGGACCGCTTCATGCCAGATTGGAAGCAACGCCGCGACAAACTGCGGTAGGGGGGCGCTTCCATGCGCGTTTCGTGCGCGGTTGGTTGCGGGTACGTTGCAGCTGCTACCATCGCGGTATGGATACGAACGAAACCAACTCTGCGGACGCGGCGAACGCGTCTCGCGCGAAAACATCCGAATCCGTCGTCGACTCCGAACCCGAACGCGACGGCTTGCCCCCGCGGCAGCGTCGCGTGGTGCTGGGCATCATGGTGTCGGGCACCACGGCGGCGTGCATCTCCCAAAGCATGATGATCGCCGCGCTGCCGGCGGTCATGCACGAGTACGGCATCAGCGCAAGCTCCGGCCAGCTGCTCACCACGGCATACATTTTCGTGTTGGGCCTGATCAGCGCCATGACGGGCTATCTGATGAACCGGTTCGATTCCAAAAAGCTGTTCTTCGCGTCCATGGCATCGTTCGCCATCGGGTGCGCTGCGGCCATCTTCGCGCCGAACTATCCGTGCCTGCTGGCGGCGCGCCTGCTGCAGGCGGGCGGCGCCGGCATCTGCCTGCCGCTTGTGCAGCTGGTGGCGCTGAACATCTATCCGAAAAGCCAGTACGGCCAGGCCACGGCCATCGTGGGCATGATCATCGGGTTCGCGCCCGCCATAGGCCCGACCATCAGCGGCTTCCTCATCGACGCGTGGGGCTGGCGCTCCATGTTCTGGATGCTCGGCGCCATCGCGCTTGCGGTGATGGCGCTGACGGTTCTGCTGCTCGACGACGTGGTGCGCCGCCCCGACCATCCGGGCCATTTCGACTTGGCGTCGGCGCTTCTGTATTCCGGCGGCTTCGTGCTGGTGATGATCGCGGCCACCATGCTGGAATCCGGCGGGTCCGTGGGCGCGGGCTTTGTTGCCCCGCTGCTGGTGGGTGCGGCGGGGTTGGCGGTGTTCGCGCTCCGTCAGCTGCGCGTTCCTGAACCGTTCCTGAGGCTGCAATGCTTTCGCGACAAGACGTTCGCCGTCTCCACGCTCATCGTCATCTGCGCGCACATGATGTTTATGGCGCCGTCGATCATGGTGCCGCTGTTTGTGCAGGATATCCAGGGGCTTTCCGCCACGGTGTCGGGCCTGACGCTTCTGCCCGGCGCCATCATGATGGGCGTGATGAACCCCATCACCGGACGCCTCCTCGATCGACGCGGCCCGCGTCCGCTCATCGTGGCGGGCTGCGCCACGGTGCTTGCGGGCACGGTGGCGTTTGCCCTTATCCCCGCCAGCGCCCCCGAATGGGTGGTCACGGTGCTCTACGGCGTTCGCGTAACGGGCATCGCATGCCTGATGATGCCGCTGACGGCGTGGGCGTGCACCACGCTCGATCCCGACGAACTGGCGCAGGCGTCGGCCATCATCACCTCCGCGCGACAGCTCATCGGCAGCCTTTCAGCCTCGGTGTTTATCGCTGTGATGGCGTTGACCTCGCAAAACGCGCTGGGCGTCGACCTCGGCGGCTTCGACTTCAGCTTCTGGCTGCAATGCGGCGTCCCCGTGCTGGCGTTCGTGCTGGGCATGTTCGTCCTGCCGGCGAAGGGGAAGCGCTAGAGGCGACAGCGGGGGCGCCGCACCCCGCTAGCAAGAAACCCGGCTCGTGGCCGGGTTTCCCTTTAGATCATATTCATCTGCGCAAGCGTTGCGTTGTACCAGTGTTCCCAGTTCGGCGGGCAGTATTTCTTGGCTGCCTCCACCGAGATGGTGTAGCCGTAGCCGCGGGCAAGGCCGGCCACGTGATCGCGGATGGCCTCCTCCCAGCTTCCCCAGCTGCAGCCGCCCCAGCCCCAGGCGTTGCAGCTGCCGGAGCAGTACAGGCCCTTCGAGCTTTCGGTGTTGGAGATGGCGGGCGACCAACGCGGGTCCACGCCGTAATCCCATGCGGCTTCGGCGAACACCTTGCCCGTGCCTGCCATGGGTGACCCGGCCAGGTACGCGTCGATGCGGCCGGCCCATTGCGCCACGAACACGTCGCGCTCGCTTGCCCAGTCGGCGCCGTCGTCGCTGGGCGCCTCCACGGTGCCCGTGGAAGAGCCGCCCGCTGCCTCGGCGGCAGCCGGAGCGCTGACGGAATCTGCCTGCTCCTGCTTGTCGGCCTCTTCGGCCTGAGCCTTGGCGGCCTCGGCTTCGGCGGCCTTTGCGGCCTCTTCGGCTTGGCGGGCCGCTTCCTCCTGCGCCTTGCGCTGGGCTTCCTGGCGCGCTTGCTGGGCGGCGGAAAGCGCCTGCTCGGCGTTGGCGGCCTCGGTATCGGCGTCCTTTTTCGCTTGCGACAGGTCGCGCTTCGTTTGGTCGAGCTCGTCTTTCAGCTCGCTAAGGCGCTTGATCTCGGCCTGGTTGCTGCTGAAGATGTGGGACACGTACTCAAGCGACGTGAAGAAGTCCACGATGTTCTCGGAGCTGAGGACCATTTCCAGCAAGCCGGGCGTGGAGGCCTGTGTCTTGTACAGCTTCACCGCCGCAGCGGAGCTGCGCTCCTGCTGGGCGGGAAGGGTTTCCTCGATCTCGGCGATGCGCGCCTCGTTGTCGGCGATTTGCTGGTTCAGGTCATCGATGCGGCTTATGGCCTGGTCATATTCGGCGGCGGTGCGTTCGACTTCCTGCTGTGCGGCGTCTGCCTGCACATTCGTGTCGATGTCCTCCGCCCATGCGGTTTGCTGCGAAAGGCCCGCGACCGGCACGCTTGCGAAGGCCAGCGTCGCGCTTAATGCGACGGCCAGCGGCAAGCGGTGGCGAGGGCGGCTGCTCGGGTTCGTTTGAAGTTTGTTAGAAAACATCCGCCATCCTTCGATTTATAACAATTGCCGTTGATTATACCGGGCAGATATGTTCAAACCGTGCCGCTCATTAAACGCGCACAAGCGCTCGAGCCCGCCGGATCGCCCGATGATTGCGTGGTGGCGGGTTGGGGGCAAGCTTCGCGCCGTCCCCGCGTGGTACAATCGGGGGCACTGCGAAAACCCAGGTTGGCGGGGCATCATTCGCCCGACTGCGGCCGCGAGCAAAAGGAAGCACCATGTCAAAGGGAACCTACTCGTTCACCACGCCCATCTATTACGTGAACGCCGAGCCCCACTTGGGCACGGCCTACACCACCGTCGCCGCCGACACCGTTGCGCGCTACCAGCGCATGAACGGCTACGACGTGGCGTTCGTCACGGGCATGGACGAGCATGGCCAGAAAGTGGCCGATACCGCCGAGTCGAAGGGCATGACCCCGCAGGCCTGGTGCGATTCCATGGAGCCGGCGTTCCGCAACGTGTGGGACCTGCTTGACATCACCTACACCGATTTCGTGCGCACCACCCAGCCGCGTCACGCCCGCACCGTGCAGAAGTTCTGGCAGGACCTGTTCGACAAGGGCTGGTGCTACAAGGGCAGCTACGAGGGCTGGTACTGCGTGCACGAGGAAACCTACTACGCCGAGTCCGACCTTGAGAAGAACGAGGACGGCGAGCTGGTGTGCCCCGATTGCCATCGCCCGGTGCAGAAGGCCGGCGGCGAGGAGAACTGGTTCTTCAAGCTCTCCGAGTTCCAGGAGCCGCTGCTGAAGTTCTACGAGGAGAACCCCGACTTCATCCGCCCCGAAACGCGCAAGAACGAGGTGGTCACCTTCGTGAAGAGCGGCCTGAAGGACCTGTCCATCAGCCGTTCCACCTTCGACTGGGGCGTGCCGCTGCCCTTCGACGAGGGCCATGTGGCCTACGTGTGGGCCGACGCCCTGCTGGCCTACCTCACGGGCATCGGCTACGGCGACGAGCAGCGCGCCGGCGAGTTCGAGCAGCGCTGGCCCATGCAGTACCACTTCGTGGGCAAGGACATCACGCGCTTCCACTGCGTCATCTGGCCGGCCATGCTCATGGCCGCCGGCCTGCCCATCACGCACACCGTGTTCGGCCACGGATTTTTGCTCACCAAGGGCGAGAAGATGTCGAAGTCCAAGGGCAACGGCATGAAGCCCGCCGACCTGGTGAAAATCTTCGGCGTGGACGCGTACCGCTACTACTTCATGTCCGACGTGCAGTTCGGCCATGACGGTAACATCTCCATGGAGCGCATGGTGCAGGTGTACAACGCCGACCTGGCCAACACCTGGGGCAACCTGTGCAGCCGCGTGTTCAACATGACGAACAAGTACTTCGACGGCAAGGTGCCCGCCGTGCCGGCCGACGCCGCCGGACGCGTTGCCAACCCCATGCTGCCTATCGTCGAGCAGCTGTACGCGAAGTACGACGCCTGCATGTCCCAGGTCGACTTCACCGGCGCCGCCGCCGCGGTGCAGGAGCTTGCCGGCCGCGTGAACCTCTACGTCGAGGAAAGCGCCCCGTGGAACCTGGCGAAGAAGGAGGAGACGCAGGGCGACCTGGCCGCCGTCATCTACAACGCGCTCGAGGCCATCCGTATCATCGCGCTGTACATGGCCCCGTTCATGCCGAACACCTCCAACGAGGTCTTCGATCGCCTGAGCTTGGGCAAGGTCACCGACGTGGTGGACGTCGAGGGCGCTACGAAGTGGGGCCAGCTGCCCGCCGGCAACACGGTCACCGTGGGCGACCCGCTGTTCCCGCGTCTGAACATGGACGAGATTCAGATCGAGGAATAAAGGGGCTCCGCTTGCCAAACGGCAGGCGGAACGCTTGATGCTGCGGCATGTCGGGGCGAAGGAGACACCTTCGCCCCGCCGTATATCGCGGGGTCCCGGATACTGACATTTCGGACATTTCGGGGACGTAGCACTAAGTGTCCGGGCGAAGGGGGAAGGCCCTTCGCCCTGCTGCATATATAGGGAAGGGATGCATGGCCGAGGAAGAGCAACAACCGGTTTTCGATGACGCGCTGTTTCGGCAGAAACGCAAGCATGGAAAGTTTCGCCTGGTAGAGCCGCCGAGACTTGATGGCCCGGTAGCGGACACACACGCGCATGTGCACCTGCTGGCCGATCCGGCGCTGGAGTTTGCGCGTTGTGCGGCATGGGGTGTGAGTTTCGTCTGCGACATCATCGATGTGCAGGAGGATGCCCCGGACGTGTTCGAGCGCATCGACGACTGGCATGCCCAGGCGCAGTCGCGCTTGCCGGAAGCGGTTGAGCGCACGCGCGAGGTGTTGGCTGCTGGCGGCGACGAATTGACGCATCTGCCCGATGGCGCCGATGCGGCGCGTTTCGCCTTGCCCGACGATGCGGCGTCGCGTCCGCTGCCGCGCCTGCGCCTGGCGGCCGGCGTGCATCCGCATAACGCGCGCTTCTACGATGACGCCATGGAATCTCGCCTGGTCAAGCGCTTGGCTGACCCGCGGGTATGCGCCGTGGGCGAGATAGGCCTGGACTACCATTACGACCTGTCGCCGCGCGATGACCAGCGGCGGGCGTTCCGCCGTCAAATCCGCTTGGCTCACGCCACGGGCCTTCCCGCCGCACTGCATGTGCGCGAGGCGCATAACGAGGCGTTCGCCATCCTGCGCGAGGAGGGCTTCCCCGAGGCGGGCACGCTGCTGCACTGTTTCGATTTGGACTGGGAGACGCTCGAGCCGTGGGTGGATCGCGGTTGCTTCGTGGCTTTGGGCGGCGCGCTCACGTTCAAGCGCTGCCAGGACACGCGCGATGCGGTCGCGCGCACGCCGCGCAACCTGCTGCTTACCGAAACCGATTCGCCATATATGACGCCCGAGCCCATGCGCGGCATGCCGTGCGGCCCGGCGCACACCGTGTTCGCCGCGGCGTGCATGGCCGAGGTGCTCGGGTGCGAAACCGAGAAGGCCAGAAACGAGATGCTGGCCCAGATCGCGCAAAACGCGCGCGTATTGTTGGACCGCCCGCCCACGGCCTGGCAGATCGAACATGCGCAAACCGCCGCAACTGAAAGGAATTGCGAATGAAACGCCTGATCATTGTCGGTTCGCCTCGCGTCGAGGGGCGAAGCGGCGCGCTTGCGGACCTTTTGTTCGAAAGCTGCATCGAGGAGTGCCCGGAAGACGAGGTGTACCTGGCGCCCGTGTCCACGCTCGACGTGGCCGGCTGCAACGCCTGCGATTTCTGCAAGCGCAAGGCGCAGGGTGCGATGACCGAGCAGGAGGCCGCCGATGATGAGGCCTTCGAGGAGCAGCGCGCAGAGGACGAGGCGCCGCGCCGTTGCGCCATCCGCGACGACATGGACGACGTGTACCCGCTGCTCGAGGACGCCGACGAGCTGATCGTCGTGGCGCCGGTGTATTTCGCCGGGCCGTCTTCGCAGCTCAAGTGCATGCTCGATCGCTTCCAGCCGTACTTCTGGACGCGCACCCGCGCGCGTAAGCGCCCGTGTACGCTGCACGTGGTGGGCGAGGGCGGCGACCCGCACGGCTTCGACCCGCTTGTGGGATGTGTCCGCTCTGCCGCCGCCGTGGCGGGCTTCCGCTTGGAGCGAGTGCTGGATTGGGTCGGCAAGATCGACGAATCCGGCGAAATCGTCGATGAAGCCGACGAGTATCCCGTCGAGGGGCCCGTGGTGCGCGCCTTCGCCGGGGGTAAGCTGGTCGGTCGGGACGCTGGCGAGCAGGAGCTGTTGGCCGAGGACGAACCGGCGGAACAGGCCGACGAGTTCGAACCCGAGGCGTTCGCCGAGGACGATTTCGCCGCTCAGCTGGCCTCCCAGGCGCAGCGTCGCCAGAACCGCGCGCGCCTGAACCTGGGCGAGAACGGCGCCGAGCGCCAGGTCATCCAGCTTGACGAGGACGGCCGCCGCATCGATGCGGCCCAGCACGGCCGTAAGCGTTCGGCGCAGAAGAAGCACGCCAACGCCAAGCGCGGCACGAACGGCACGGTGCAGGCAAAGCACGAGAACCCGCATGCTCCCAAGGGCAAAGGCGGGCAGGGCAAGTCCGGCAAGGGCGGCTCGAAGCAGGGTGGCGGCCGAGGCAAGCAGGGGAAGCGCCGTGGGTAGCGTATCGTCTCTGGCCAACCTTTCGGTCACCCGGCAGGTGCTGGCGGACCACGGGCTTTCGGCTAAGTACTCGCTTGGGCAGAACTTCCTGGTCAACGAGGCCATCGTGGCGAAGATCGTGGCGCTGGCCGAGCTCGAGGGCGCGGACAACGTGCTTGAAATCGGCCCCGGCATCGGCACGCTCACCATGGCCCTGCTGCAAAACGCGAAGCATGTCACGTCCATCGAGCGCGATACCGACTTGCCCGCTGTGCTGGCCGAAACGCTGGAGCCGTGGTGGGATTCGTTCACGCTCATCCAAAAAGACGCGCTTGATCTGCAGCTTTCCGACTTGGACGGGCAAGAGGCCCCCAATAAGCTGGTGGCGAACCTGCCGTACGCCGTCGCCGCCACGGTGGTGCTCGACTATTTCCAGCGCATCGAGTCGCTTGAGTCGGCAACGGTGATGGTGCAAAAGGAGGTGGCCGACCGTATGGCCGCCGAGCCGGGCACGAAGAACTACGGCGCCTATACCGTGAAGCTGCGGCTGTACGCGCAGCCGGCGGGGCGCTTCCCGGTCAGCCCGAACAACTTCTTCCCGCCGCCGCGCGTGGACAGCGCGGTCATCCGCCTGAACCGTGCTGCCATGCTTGACGAGCAGGGGGAACCGCTTGACGAGGAAGTGGTGCGCGCTGCTTGCACCATGGCCGACGCTGCGTTCGCCAGCCGTCGCAAAACGCTTTCGAACTCATGCAAAACCTACTTCGCCGGCCGCGGGGCCAACGGCGCCGCGGTGGCCCCGCATCTGCCGGAGCTGTTCGAGCAAGCGGGCATCGACCCCAAACGTCGCGGTGAGACGCTGTCTCTTGCCGAGTTCGTGAGCATGGGCAAAGCGCTGCTTGCGCTGCAGCAGGGTTAGAGACTGAAACCGATATGCTACTTGGGCCGCGTGCGTCGCGGCCCTTTTTGCGTGATGCGGGGTTTGGGAAGCGGCCCTGCAAGTTCTAGTAGGCGCGAGCTTGTTTGCCGCAGCGTTTTCCCAGCTGTTGAGCCGGTGGCGGGCAAGCCTGTGTTGTCGTGTGCCCCGTCAAGCGCTGTCTGCAAGATAAAACATGCTTGGAATATGGCCATTGTGTGGGAAATGCTATGGAATTAGGTGCAAAACATGGAGAAGTAAGCGTGCATTGACCTGCATGATACAATTTTGAGCTGTTATCTGTGTGTTATGTAGGAAAGAGCAACTATGGACTTAGCGAAACAAGCGCAAATCGTCGACTCCATTCATGATACGTTACACGATTTCGTCGGTCAACGCCTGAAGGTGCGCGCCAACATGGGCCGCTCCAAGATCGTCGAGAGCGAGGGCACGCTCATGCAGGTGCACCCGCAGCTGTTCATCATGGAGGTCGATCGCAAGCGCGGCCGCACCGCCCGCCAGTCGTATCAGTACGTCGACGTGCTTACCGGCATGGTCGAGCTGTCGCAGAACGGCGAGCCGCTGTTCGAGCCCTTCGTTCCCGAGGGCGACGAGCCGGGCGTGGAGTCTCCTCTCATGGAGGAGCGCGTCCTGTCGTAAGCGGTTTCAACCGTGAACTTTTTGCGGATGACCGCGAAGAAGTGTTTGACAAACAGCGTTTGAACGAGGAAAATACTTTCTCGCGCAAAGCGCAACACCCATGGGGATGTAGCTCAGCTGGGAGAGCATTACGTTCGCAACGTAGGGGTCGTGGGTTCGAATCCCATCATCTCCACCATGGAAATGCAAGGGCCGTCGGTTCCACCGGCGGTCCTTTTCTTTTCCCGGACACTTTGGGGACGTAGCACTAAGTGTCCGAATCGATGGAGATCGGCGGGAGCGGTTTTGATAGCGCTAACACAAGGCGGTCGCTTTCGTTGCTGCCTGCCCGTCGGTTTGCGGCGTGGGCCTATGAAGATATCGAAGGAGCATCATGGCTGGTCTGAAGGCGGTTTTGTTCGACAACGATGGCACGCTGGTGGATTCGCGCGAGCTGCTTTTGGCAAGCTTTCACTATGCGGGTCCTGCGGTGCTGGGTCGCCAGCTTAGCGATGAGGAATATCTGCAGAAGGTGGGGCAGCCGCTGGCCGTGCAGGTCAAGGACTACACGGACGACCCGGTGCTGCAGGAGCGGTTCTGTGAAGCGTATCGAGCGCACAACAAAACGGTGCACGATAAGATGATCAAGGCGTTCCCCGGAACGGTTGAGTCGCTGGCGGAGCTCGCAAGTGCGGGCCTGAAGCTGGGTGTGGTGACGTCGAAACGCCATGCGGTTGCTTGGCGCGGGCTTGAGGTGGTGGGCGCCGCATCGTATCTGGATTGCTGCGTGGGCTGGGACGATATCGAGCGTCCGAAGCCCGATCCTCAGCCGGTGATCCGCGGTTGCGAGCTGCTGGGGTTCGATCCCGGCGAGTGCCTGTACGTCGGCGACGCCCCGTTCGACCTGCAATCTGGCAATGCGGCGGGCGCAAAAACCGCGGCGGTGACCTGGGGCATGTTCAACGAGCCCACCCTGACGGCCGAGCGCCCTTCGTTCGTTTCGCACACCTGGGACGAGCTGCTCGCAAGCACGTTGTCGCTTCTGTAGCTTGGGATATCCGCGGGGCATCGGACACTTGGGGGACGTAGCGTTAAGTGTCCAATCCGGTAACGCCATGGGGTCGGACATTTAACTCTACGTCCCCGAAGTGTCATCTAGAGTGTCTGAGCTTGTTGCGGGTGGGATGGCTCCGATAATGCCGCGGGAAACGCCGATTAGACGTTCTATTTCCCTTATCGATAAGCCGCACGCGCGTAGTTTCGCTATAGCTTGGTTTCTTCTTTGGCGAGGCAGCGAACCGACTTGTTCGCAAGCGTTTTCTCCGAGCACCTGCGCGGCGATTGCCCGAGCTCTCGCATCGCCTCGCCGAGGCTTTCTGCGTTCGATTTCGATAAATTCGCTAGTGCTCGATGATTCGGCATGAAAGCTCTTGAACGCAGCAGTTCCCCCGGCAATATCCATGATCATCTTCATTGAGCAAATCGGATGCGCTTGGCCGAAATACTCTTTAAAGCTTGACCAACGATAATCGAGGGTTTGCGTAATCCCGGCTTCAAGTGGATTGCGATGAACGTAGCGAATGACTTGCAGCAAGCTCTCATCGGTTTCGATTGGCTCGCTTTTGAATCTGCCTTGAAATAGGTGTCCGACGCGTTCGTGCCTTTTGTTGAAATACTGAGCGTAGGAGCAGTTTATGCTTTTCATGGCGAAGGACAGTTCGGGAAGCGTGGCTTTTGCGACAAGATGAACATGGTTGTCCATCAGGCACCATGCGAACAGAATCAGGGGCCCGCCATTGGCCTGGGTTTCCAATAGCTCGCGATAACGGCGATAATCCGCCGCATCCTCGAAGATCGAGTGCCTGCTAACGCCTCGGCACATGACGTGATAGGTGTCCGAGCTTGCCGTTTTTCGCGCCTGCCGTGCCATGTCATCTCCTTTCGTTTGCTATTCGGGAAGACTAGCAGGATACGTATCGGCCTATCTAGGCCCGCGCTGTCCGATATTTGCCGGCAATTTCATGCATAGTTGCCTGCTTCCTGCCGGGGAAACCTTGCAGATATGTTGCCAAAGCGCTCCGGAAGTGCGCGTTGTGGCTTTTGCCGTTCCTCATCTGCCACTTCGGGGACGTAGGGCTAAGTGTCCGGAAAGTTGTCTCGATGATGCCCAGTGGCGTTTCGTGAGTGGGCGCATCGAAGAATTGGGACTGAATGTCAGAAATAGTTCCATCCCTGTGGCTCTAAGCAAGTAGCCTGTGTGTTGCGGGGGAGCGGATGGTCGGACGGATAATGCTACGTCCCCGAAGTGTGTCAGGAGCGCTGGGTGCAAAACGCGGCTTAGCGCTTCCTTGCGCGCTGCGGGAAACCGGACAGATAGTGCTACGTCCCCTAAGTGTCCGCCGCCCGTCCCCGAAGTGTCTGGGGTGCGGTTATCGTGCGGAAGCTGGGTTGCGGGCTTTGCTTGCGGCTTTGGGGCGGTATACTTGCCGCGTGATTGATGGACAGTTCGAAAACCTCCTGTCGGTAAACAAAACTAGGTACCTTGCCCGCTGATCGTGGCGGGCGTTTTGCGCGATGATGCAACATGGTCGGCGGAGGGAACGGCTTCTGCTGCATCGTTGCAGGTTTTCGCGCATTTCAACAAGGGGCCTTTCCGACGGCGGTTTTCGCTTGATGGAAGGGCTTTTGCTATGTATGGGCTGAAAACGGAGAGCAGCTTCGACGCTGCACATTTCCTGACCGATTACCACGGCAAGTGCGAGAACCTGCACGGTCATCGCTGGCGCGTGGTGGCGTATCTCGAGCAGGCCGAGCTGCAAACCGAGGGCACTCATAAGGACATGGTCATCGACTTCGCGGACTTCAAGCACGCGCTGCGCGACCTTACCGAGGAGCTTGACCACTCGTTCGTGGTGGAGGAGGGCTCGCTTATGCCCAAAACCCTGGATTGCCTGCGCGAGGAGGGGTTCACGCTGTCGATGATGCCCTTCCGCACCACCGCGGAGAACTTGGCGCGCTACTTCTTCGGCAAGCTTGCCGAGCAGGGCTTCCCCGTGTCCCAGGTGGATGTGTACGAAACGCCGAACAACTGCGCGATCTACCGCGCGTAACGAAGCTATGGCCTGCGAAAACGAAAACGCAACGGCAACCTACGGCAGCCTGCACGACGCGTTCTCGGCCTTCAAGCGCGCCGATGGCGCGCAAACGTCTGCGTTCGGTGCCGGTAAGGGGTCGGCATCGGCGCCTGCGCCTGCCACTGTGCATGGCTCGCTGTCGGCGGCCATCGCCGCCAGCGGTTCCCTGACGTCTGAGCCTGTCGCTGCCGATGGTGTCCAAACGGCTGCGCTTGCCCCCGCTGCCGACGCTGCGCCGGTCTCGGCACCCGGCGCCGCGTATGGTGCGCAGTCGTCCGCGTCCGCCGCTGCCGATAGAGCGCCGGCTTCTTCGCTTGCCGCTGCCTTCAAGGCGTTGCAACGCCGAAACGCCGACCGGTCCGGCTCCCAGGCAACCATGCCGGTTGCGGAGCGGTTCGTCAGCATCAACGGCGAAGGGGCGTGCGCGGGCAAGCTGGCGGCGTTCATCCGTTTCACGGGCTGCAATCTGCGTTGCGGCTACTGCGACACCATGTGGGCGAACGCTCCGGGCGCTGCGGCGAAGGGCGAAACCCCCGAGCAGTTGGCGGCATGGGTGCGGCAGACCGACATCGAATGCGTGACGCTTACCGGTGGTGAGCCGGTGCTGCAGCCGCTGCTGCCGCAGCTGGTGGAGCTGCTGCTGGGCGAACCCGGCCCGAACGAGCGCGGCCTGCGCGTGGAAATCGAGACGAACGGCGCCGCCGACCTGGGCGAACTGGCCGCATTGCGCGCGCGTATCGGTAGCGCTGCGCCTGGCACGCTTGCCTTCACCGTAGATTGGAAGCTGCCGTCAAGCGGCATGGAGCAGCGGATGCTGCCCGCGAACTTCCGCCTGCTCGACGCGCGCGACACGGTGAAGTTCGTGTGCGGGCAGGGCGATCTGCCGCGCGTTTTGGAAGTTGCCCGGCAGCTCGATCTGCCGGGGCGCGTGCCGGTGTACCTAAGCCCCTGCTTTGGGGACATCGAGCCGGCGCGCATCGTTGAATTCATGCAAGAGAACCGGATGACCTGGGCAACCGCCCAAGTGCAGCTGCACAAGGTCATCTGGCCCGATGTTGAGAGGGGCGTGTAAGGATGGGCATTTTCGAGGGACGGGCGTTCTCCTCGTTCGCGGCTGCGGCCGCAAACGCGCGCGAGAACCTGCGCATACACGGGACGCTGGGCGAGGACCCGGCGCCGCGTGACGAGAGCGGCAAGGTGTGCGGCGATAACCCGCAGAAGGCGCTCGTGCTCAGCAGCGGCGGCGTGGATTCCAGCACGCTTCTGGCCTTGGCGGTCAAGCGCTTCGGCGCTGAGAACGTGTTCGCGCTGAGCATCTCCTACGGCCAGCGTCACGAGAAGGAGATCGAGAGCGCGAAGGCCGTCGCCGCGCATTACGGCGTTGAGCAGCGCTTCCTCGACCTTTCCGCCATCTTCGCCGACAGCGACTGCAGCCTGCTCGAGCACTCCACGCAAGACGTTCCCGAGGAAAGCTATGCCGAGCAGATCGATGAGGCGGACGGCTCTACGGTCAGCACGTACGTGCCGTTTCGCAACGGGCTGTTCCTGTCGAGCGCCGCGTCCATGGCGTTGTCGCTGGGTGCGAGCGTGCTTTTCTACGGCGCGCATCATGACGATTGGGCCGGCGACGCTTATCCCGATTGCTCCATCGAGTTCGTGAACGCCATGAACCTTGCCATCACGCAGGGCACGGCGGGTCAGCTGCACATGGAGGCGCCCTTCGTGTCCTGGTCGAAGGCCGATATCGTGAAATGCGGCCTTGAGCTGGACGTTCCCTATGAGCTTACCTGGAGCTGCTACGAGGGCGGCGAGCGTCCGTGCGGCAAATGCGGCACGTGCATCGACCGCAACCGCGCCTTTGAGGCCAACGGCATGCGCGACCCGCTGCTCGACAAGCTGGACGCCCAAGGGTAGGAGACGAACCCGGCTGTTCGCAGAACCGCCTGCCGCCCAGCAACCCCGTGCTCTTGCAACCCGCGCGGCCCTTCCGGCCGCGCTTCCCAAGGAGAACCTATGACCAACGAAAAACCTGTGCGCGTCGGTACCGACGACCTGTCGCTTCTGGGCAACCAGGGCGTGCAGTATCCGCAAACTTACGATCCCGGCGTGCTTGAGACGTTCGATAACAAGCACCCCGGCAACGACTACTTCGTGAAGTTCAACTGCCCGGAGTTCACGGCGCTATGCCCGATCACCGGCCAGCCCGACTTCGCCACCATCTACATTTCCTACGTGCCCGATGTGCGCATGGTGGAGAGCAAAAGCCTGAAGCTGTACCTGTTCAGTTTCCGCAACCATGGCGACTTTCACGAGGATTGCGTCAACGTGATCATGAAGGACCTGATCGCGCTGATGGACCCGAAGTACATCGAGGTGTGGGGCAAGTTCCTGCCGCGTGGCGGCATCTCCATCGATCCGTACTGCAACTATGGCAAGCCCGGCACACGCTGGGAGCAGGTTGCCTGGGATCGCCTGGCAAACCATGACCTGCATCCCGAGGCCGTGAACAACCGCTAGCAGCCGCTTGACGCCCGCAGACATCGCCGTCTGCGGGCGTTTTTCATGCGGAATCACATACATCAGCGTGTTTTTTGGCAAGAACCATATTCGTGCGTTGACCTGGGAAAACGTTGCGTTATACCAGGTCATCAGCCGATTATAAATGTGCGCGAGTGCGTGCGATTTCGCTATCGGATACAATGCTGGCATGCAAAAAACCACTTACATATCTATGACCGATGCCTTGCGGGCGCGTCCTGTGCTGGCTCGTGGCGTTTCGCTGGCGAACAAGGTCATCACCGACGCCGTGTACGTGGCATATCCGTGCCTGCTTGTGTGGCTGGCGTATGCGGCGGCAACCGGCGCAGCCGGCGCGGCGGGCATGCTGCTCCGCGCCGCGCTGGTACCGGGCATCTCGTTTGTGCTGGTCACCGTGCTGCGCAAGGTTATTAACGCGCCGCGTCCGTATGAGGTGTTCGACGTCGCTCCCGTCATCCCGAAGGACACGCGCGGCAATTCGTTTCCCAGCCGCCACGCGTTCAGCATCTTCGTCATAGCCATGACGTTTTGCGCTTGCTGCCCGCTTGCGTGGGTGGGACCGGTCATGCTGGTTGCCGGGGTGTTGCTGGCGGTCATCCGCGTGGTTTCGGGCGTGCATTTCCCCCGCGATGTTGTGGTGGGGGCTTTGTTGGGTATGCTTGCAGGTTTTATGGGTCTCTGGATTCTTTAGCGACAGCCTGATACAGTTATTGATATTAAATATCGATATCGGTTAGCCGATACCGTCCGTTTCGTTTCAGAGGGGGCAGATATGCTGAAAGTTTCGAAGCGTACGTTGCTTTTAGTGGCCGGCATCGTTTGGCTTATCGCCGGTGGGAACATCGCTTGGCTGGGCGTCCAGTCGTTCGCTCAGATGGGTCAAGGTATTTGGTGGCTGCTCATTATCGGCGCCGCCGTTGTGTTCGCATTGTTCCATGTCAAGGTTTTCTCGAAGATGGTCGGTAAGCATGCCGTTCGCATTGCCGGTTACGAGGCTGATCGCGTGGGCGTGTGGAACTTCTTCGATGTGCCGGGCTATGCCATGATGGCCATCATGATGACCGGCGGCATCTCCCTTCGCGCGTTCGGCCTGGTCCCTGTGTGGTTCATCGCGTTCTTCTACACCGGCCTGGGCATTGCGCTGGCGCTTTCCGGCGCAAGCTTCCTTATCCGTTTCGCGCGTCGCGGCAACATTCCCGCACCGTGCCCGTTGGTTCCTCGTGCAGCTTCGCGTGGATAATCGCTTCTCATTACATGATTCCGCCTTATCACGAAGGCCCGCTCGTTTGAGCGGGCCTTCGCTTTGTTACCGGGAAATCCTGGCGAAAGGGAATCCTGGCAAGGGAGTTGCTCCGACCAGGGGCATCTCGCGAAGCTGCCCCCTGGTCGCGGCTATGGCGCGCTCCGCTGGGGAGCGCGCCATAGCGTTTGGAGGGTTGCCGCCTGGCGGGGCTTCCGCTTCTAGCTGGGGAAATAGGGGCTGGTAGCGTCGCCCCGCCATGGGCGTTCGGTCATCGGAAGGCTACTTGATGGCTTCGAAGCCGGCTGCCAGGTCGGCGATGATGTCGTCGATGTTCTCGGTGCCGATGGACAGGCGCACGGTGGTGGGCTTGATGCCGGCGGCAAGCAGCTCGTCCTCGGTCAGCTGGGAGTGCGTGGTGGATGCCGGATGGATGACCAGCGACTTCACATCGGCCACGTTGGCCAGCAGGCTGAACAGGCTCAAAGACTCGGTGAACTTGCGCGCGTCGTCGGCGGTGCCCTTCACATCGAAGGTGAAGATGGAACCGGCGCCGTTGGGGTAGTATTCGTCGTAGAGCTCCTTGGCACGGCCGGTCGCAAGCGCCGGATGGTTCACGGAAGCCACCTGCGGGTGGTTGCTCAGGAACTCCACCACCTTCAGCGCGTTCTCAACGTGGCGGTCAACGCGCAGGGACAGCGTTTCCAGACCCAGCAGCAGCAACCATGCGTTGAACGGGGAGAGCGTGGCGCCCTGGTCGCGCAGCAGCGTGGCGCGGGCCTTCGTGATGTAGGCTGCGGCGCCCGCGGCCTCGGTGAACACCACGCCGTGGTAGCTGGGGTTGGGCTTGGCCACGCCCGGGAACTTGTCGGCGTTGGCGGCCCAGTCGAACGTGCCGGCGTCGGTGATCACGCCGCCCATCGCCGTGCCGTGGCCGCCGATGAACTTCGTGGCGGAGTGGATGACCACGTCGGCACCGTGCTCGATGGGGCGCAGCAGGTAGGGGGTGGAGAAGGTGGCGTCCACGATCAGCGGCACGTTGTGGCGGTGCGCGATGTCGGCCCAGGCCTCAAGGTCGAGCACGTCGGAGTTGGGGTTGCCCAGCGTCTCGGCGTAGAGCAGCTTGGTGTTGTCCTGGATGGCGGCCTCGACGGCGTCCAGGTCGGCGGGGTTGACGAACGTGGTGGAAAGGCCCTGGTCGGCGAGCGTGTGCTCGAACAGGTTCAGCGTGCCGCCGTACAGGTTGGTGGAGGACACGATGTGGTCACCGGCGGTGGCGATGTTCTGCACCGCGATGGTGATGGCGGCCGAACCGGTTGCCACGCCCAGCGATCCGACGCCGCCTTCAAGTGCGGCAACGCGCTCTTCGAAGATGCTGACCGTGGGGTTGGTCAGGCGGCTGTAGATGTTGCCGGGCTCGGTCAGGCCGAAACGGCCGGCGGCGGTGGCGGCATCCTTGAACACGAAGGAAGAGGTCAGGTAGATCGGCACGGCGCGGGCGTCGGTTGCCGGATCGGGCTGCTCCTGGCCGGCGTGCACTTGCAGGGTTTCAAATGCGTACTTCTGCTTCTCAGACATCTTGCTATCTCCTAAATCGATTGCTATGGCTTTCTTGTTCTCATATAACTTGATGACGGTTTGTAGTTATACCGAAGCAAAGGAAGCGGGTCAATAGGAATATAGGAGTTTCCGCTTGCGGGGTATTTCGAAATTCAGATACCTGGTTTTTCATGCTCTCGATAAGCCTAGCAAATAAATGGGAAATACTGCTCGAATATGCCCCATGGGGGTATGCAAGTGCTACAATCGGATTGACTAGTTAACCAAAGCTAAGAAAGGTGGGACCATGGTCGCGACCGTGATTATCTGCATCGTCATCGCCGTTGCCGTCGTTTTCGCAGCTAGAAGGGCCGTTCGCACGTTCTCGGGTGATGGCTCATGCTGCGGCAGGAAGAGCGCGAAGAAGGTCAAGCGCACGCATGTCGAGGATACGGACGAGGCGAACTATCCGTATGCGACGGATGTGCCGATCGGCGGTATGACGTGCGAGAGATGCTCCGCCGCGGTTGAGAATGCGCTGAACGGTATCGACGGCGTGTGGGCGCGGGTCGATTTGGCGGCGAAGAACGCGCACGTGCTGTCCAAGCAGCCGCTCGACACGGACCGCGTGAAGAATGTCGTTCGCGAAGCCGGCTACTACGTGATCCAGCGCTAGCTGCGCGCCCGTCGCAAGGCGAGCGACCGCATGCAGTGGCCCGTTTCGCTGGGCGGGTTGCGCAAATGGCGAGGGGGGTTCCGGCTGCGGCATTATAGGAGCGGCTTGTCCGCTAGTGCGAAAAAGGGCTTCCCTTAGGAGGCCCTTTTTCATGGTCGATCGTCGGTTTCGCGAACCGCCGGGGATCGTAAGCTGCGTTAAGCCAGCAGCGCGCCAAGGCGCATGCACTCAGCGGCGGCATCATCGTCGGGATAGTCCTTGGCGATGACGCTGTCCACCACGTTCAGGCCGGCCTCGTCGGCGCGCTGCTCCCATAGCTCCATCCATTCGCCGTCGTTCCAGTCGTAGGAGCCGAACAGGGCCACCTTCTGGCCGGACAGCGCGGGCTCGACCTCATCGTACATGGGCAAAAACTCGGTGTCCTCGAGCTCCTCATCGCCCATGGCCGGGCAGCCGAAGGCGAACGCGTCGAAATCGGCGATGCGGTCGGCGCTGAAATCGCTGCATTGCACCAGGTCGGCGGTGCCGCCCGCTGCGCGCACGCCCTGCGCCACCAAATCCGCCATGGCCTCGGTATTGCCCGTGCCGCTCCAGTACACTACTGCTACTTTGCTCATCTGCATATCCTTTCGTTTGCAAGGGGGGCGTCGGTCTTGTGCCGAACGGTCGAGGCGCTTCGAGCGAGCGCACCGACCGTTCGGCGCGAATGCGGCAAGGGCGCGTTTCGCCGCCGGTGCTCGATGCTTGCGGCATTTGCGGGCTTGCGGGCTTTCGCGCTTGCGGCTGCAGGCTACCCTGCTGCTGCGAACGCCTCCTGGGCGGGGAAGTTCTCGTCGATTGCGGCAAGGCAGTCGATGGGTACGCCCTCGTCGAACAGGTCCTCGTAGGCCGCGGTGCAGGTTTTGTAGCAGCAGAAGCATGCCTGCGCATCGCGGGCGCGGCTGTAGACCTTCCAGCAACCGCTGCATAGGCTGTTCTCGCCCTTGTTCTCGATGAATCCCACCACGTCGTCATAGGGGTAGCCCAGGAAGAATCCGATCTCGTGCGGGAACGCGCAGCTGCCGGAAAGCGTGGCGGCAAGGTCGGTGCCGCAGATGCGGCGGTGCAGTTTGGAAATGCAGCCGGAAAGGTCGGAGGGGTCGTACCCCTTGTCTTTCAGGTAGCGGAGGACATCGGGCTGCGCAAGGTATGCCTTCAGCATGGTTGGACGGTATACGTACAACAAAAGGCCGGTTTTGCGTCGTGCCAACACCTCGATGCGCACGCCGCAAGGCTCCAGCTTTTTACGACATATCCCCAGTTCCTGGGCGAATTTGGTGGAGTTGAGAGTATCGGGCTCCATGCTTTCGCCCGGGTCCCCGCCGGCATCGACGCCTTCGCGGTACACGAACATGTTCGCCGGCTTCAGCCCGGCAAGCGCAGGGGAGCAGTGGTGCACCAGCTTGCGCTCAAGATCGGCGGTGCGGCTCGGCTTCGCACTAGATGCGCCTATGATCACGGTGGCTCCTTCCCATTCATGTAATCCGTGGCTAACATAGTAAGCATAAGTAAGCCATAGTCAACATGTCTGGGGAATCTTCGCAAAAGATTTCGCGTGTAAGGCGGATGTGGCGGCGCTATGCGGGCAGGTTCGGCAGCGGGCACTGCAACGCCTGCGCCTTGCGCCCCGCGCTACACCAGCGTCAGCGCGATGAGGGTGGCGGCGATCACGCCAAGGATAATGGTGAGGGCGTTCGCGAACCCGGCCAGGCCGCCGTCGCCGCCCGACATCTGGGTATACATGGGCGCAAGTGCGCTCGCGGGGCTCCACACCAACAGCGTGAGCAGGGCGCGCATGACGTTATCGACCGGAAGCGCCAGCCAGACGACGCAGGTCAGCACCGCGCTGAACGCCGCGCGCAGCCCGACCAGGCGCGCCACCTTCGCCATGCGCTCGTGCGAGATGGAGAAGCTCATCATGAGGCCCAGCATGAACATGGCCAGAAACGAGTTGGCGTTCGCGATGGGCTCGGTGAAGGCCACCAGCTCGGAGGGCAGGTGAGCCCCCGCCACCGACAGCACGATGATCAGCAGGTACGTGTCGAAGGGCAAGCTGGAGAACAGCCGCTTGGCAACGAAACGCACTGGATGCTGGATGCGCGAGCCTCCGGCGATCAGGCCGGTGAGCGCATAGGAGCCGCCGGCCATCATGAACGCGTTGCCGGCGTCGTAGAGGCAGGTGGCCACCGCCATGGTGGGAGAGAAGATGGCCTGCACGAACGGCAGCGCGAAGCATCCCAGGTTGAATCCGCAGCCGTTGAGCAGGTAGAACGTGCGGTCTTCGCGCTTGGTCCGTGGGGTGATGGCGAAGGTGACCAGGTACGCGCCGAAGGCGAAGACGAAGCCGAGCGGCACGAGCAGCAGCATCTGCGGCGAGAAGTCGGCGGCACCGAACGCGTGCAGCACCGCGCAAGGCAGCGTGAACGTGAACACGATCTTCGACACGAACTCGCCGGGCATGTTGCCGAGCTTGCCGGTGTGGCCCATCCAGTAGCCTGCGACGATGATGCAGACGAAGGCGAGTACTTTGATGAGTGCGGTCTCCATGCTTTCCTTTCCTCCTAGGCCCCTTCGAGAAGCTCGTCGGCGTTTTTCCTGCGCAAAACGGGAAAACGCGCAAGCCCCCAACCAGATTGAATCCCGAAAGAAACCGGTCAGGGGCCTGCGCGTTGTGCGACTTGCGTATGCGGTTGTAGGGCGAGGGGCTTATGCGGCGGCTTCGTCCCCTCGCTGGGGCCGCCTTACAGATGCGCGTTGATGAGCTTGGGACGGAAGCCTTCGCCTTCGAGCGCCTTGACGATCTGCTGCTTGTGGTCGGTACCGAACGCCTCGATGGTGACGCGCAGCTCCACGGCGGCCTGGCGGTTCGTGGTGACGAACTGGTTGTGGTCCAGGCGGATGACATTGCCCTTGTTGTCGGCGATGACCTGCGCAACGCGCACCAGCTCGCCGGGGCGGTCGGGCAGAAGCACCGACACCGTGAAGATGCGGTCGCGCTGGATCAGGCCGTGCTGCACAACCGAGGACATGGTGATGACGTCCATGTTGCCGCCGGAGAGGATGGAAACCACCTTCTTGCCTTCGAAGTCCAGGTGGCGAAGGGCGGCCACGGTGAGCAGGCCGGAGTTCTCCACGATCATCTTATGGTTCTCAACCATGTCCAGGAAGGCGGCGATCAGCTCGTCGTCGTGGACGGTGATGATGCTGTCGAGGTTCTCCTGGATGTAGGGGAAGATCTTGTCGCCGGGCTCGAGCACCGCGGTGCCGTCGGCGATGGTGTTGGCGCGCGGCAGCTTCACCACGTGGCCGGCTTCAAGGGAGGCCTTCATGCATGCTGCGCCGGCGGGTTCCACGCCGATGACCTTGATGTGCGGGTTGAGCAGCTTGGCCAGCGTGGACACGCCCGTGGCAAGCCCGCCGCCGCCGATGGGCACCAAGATGTAGTCGACGAGCGGCAGCTCCTGCACGATCTCCATGGCGATGGTGCCCTGGCCCGTGGCGACGCCCAGGTCGTTGAACGGGTGGATGAACGTGTAGCTGTTCTCCTCGGCAAGCTTGAGCGCGTGCTCGTAGGCCTCGTCGTAGACGTTGCCGGCCAGCACCACGTCGGCGCCCAGTGTTTTGGTGCGCTCGACTTTGATGAGCGGGGTGGTGGTGGGCATGACGATGGTGGCCTTGACGCCGTAATGCTGCGCGGCGTAGGCGACGCCCTGCGCATGGTTGCCGGCAGATGCGGTGATCAGGCCGTGCGCGCGCTCCTCGTCGGTCAGCGTGCTGATCTTGTAGTATGCGCCGCGCACCTTGTAGGCGCCGGTGCGCTGCATGTTCTCGGGCTTGAAGAACACGCGATTGCGGGAAATCTCGCTGAAGTAGGGGCTTTCAATAAGCTTCGTCTCCTGTGTAACTTCCTTGACTTTGGCTGCGGCTTCTTCGAATGCGTCCAGCGTCAGCATAGCTTCACCCCTTTTGTTTTTCGGTTCGCGGCGGTTTAGTGTCGGTGAACATCATAGCCCTGCAGGCGCTACAATGGGGAGGTTCCATATCAGCGCGACAAAATTCGACGCTTTGCCTAGGTTTAACGTATGGTGCAAGGCGTGGGAAACGCTGCCCGATTTCCGGACAGATAGCGCTACGTCCCCATGTGTCAGCTTGGGGCGAAGCGCGCGAAAAGCGCTGCCGTTTCGCGCGTAACCGCGCATGTTGGGGCGAAACGCCCCGGAAAGGACGACCATCATGAAGGTCATCGCCACCCCGAACGCTCCCGCAGCCATCGGCCCCTACGTGCAGGGCCGCATCTGCGGCAACCTGCTGTTCGCCAGCGGCCAGATCGCGCTGTCCCCGGAGACCGGCGAGCTTGTCGGCACCACCATCGAGGAGCAGACGGCGCAGGTCATGAAGAACGTGGCCGCCATCCTGGCCGAGGCCGGCACCGACTTCGACCACGTGCTGAAGGCCACGTGCTTCCTGGACGACATCGACGACTTCGCCGCGTTCAACGCCGAGTACGCCAAGTCCTTCGGCGACGCCCGTCCGGCCCGCTCGGCCGTGGGCGTGGCGAAGCTTCCCAAGGGCGCCCTGGTCGAAGTCGAGGTAATCGCGGAAGTGTAGCTGTTTCGCCGTTCTGCCGAACGGCGAATTCATTCGACGCTGCGGGCCGCTGCGGCACACCGCCTTCGCACGAGCCTGAAGGCTTGCGTACCAAAGTACGCGGCGCCTTCACGCTCCCGCGAATCCGGGGCACCGCAGCGGCCCTCGTTGACTTTGCCGCTACCTGCGAGTGAAGTGAAGCTGGCGCTTTCGGGGAGGGGTGACGCTGCGTCGTTGCGCATGTGCTTGCTGCGAACGGCGCTGTGCGCGGGATGAACGGCGGGCGCGTTAGAGATTGTCTGCAGCCTTGGCGCGCCCGCCGGATGCTGCCCTACCATGTACGCGATGGAAAGCCCGACCGTATAGCTCGGCTTTGAGCGTTCGCGCCTGCCGTGCGGTGCCTTCGGGCCGCAACCTACCTGTGAGGAGCAATCGCATGTGCGGAATCGTCGGTTTCACGGGCACGCGCCCGGCGCAAGGCATCCTGATCGAGGGCCTGTCGCGCCTTGAGTATCGCGGCTACGATAGCGCCGGAGTGGCCATTTACCAGGACGGCAAGCTCGAGGTGGTGCACCGCAAGGGCAAGGTTTCCAGCCTTGCGCACACGCTGGGGCATTTCAACTTCGAGGGCGCGTGCGGCATCGGTCACACGCGCTGGGCAACCCACGGCCGCCCGAGCGAGGCCAACGCCCATCCGCACACCAGCTGCGACGGCCGCATCGCCGTGGTGCACAACGGCATCATCGAGAACTTCGCCGACCTGCGCGAGGAGCTGCAGGCCGCGGGGCATGCCTTCACCAGCGACACCGACACCGAGGTGGTGCCGCATCTGATCGAGCAGGCGCTGCGCGACGGCGCGCCCGACCTGCTGTCCGCCGTCCGTGCCGCAAGCGAGCGTTTGGTGGGCGCGTACGCGCTGGCCGTCGTGTCCGCCGACGAGCCGGGCACCATCGTGGCCACGCGCAAGGATTCTCCGCTGGTGGTGGGCCAGGGCGCCGAGGGCGCCTATGTTGCCAGCGACATCATCGCCATGATCGACGCCACGCGCGACGTGGTGGTCATGAACGACGGCGAGCTGGCCAAGCTCACGCCCGAGGGCGTGACGTACTACACCGCCGCCGGCCAGGTCATCGAGAGCCCCAAGGTCACGCACGTTGACTGGAACCTCGACGTGGCCGAGAAGGGCGGATACCCCGACTTCATGCTCAAGGAGATCCACGAGCAGCCGCGCGTCATCCGCGATACGCTGGCGGGCCGTCTGGTGGGCGGCGCCCTTTCCATCGATGAGCTGGACCTTTCCGTGGAGGAGCTCAACCTCATCGATCGCGTTTACATCATCGCGTGCGGCACCAGCTACCACGCCGGCCTCATTGCGAAGAACCTCATCGAGGGCTGGGTGCGCATCCCCTGCGAATGCGAGGTCGCAAGCGAGTTCCGCTACCGCAACCCCATCATCACGCCCACCACGCTCGTGGTGGCGGTGTCCCAGTCCGGCGAAACGGCCGACACGCTGGCGGCCATCCGCGATGCCCGCGTGAAGGGCGCGCGCGTGTTCGGCATCACCAACGTGGTGGGCAGCCCCGTGGCGCGCGAGTCCGACGGCGTCATCTACACGAAGGCTAACAAGGAGATCGCCGTGGCCTCCACGAAGTCGTTCCTGGGCCAAGTGGTCTCGCTCACGTTGCTTGCCATGCTGTTGGCGCAGGTCAAGGGCAAGTTGAAGATGAACCAGATCCGCCTGCTGTTCCGTGAGCTCGCCGACACCGCCGAGCAGGTAGAACGCATCCTGGCCGAGTGCGGCCCGGCGGTCGAGGAGGCCGCGCAGGCGTGCAAGGACGCCCGCAGCGCGCTGTTCGTGGGCCGTGGTATGGGCGCGGCGGTCAGCCGCGAGGGCGCCCTCAAGCTCAAGGAGATCAGCTACCTGCACGCCGAGTCCTATCCGGCGGGCGAGATGAAGCACGGCCCCATTGCGCTGATCGACGAGGGCTTCCCCGTCATCGCCGTGGCGACGAAAAGCCCCGTCTACGACAAGCTGGTGTCCAACCTGCAGGAGAGCAAGGCGCGCGGTGCCATGGTGGTGGCTATCGCCACCGAGGGCGACGAGGAGATCCGCAAGCACGCCGATCACGTCATCTACATCCCGAAGGTGCGCGACGCGTTCTCGGCCATCACGGCCAGCGTGCCGCTGCAGCTGCTCGCGCGCGCCATCGCCGTGGCCCGCGGCTGCGATGTCGATCAGCCGCGCAATCTGGCGAAAAGCGTGACGGTGGAGTAGGTTCGCGTACAATAAGGGCAACGTTGGTGCGGGCGCCGTTCGGGCGCCCGCTTGCTTTACAGGGAGGTCGCTTGTGGTCGAGGACGCGAAAGTAGCGGGCGAGGGCCGGCAGGACAGCGCATCGTCGCAGGTGGAAGCCGCGTTCGGCGCCGTTGAGGGGGCCGTGGGCCTTGGCGTGGACATCGTGGAGATCGAGCGCATGCGCAAGATCCTCAAGCGGTCCCCCGCGTTCGCGCGCAAGGTGTTCAGCGCCGAGGAGCGCCGCTATTGCGATGCCACCGCGCAGCCGGCCGTCCATTACGCCACGCGCTTCGCGGCGAAGGAGGCGGTGCTCAAGGCGCTGGGCACGGGCTTTTCCCAGGGCCTTGGCGTGCGCGATGTGGAAGTGCGCCGTACGTCGAAGGGCCGCCCGTACGCCGTGCTCACCGGCTGCGCCAAGCAGGTGGCGCAGGCGCTCGGCGTGCGCGAGCTGCCGCTTTCGCTGTCGTACACACACACCGATGCGGTGGCGTGCGCCATGGCCATCACCGAGGGGTCGGTGCGCGCGCAGCAGGAGCGGCGCGACCCGATGGAGGAGCTGGCGCGTCAGTTCAAGGAGGCGCGCACCATGCTCGACGACCTGGATGCGGCAGCGCCTGCGCCCGCGCAGCCCCAGGTGCCCGATGCGCATTCGGCCATGGGCATGGTCCGCGATGCGCAGGGGGAGGCCGATTAGCGGCCGCGCGACCCTATGGAGGAGCTGGCGCGCCAGTTCAAGGAGGCGCGCACCATGCTCGACGACCTGGATGCGGCAGCGCCTGCGCCCGCGCAGCCCCAGGTGCCCGATGCGCATTCGGCCATGGGCATGATCCGCGATGCGCAGGGGGGAGGCCGATTAGCGGCTGCGCCAGGCTCGGTGGCCGCTTCTCGCAAGTTGAACGCTGGCGCGAAGCGGGGCGTATGTTGGCCGCGGGGTGTGAATTGCGAAGAATCGCTCGTTTTGACCCCTGTGGGACATAACGAGCGATTCTTCGCGTTTTCTGAGGCGCGGGATGGACAATTTGGACGGTATTTCGTGCGAATGGGGGGCGCGGCGCGAATAATCGTTTCTTTTGGCCTACTCAGTGGCGAAGATCCGTTCATTTTGGCCGCTGAGGGACAAAATGAACGGATCTTGTCTGGGCGAATTTGCGAATCCGTCACCCCGGCGTGTTCGTTCGTTTGCTGAGCGGGGACCGTTCGCTGCGGCAGTTTCGTTTTCGCGCTTGATGGTTGCGGCAGATGGATGCCCGTTGGGCGCGGCAGTGCCCTTGCCTGCCGGATTCGCTGTAGGCGACCTACGCTGTGCCTCGCGCGTCGAATGCGAAAGCGGCGCATGTTGGCGCTACTCGCTATAACGGGCGCTTTCCCAAATCGGTTGGCTGCTCAGACGCTTGCGAAGCTCGATTTGCCGACGGTCATAGTGTTCGTTCCTCGGCCTGATGCGCGTTCCGAGAAGCCGCGCGACGGTTGCGCCGACCCTTTTGAATTCCGACCTGTCGCGAAACGTCTGGTTTCCCACGGTGATGACCGTGATTCCCAGGCGGAGCAGCGCATTCCTTCGTGCGGCATCCGAGGCGATGCGCTCGGATCCGGAGTGCTCGGCATCGCTGTCGTACTCAATAGCGAGCTTTGCTTGCTCCCAATAGAGGTCGCAAAGGAAATAGCTTCTATTGAGCGCCTTTTGTTCTGCTGCGTTGAGCGGGATGAAGCGGTTCAGCGAAGGCTGGGGGAGTCCCATTCCGCCGATTTTGCAGGGGAGCGTAAGAGCGAGCGCAACTTTCGTTTCGGCAGGCGACGCTGATCGGTTGAGCACGTGATCGAGCGCCCATCGCGCGGTTTTGATCCCGTTTGCCCCCTGGTTTTCGCGAACGACCGCGCCGAGCTTTTCGCGCGTGGTGATGGCATTGCGCTGAAAGAACCCTCCGCGTGCATGGCGGTCGATGGAATACGTTGCGCACAATTCGCACCCTAAACGCACGGTATCGATCTTGTCGAGCGTAGCCGCCGATTGGACGAAGGCGAGTTCGGGAGAGCAAACGTAAACGCCATCCGCGATTCTGTAGAGCGCCCGTGCTACGGGCGGGGACCAAACGTGGCAGCGGAAGCGCGTGCTGTTATGGAGCGGTTTCGTGGCAGCGATATGCAACGGGATGCTGGCGCACTCTTTTAGAAGCTGCTCGGCGCGGCGGCGGTCATCGATGGTGGGACTCGCGGACGGGAGTTCGGTTGCTGCATGGGCGGACGTGGCCTTGGGCTTGAGCGATTCGTGCGCAAGCCAGTACTCGATTGCTGAAATATGTGAGATCACAATGGTCATGCGATTTAAGGTATCAGAGTATTTCCCCAGGTAGAACGACAATTTTGCAGTGCAAGGAATGGGGAAGGTTTTGGTAAGGGTCAGGGAAGGGGTCGGCAAGGTTTACGTAAGGAATCGACAAGGTTTGCGTAAGATAGTTGTGATATGGGTATGCGGGCATTTCTTCGGACCGGTTATGCAGCCGGCCACAGGCTCCTGCAGTGTCGCATTGGGCTCGGCCAGCCCAGCTTCTCCTTCGGCCTTCGCTCATTCTAATGCCTGGGGTAGGCATTAGAATGCGGCAGAATTCGGGAATCGTCACGTCGGACCAGTCGCGATGGTGGTAGAACCCGATTCCCGTTATCAGTGTTCTTAAGCCTGGCGAAGAAGCCGTCCATCACCGAGATCGATGACGGGAGCGCTGCTTGTTGAGCATGGGGTGGGCGATGCGAAAAACCGTCGGTTTTGGTCGCTGGCGGTCAAAACTGACGGTTTTTCGCGGTCTCGGAAGTGAGAAATGGACGTTTTTACCGGTTGTTCGCGTATGGGCTTTCCGGTAGCGCAAATAATCGCGTGTTTTGGCCTTGAGGCTGCGAAAAATCGTTCGTTTTGACCACGGCTGGACAAAATTGACGATTTTTCGCTGCGGGAACTCGCTGCTTGGTCCGGCTAATGCTCTGGGAACTCGCCGCTTAGCTAGATTAACGATCCGAAGTCCGATGCTTGGCTCGGTTGACGCTCTGGAGCCTGGTTTTCGTCCCGGCGCGCGCTGGGGGCTCGGCTCGCCAGAACATGGCGGGCGGCGAACCCACCAGGTTTTCGTCCCGGTGCATGCTGGGGGGGTCTGGCGCGCCGGGGGCTCTGGCATGCACTGGTGGGGTCTGGCACGCTCGGGGGCCTAGCGCGCGCTGGTGGGGCCCGGCGCGTGCTGGGGGCTCTGGCGCATGCTGGGGGGTCTGGCGCGCTGGGGGGCTCGGTTTTCCCTGACGATTGATGCGGTCGCGCTTGTGCTTGGGGTGGTGTTGCGGTTTGCGCGTTGTCGCCGGGCTTCCTGCTTGCGGTGGCGAACGCCATGTTTTACTTCGCTCTTACGTGGTTGGAGTACACTGGATGCGAGCATATGCGTGCGTAGCGCTTGGCGAATGGAGGACGGATGCAGCGAGCGAAGAAGTATACGTTGGAGCAGGTGGCGGCATTGCTTCCGTGGCCTGACGACCTGGCGAACAAGTATTCGCGCGGCAAGTTGACGCTGATCGCCGGTTGCGCCGACTATCCAGGCGCCGCATGTCTTGCGGCGGTTGCCTCGCAGCGCATGGGCGCGGGGTATACCGAAGTTGCCTGCTCGCCCGAATCCGTCGCGGCGGTGCGCGCGGCAAGCCCGTCGCTTGTGGTGCGCGCGTGGGACGAGCTGGCGGCGTACGCGCAGCTTGATTCTGATGAACGGGGGAGCATCGCTGGCGGCCCTGCCGCGGTTCAGGCTGCGCCCGCAAGCTCGGACGGGCGGGCGGGCGCGTATCGCGCATGTCGATCGAGCCGTCCGGTGCATGCGGCGCCGCGCCCGAAAGCGCTTGGCCCCGTGGCACCCCGTCATCCGCTGGCGTTCCTCGTCGGCAGCGGCCTCGATGCCGCCGATCCTCTTTCCGCCCAGCTGACCTGCACCGTTCTCGAGGGCGCGGCCGCTGCGGTGCTTGTCGACGGCGGCGGTCTTGACGCGCTGACCGCTCCCGAAGGCCGCCTGCTGCTGCGCCGCCGATTCATCGACGGCTTGCCCACGGTCGTCACGCCGCACGCGGGAGAAGCTGCACGCCTTGCCGCTCCGCTGGCCCTGCCTACCGACGACCCGGCGCAGTTGGCGTTGTTGCTTTCGCAAGCTTATGGCGTGACAGCCATGGTGAAAGGCCCCGTTACCTATATATCTGACGGTGAAACCATCGTGCGCATGTCGGATGGAACCTCTGCCTTGGCGAAGGCGGGAACGGGCGATGTCCTTGCCGGCATGGCCGCGGCGCTGCTTGCGCAGGGTTTGGCCCCGGTAGACGCGTGCGTGCTTGCTTCGGCGCTGCACGCGCGGGCGGCGCGGGCGGCGGCAAAGCGCCTGACCAGCATTTGCGTAACCGCTGAAGACGTGGTGGCCGCCATTCCTGAGGCGATCGCCTCGTTGTCGTAGCGCCCTGCCGCGACAGGTGGGCGGGCTTGCGGATGCTATTGCGATCCGGCGAAGATCGGGCATCCTGCCGGTTGCCGGGGGCTGCGGCTCTCGCGTCCACCGCATCGGCGGGCGTAGGCGGCTTGCCTTTTCGCTCGCGGCGGCTTCTCGGGCATTCGGCGTTCGTTTCGCTGGTGATGGCTTTTATGCCGCGTCTCGGTTCGCCTTCTTCTGCGCCGGCGACATTCGTTATAGTAAGGGCGAACGAATCTGGATGGCGTTTCGAGCGAACGGATGCGGGAGGTGCGACACCATGGAATCGGATCGACCGGAACATAATGAAATGCCCGCAACTGCTGTTCGCGATGTCGGGCACGCGCCGGTAGCTTCCGTTGCGTCAGAAGCCCTGCAGGCGCCATTGCGGCCTGGCTGGAAGCGGTCGTTGAGCGTGTTCGCCGCCTGCTTCGTCGTGTACCTGGCGGTTCTTGAAGGCTTTCTGGCGGTTCCGCAGTTCAACGACATCGTGCAGATCCGCCCGGCGTCGGCGTTGGGGCCGGTGTTCGGGCTGTTCTTCGGCTTGCCGGGCACCGTTTCGCGTTCCCGGTCTATTTGCCATCATCTGCCTTGTTCCCATTTCCGAGTATTCAAGTAGCGAAATAATTCACGAAAGCGGATTATTGTCAATTGACTAACATACGAAGGTGAGAATAGTATAACGACCAGCAACGAATTGTTCGCTGTTGCGTACAAAGAGGGATGATCTCATCGCAAAAGAAAGGGAAGACATGAAGAAGCAACTTCGCATCGTGGTCGCGGCCGTATGCGCGTTCGCTATGGTCGGAGCCTTCGCTTTGATCGGCTGCTCGTCCAACGGCGGCTCCACCGAGCAGAAGAGCGATTCCGTCGCCGAGCAGTCCGCCGACAACAACAAGGAGCAGGTCGAGCTGCAGGTGTTCGCGGCCAACTCCCTGTCCAAGGCAATGGAAGAGGTCCAGGCCGCCTACATCGCCGACGGCCATGACAACGTGTCCTTCGCCGACACGCAGTACAAGGCCTCCGGTGAGCTTAACGAGATGTTGGGTGCCGGTTCCTCCGCCGACCTGCTGATCAGCGCCTCGAAGGGCTCTATGGACACCGCTGTGGAGAAGGGCTACGTCGACTCCTCCACCCGCGTCGACATGTTCAAGAACGACCTGGTCATGGTCTCCAAGGAAGGCGCCGACATCAAGGACGTCACCCTTGACGACATCGCCGCCGGCAAGTACTCCATCTGCGTGGGCGACGACTCCGTGCCCGCCGGCAACTATGCCGCCCAGTCCCTGTCCACGGTAGGCGTGTACACCCCCGCCGCCTCCGACGAGGGCAAGACCGGCAAGGACATCTCCGGCAAGGGCGGCAGCTACCAGGCCTTCGTCGATGCCGGCCATAAGGTGGTCACCGACACCTCCGTGGGCAACGTGTGCAAGCATGCCCAGTCCGGCGACGTCGACGTCGCTTTCGTGTACACCTCCGACGTGTACCGCTTCGGCGGCGTGCAGATCGTCGGCACCGTGCCGGCCAACACGCATAAGAACATCGTGTACCCTGGCGCCGTCACCTCCGAGAGCAAGAACGCCGCTGCCACCCAAGAGTTCCTGGATTGGTGCTTGAGCAGCGACAAGGCCCAGGAGATCTGGCAGAAGTGGGGCTTCGAGCTGGCGTAAGCGCCGCGCTTGGAACCGCATAGCAGATAAGCGAACCGAGCAAGGGGATGGGGACGATTCGGCCCCATCCCCTTACCGCGTCCAAGGACGGGATATATGACGAAACAGGGAAAACGTGCGAAAAGGCTTATCGCAAGCCTTGCTGTGACGGCGGCGCTGGCGTTGTGCGCGCCGGCCGTGGCGCTTGCCGACGACGCGCTGGGCGATGTGGACACGCCCGCGGTAAGCGCGAAGCCGGCAGCCGCCTCTTCGGATTCCGATGCGCAAACTGCTGGCGACGTGGATACGTCGGCGGTGCAGGTGTCCAAAGACGGCGATGCGGCGGCGCTCGAGGGCAGCAGTTTTGCGATAAGCGATTTCTCGCGTGCGCAGAAGGGCTCCAACCGCAGCATCGACGGCGAGTACCGCGGCTACGCGTACCTGATCGGCCAAGGGGTCGGGCAGGCGGCGCAGCTGATCGCGGTGAACGACCAGGTGGTGGCCTACATCCCGCCCGCCATGGCCCAGCAGCTTTCGCTCGACCTTGAGGATGCGCAGGCGCAAACGCAGCTCAAGCAGCTGTTCTGCGCGCTCGATGCGGGCCAGTCGTCGGGTTCGGTGCCCCTAAGCGGCATCTCCGCGTGGCATTTCACCACGCAGCAAACCTACGACCTGGGCGCCGTGCGCCTTATGTTCGACCAGGAGATCTCGGGCAAGGCTTACGTGCTGGCCATCGGGGTTGACGGCAGCGACATCACCGACAGCGAGAACGCGAACTACGCCAAGCCCTCCTTCGCCGATTTCGGCGTTATCGTGCCGGCCGACCAGGTGAGCATCGTCGCGAAGGCAACGGGCCTGGCTGCGGCGGGCGAGTTCCTGCAGAACCTGGATTGGAGCCCTTTGTGGGTGAGTCTGCGCACCACGGGCATCGCCATCGTGTTCATCGTCATCCTGGGCTTGTTGGCGGCGTACTTCTGCCTGAACCTCAGCTCGCGCGCGAAGAGCATCTTCGACGCCATCTTCACCATCCCCATGGTGCTGCCGCCTACCGTGTGCGGCTTCATCCTGCTGTTCATCTGTGGCTCGAACACGGCGTTCGGCCGCTTCTGGATAGAGACGGGCTTCCCGCTCATCTTCAGCCCAACGGCGTGCGTCATCGCCGCGGTGGTGGTGGCGTTCCCGCTTATGTACCGCAACGCGCTCGGCGCGTTCGAGAGCCTTGACCGCAACATGCTCGACGCCGCCCGCACGCTGGGATGGAGCAACGCGAAGATCTTCGTGCGCCTGATGCTGCCGCTGTCGTGGTCGAGCATCGCGGCCGGCATGGTGCTGGCGTTCGCGCGCGCCTTGGGCGAGTTCGGCGCCACGCTGTTCATGGCGGGCAACTACGTGGGCATCACGCGCACCATCCCTATCGCCATCTACTTCGAGTGGATGAACGGCAACAGCGACGTCGCCTGGTTCTGGACGGGCGTCATCATCGTGTTCTCCCTGGTGGTCATCGTGTTCATCAACCTATGGAGCGGTCACACCACCAAGTATCGCAAGCGTTCGGAGTAAAGCATGAGCCTTGAAGTAGACATCGAGAAGAAGTTCAAAGGGTTCCAGCTGCAGGCGCGGTTCTCGGCGGGGGACGAGACGCTGGGGCTGTTGGGCGCGTCGGGGTGCGGGAAAAGCCTGACCATGCGCTCCATCGCCGGCATCGAGCGTCCCGATTCTGGCAAGATCGTGGTCAACGGCACGGTGTTCTTCGACCGCGCCCCTGGCAAGAAGGCGCGCGTGGACCTTTCGCCGCAACAGCGCAAAACCGCTTTGCTGTTCCAGAACTACATGCTGTTCCCCAACCTGACCGTGGCGCAGAACGTGGCGGCGGGCATCGCCAAGGACGTGTCGCCGGCCGACCGCGACGCCATGGTGCAGGCCGAGCTCAAGCGCTTCGGCCTGTCGGGCTTCGAGAAGCGCTATCCCGTGCAGCTCTCCGGCGGCCAGCAGCAGCGCGTGGCGCTTGCTCGCATGCTCGCGGCGCGCCCGGGCATCCTCATGCTCGACGAGCCGTTCTCCGCGCTCGATGCGCACCTGAAAAGCGTTCTGGAGCAGAACCTGGTCAGCCTGTTCGACGCGTTCCGCGGCACCATCCTGTACGTGTCGCACGACATCGACGAAGCGCTGCGCTTCTGCGACCGCATCGCCGTGGTGGAATCCGGTCACATCATGGAGATGGGCACGGGCGATGACCTGGTGAACCGTCCGCAAAGCCAGGCGGGTATCAAGCTGTCGGGCTGCAAGAACGCCACGCCGGCGCAGCGTCGCGGGCCGCACACGGTATGGCTGCCGAAGTGGGGCGTGCAGGTGGAGACGGCCGCCGAGGTGCCCGAGGGCGTCAAATGCCTGGGTGTGCGTGCGTTTTACCTGCAACGCGCCGACGGCCCGGGGCGCAACTGCTTCCGCATGCGCGTGGACCGCGTGAGCGACTCGCGCTTCGAGCGCACGGCGCTGCTGGGCTTTTTGGATCGCAGCCCCGAGGCTGCGCCGGCGGTCGAGCGCACCGAGGACGAGATGAAGTACCTGCACCAGCACCTGTTCTGGCGCGTTGACAAGCTGAAGACGGATGCCGCGCTTCTGCCGCACGAGGGCGAGGAGTTGTGGATCCGCATCCCCGATGACAAGCTGTATCTGGTGCAGCGCTGATCCGACGCGATGCAAGAAGTTTTCGGCGAACGGGTTTGCTGGTTCGGTGGGGTAATTGCTACCGAGCCGGATACATTCGCCTCGCCCGTGGTACACTGGGGATTCTGAAACGAGAGGGGACCTCATGAAGGACGGACACGGCCGCACCATCGATTACCTGCGTATATCGTTGACGGACCGTTGCAACTATCGTTGCATCTACTGCATGCCGGAAGAGGGCGTGCAGTCCATGTGCCATACCGATATCCTGCGCATCGAGGAGATCGCGCATGTGGTTCGCGTGTTCTCGAACCTGGGCATCAAAAGCGTGCGCTTGACCGGCGGCGAGCCGTTGGTGCGCAAGGGCGTGGTCGACCTGATGCGCGATATCAACGACATGCCCGGCATCAAGAACATCTCGCTCACCACCAACGGCGTGCTGCTGCCGCGCATGGCCGACAAGCTGCGCCAAGCGGGGCTTTCTCGCGTGAACATCTCGCTTGACACGCTCGATGCCGAGCAGTTCCATGCCATCACGCGCCGCGGGTATCTGCAGGAGGCCCTCGACGGCATCGACGCCGCGTTGGCCGCCGGGTTCAACCCCGTGAAGATCAATGCGGTCGCGGTGCGCCAGCTGCATCAGGATTACCTGGCCTTCGCGAAGCTTTCCATCGATCGCCCGCTGCACGTCCGCTTCATCGAGTACATGCCCGTGGGCGAAAGCTCGGGGGCTAACGGCTGCGGCTGGGGTCCCGATGATGTGATCAGCTGCGAGGAGCTGTTCGAGATCATCAACCGCCAGGCGCGTGCCGAGGGCCTGCCCGAGCTGGTGCCCGCCGGTAAGCATCAGCCGCTCGGCTGGGGGCCCGCGCGCTACTTCGAGTTCCCCGGGGCGAAGGGCACTGTCGGCTTCATCAGCCCTATGAGCAGGCATTTCTGCGGCGAATGCAACCGCATGCGCCTTACGGCGGACGGAAAGCTGCGCCCGTGCCTGTTCAGCGACCGTGAATACGACATCCGCGGCATCCTGCGTAGCGGCAAGCCTGAGGAGCAGATCGATCGGGATTTGGCCGATGCGTTCCGCACCGCCATCGGCGCGAAGCCCGACGATCACGACGACATCACCGGCACCGAACGCCGCATGAGCCAAATCGGTGGATAGGGATATTTGATTTAAGGAGAGCGAATATGACCGAGCAGCAGCATTTGACGCATATCGATGAGAAGGGCGATGTGCGCATGGTCGATGTGTCCGAGAAGGACATCACCAAGCGCGTGGCCGTGGCCGAGGGCTTCATCAGCATGCACCCCGATACGCTGGCGCTTATCGTGGAGGGCAAGGCGGCCAAGGGCGACGTCCTGGCATGCGCGCGCGTGGCGGGCGTCATGGCCGCCAAGCAGACCAGCACGCTCATCCCCATGTGCCATCCGCTCAACATCACCAAGGCGAAGGTGGAGTGCGAGCCGGTGCACGCAGGCGAGCGCGAGGACGGCCGCGTGGGCATCCATGTGACCACCACCACGGGCGTCACGGGCAAGACCGGCATCGAGATGGAGGCGCTTACCGCCGCAAGCGTGGCGTGCCTGACCATCTACGACATGTGCAAGGCGGTCGACCGCGGCATGGAGATCATGGACGTGCGCCTGCTGTTGAAGGACGGCGGCAAAACGGGCCTGTGGACTCGCGAGGAGCAGGGTGAATAGCTCCCTGGGGCATATCCTGTTGATCGCCAACCCCGCCGCGCAAAGCGGGGCAGGGGCCGCTGCTGCTGATAAGGCGGCGGCGAACCTGCGTGCGGTGCTCGGCGAAGATGCGGTCACCGTTGCTCGAACCGCGGGCCCGCGCCATGCGTGCGCCATCGCCGAGGGCGCGCAGGGCGCGCGGACGGTGGTGGCGCTCGGCGGCGACGGTCTTATCCATGAAGTGGTGAACGGCCTGATGACGCGTCCGGCGGGCGATCGCCCGCAGCTCGGCGTCATCCCCGTGGGGTCCGGTAACGATTACGCGCGCACGCTGGGAGTGCCGGAGAAGGTCGATCGCGCGTGCGATCTGCTGCTGTCGGCGTGCCCGCAACCTGTCGATGTGGGGCGCGTGAACGGGAGCTTCTTCGCCGAAACGTTGTCGTTCGGCTTGGATGCCGCCATCGCGCTCGACACCATGGAGCGCCGCAAGCGCACGGGCAGGCATGGGGCTGCGCTGTACATGGCAAGCGGTTTCGACCAGCTGTTCCATCACCTTGACCAGCGTGAATACCGTCTGCAGCTTGACGACGGCCCTGTGATGGAGGGCAAGTCCATCACGTTCGCGGTGCAGATGGGGCCCTATTACGGCGGCGGGTTCCGCATCTGCCCCGACGCCCGGCTTGACGACGGGCTGCTCGATGTGTGCATCAGCCATCCGCCCATCACGCCCGCGGGCGCGGCGGCCATCTTCCTGATGGCAAAGGGCGGCAACCACACGCGCCTTGGGTGCATGGAGCTGCATCAGGCGCGCAAGGTGCACGTGGAGTTCGACGAGGTGCCCGCGGCCCAGGTGGACGGCGAGCGCATTGAGGCCCGTACGTTCGACGTGGAGGCGCTGCCCGCGGCTTTGCAGGTTCTGCGCTAGAGCGTCATGGCGGCGTTCACCTTCGGGTGCAGAGCTGCGAGGTCGCGTGGTTCACGCTGCGCGTCAGCGCGATGCCGTGTTCATCTTGATGCGGGCAGCGCGGAATCGCGGGGGTTTGCGCCGGCGTATCGATTTCAACCCTGAATACACGACGGCCCAGGATCGTTCGATCCCGGGCCGTTTCGTTTGCGTTACCTTCTTGCCCGCAGAGCCTTGAGCGCCAAGTAGCAGATGAGCGCGCCAAGGGC
This sequence comes from uncultured Coriobacteriaceae bacterium, assembly GCA_900550055.1. Taxonomy (GTDB): domain Bacteria; phylum Actinomycetota; class Coriobacteriia; order Coriobacteriales; family Eggerthellaceae; genus Senegalimassilia. The sequence goes on along the minus strand of URQU01000008.1, from coordinate 16,918 downwards.
GGCGGCTATGGTGTCCACCAGCCAATCCATAGGGTCGCAGCTGCGGCCGGGGGTGAATATCTGGTGGAACTCGTCGGTGACGCCGTATACGCTCGAGAGCGCCGCGGCAACGACGGGCGCCCACTTCGACAGCGCGTCAATGGGCTTTGCCACCAACAACGCGCCGGCAGGTCCTTGCGGCTTCAGGTGGAACCTTGCAGCGTTGCATAGCGCCGCACCGAGCACCAGATACTCGCAGAAGTGCCCGACGGGGCTTACGTCGGCCTCGTGCCCGAACAAGGCGGCAGCTTGCGTGGCTAGCCATTGCTTGACCATGGAGAAGATGCCGGTTCCGGTGTCTATCTGATTGCCCGTCCTGCTGGACATGAAGAAGATGAGCACCAGCATGGCGATGACGGCGATCCAGGAGATAATGCAGGCGATTTTGCGTTGGCTGTTGCCGGTGACCTGCGGATTCTCGGGATTCGAAGCGTTGTTTGCAGCGGTTTGGGAAGCGTTTTCGTTAGTCATAATGCATCCCAGTCTAGCAAAAAACGTCCCCGCGCGCCGGGGGCGTGCGGGGACGTTCACGAAAGGTGCGGGGGTCGATGTGCCGCTTTCGGCGGGTTCGCCCTGTATCGGCGGGCTGGCGAAGACGGTGCGGCCCTGACTACAGCTGACGCAGGACGTTGACCATCTCGATGGCGCCGACGCCGCACTCGAAGCCCTTGTTGCCGGCCTTGGTGCCCGCACGCTCGATGGCCTGCTCGATGGTGTCGACGGTCAGCACGCCCATCATCACCGGCGTGCCCGTTGCCAGCTGCACCTGCGCGATGCCCTTCGACACCTCGTTGCACACCACGTCGTAATGCGAGGTGGCGCCGCGGATGACCGCGCCCAAGCAGATGACGGCATCGAACTTGCCGCTTTGCGCCATGCGCTGAGCCACCACGGGGATCTCGAACGCGCCGGGAACCCAGGCCACGGTGACGGCCTCCTCCGGCACGTCGTGACGGCGCAGCGCGTCAAGCGCGCCGCCGAGCAGCTTCGACGTGATGAACTCGTTGAAGCGGGCGCACACGATGCCCACCTTCATGCCTTCGTTGATTACCTTGCCTTCGATGATGTTGACGGCCATGATGGCTCCTTTCTGTTGTACGAACTTGGTGCAACGCTTTTCTGTACGAATCGGTTAGTCTTCCACGTGCTCGAGCAGGTGCCCCATGCGGTGCGCCTTGGTCTGCAGGTAGCGGCGGTCGTGCTCCTGGGGCGCGATTTCGATGGGCACGCGCTCGGAGATCTCCAGGCTGAAGCCGGAAAGGCCGTATACCTTATCGGGGTTGTTGGTGAGCAGGCGCAGCGACTTGCAGCCCAGGTTGCGCAGAATCTGCGCACCGCTCCAGTATTCGCGCAGGTCAGGAGCGAATCCGAGCGCCTCGTTGGCCTCCACGGTGTCCATGCCCTGCTCCTGTAGCTCGTAGGCGCGCAGCTTGTTCATCAGCCCGATGCCGCGGCCTTCCTGGCGCATGTACAGCAGCACGCCGCGCCCCTCGGCCTCGATGGCGGCAAGGGCGGCATGCAGCTGCTCGCCGCAGTCGCAGCGCTTCGAGCCGAACACGTCGCCGGTCAGGCATTCGGAGTGAACGCGGCACAGCACGTCGCGTCCGTCGCCCAGATCGCCCTTCACCAGGGCCACGTGCTCCTCGCCCGTGATGTCGTTCACGAAGCCGTGCGCCTGGAACGTGCCGTACTCGCAGGGCAGCTGCACGCTTGCCTGCTCGTGCATGTGGTTGTCGTGCATGCGGCACCAGTCCTGCAGCTGCTTGATGGACACGATCACCAGGTTGTGCTCGTGCGCCAGCTCGAGCAGCTCGCTCGTGCGCATCATGGTGCCGTCCTCGCGCATGATCTCGCAGCACAGGCCGCACTGCTTCATGCCCGCATGGCGCATGAGGTCGACGGTGGCCTCGGTGTGGCCGTTGCGCTCGAGCACGCCGCCGGGCTTGGCAACAAGGGGGAACATATGGCCGGGGCGGCGGAAGTCGCCGGGCTTGGCGTCGTCGTCCACGCATTTGAGCGCGGTGATGGAGCGCTCGGCCGCGGAGATGCCCGTGGTGGTGCTCACATGGTCGATGCTGACGGTGAAGGCGGTCTCGTGGTTGTCGGTGTTCTCGGAGACCATCTGCTCAAGGCTGAGCTTGTGCGCCAAATCGCGGCTCATCGGCATGCAGATGAGGCCCTTGGCCACGCTGGCCATGAGGTTGACGTTGGCCTGGGTGGCGAACTCTGCAGCGCAGATCATGTCGCCTTCGTTCTCGCGGTCGGGGTCGTCCACCACGATGATGACGTGGCCGGCGCGCAGCTCGTCGAGCGCTTCGGGGATGGTGTTCATGCTCATAGGTTCGTCCTTTCGGATAGGGTTACGGGATAGGGAAGAGGTCGATGCCGCTGTGCTAGAAGCCGTTTGCGGCAAGGTATTCCAAGGTCAGGGGCGCGGAAGCCGGCTTACCCGCATGCTCTGCGTCCGGTTCCTCGGTGTTCCGGTTCCTGTTGTACAGCAATCGTTGCACGTACTTGCCCACCACATCGTTCTCCAGGTTCACCGTGCTGCCGGGGCGGTGCGAGCCCAATGTGGTTTCGGCGGCCGTGTGCGGGATGACCGAAACCTCGAACGCGTCGTCGTAGAGGTCGGCCACCGTCAAGCTGATGCCGTCGACGGTGATGGACCCTTGCGCCACGATGAGCGCCATGATGCCGGCGGGCGCGCCGATGGTGAAGCGGACGGCGTTCTGGTCGCGGCGCACGCGGCGCACGGTACCGGTGCCGTCGATGTGCCCGGAGACGATGTGCCCGCCGAAGCGGCCGTCGGCCGCCATGGCCCGCTCCAGGTTCACGGGGCTGCCTGCGCGTAGCGCGCCCAGGTTGGAGTGCGAAAGCGTCTGCGGCATCACGTCGGCGGCGAAGCCGTCGGGCAGCAGCTCGGTGGCGGTGAGGCACACGCCGTTGACGGCGATGCTGTCGCCTATGCGCGTGCCCTCGAGCACGCGGGATGCTTTGATGGCCAGCCGGCCCGCGCGTCCTGCCGCGGGGACGCTTGTCACGCGCCCCGTCTCCTCTACGATGCCGGTGAACATGATCCGCCTCCTTGCGTCGTGGCCGCCGCGCCGAGCGCGTTGCGCGAAGCGGGGGTGCGATCGGCCACGCGGGCCGCGCCCGATGCCGCGAACGTGATCTTCAGGTCGCCGCCGAGCGCGTGGGCCCTCGGGCGGCCCAGCGCCGTGGCTTCGGCCATCTTCGCGGCACCTGCGCCTGCGACGGGCCCTGGCGCATCGGCGCCGCCGACCACCTTCGGGGCAAGGTAGACCACGACCTCGTCTACCGCGCCCTCGTCGAAGAAGGCGCCGTGGATGCCCGACCCGCCCTCGACGAGCAGCGAGTCGATGCCCTTCTCGCCCAGCGCGCGCAGCAACGGCCGAACCGCAACGTGGCCGACGGCGTCTTGCGGGACGTGCAGCACCTCCACGCCCCGCGCGTGCAGGCGTTGGGCCTTCGCGCCGGCATTGGTTGCGGGGTCGTCCACGCTGGCGCAGGTGGCAACCGCAAGCGGGGCCTCGCCTTGTGCGCATGAGCGTACGAGCGTGCAATCCTCGGGGATGCGCAGGCGCGAATCGAGCACCACGCGCAGCGGTTGGTTGCCGGGTTCGTCCTGGCGACGGCAGGTGAGCAGCGGGTCGTCGGCGAGCACCGTGTCGATGCCCACGGCGATGGCGGCAAGGCGATGGCGCAGCTCGTGGGTGTCGCGGCGAGATTCGGGGCCGCTCACCCAGCGTGCATCGCCCGATGCGCAGGCGATCTTGCCGTCGGCGCTCATGGCCCATTTCGCCACCACGTACGGGGTTTTGCGGCTGATGAAGCGGAAGAAGATGGGATTGAGCTCGTCGCATTCGGCGCGCAGCGCGTCTTCGTCCACGCGGATGCCGGCTTCGCGCAGCTTAGCCGACCCCTTGCCCGCAACCAGCGGATTCGGGTCGCGGCTGCCCACCACCACGCGCGCAACGCCGGCGGCGATGAGCGCCTCGGTGCACGGGGGCTGCTTGCCGGTGTGGCAGCACGGCTCGAGCGTCACGTAGGCCGTCGCTCCGCGCGCATGGCCGCGGGCGGGGTCGGCGTTCGGTGCGGTATCGGCGCATCTTTCGCCAGCCGGCTCTTCAGCGGCTCGGCGCGCGCAGTCGGCAAGCGCGTTGCGCTCGGCGTGCGCCTGACCGCACTTCTCGTGCCAGCCCTCGCCGATGATGCGGCCGTCGCGCACGAGCACGCAGCCTACCAGCGGGTTCGGGTTCGTCCAGCCCCAACCGCGCCAGGCCAGCTCGATGGCGCGGCGCATGAAGCGGGCGTCAGCGGCGCCGAGCGCCGCCGGTTCGGCGGCCTGCGCCTCGGCTGCTGCGCGCTCGCATCGTTGTTCGGGTATGCCTGCCATGGGAAGCCCTTTCTCTTGTGGCCGCCCTGCGGGGTCCAGGCATGAAAAAACGCCCGCAGGGAATCTGCGGGCGTTGATAAGCGACGAATAGGATGTGGCCGGCAAGAAGCGCCGCCAAGCATCCGGGGTGCTGCGGAATGTCGCAGCAGGCACCGGCAACAGGCCGTGTGCGTTCGTGCTCCTGTTCTTCCATCCGGACTGTAACCGTTGGTCCTGGATTCTCACCAGATCAGCCTGTGCGGGTTGCGGTTGCGGCCACGGGGCCGGCTGCTTGCAACCTGCCAGGGTCGCGGACTTCGCCGTGCCGTTTCTCGCAGCATATCGACGTTACCGCCAGTGAGGGATTTCACCTCGCCCTGAACAGATATCTTAGTTGGGAGTATAGGAGTGCCTTCTGCTCGCCACAATGGGACACTTTTCGCAAATTGATGCATTTTTCAGCTGAGCCGATGCGAAAACAGCCGGCAAACTGGCGTTTTAACGTGAAAAAAGGCGGCATCTTGTGCGATGCCGCCCATCTAACGGGATGTGAAGCCTGTGCTAGTCAAGGCAGGCGCTGCAGTTCGTCTCGTCGCCGAACAGCAGGTTGCGCTCCTCGCCGTCAAGCGCGTCGCGCGCCTGGTCGCGCAGGTTGTTCATGCCCGAGAGGAACTGACGGTACAGGATGAGCGTCAGGTAGCGTCCCATGGTGGTCAGCGTCAGCTCGTCGCGGGTATCGGTGGCGAATGCGCCATGGGCGCGGAAGAACGCCATCTCCGCCGGCAGCAGGCGCTCGATGCTGCAGCCGAACTGCTTCTTGAAGTCGTTCTTGTCCAGGTGCAGCTGGTAGAGATGCAGCAGGAAGTAGTAGCGGGCCAGGTCGCGCTTGCTCATGACGCACTTGCCCATGATGGACATATGGCCGGCTTCGATCGCCTCGTTGTATTCGCTCAGGCTGAACGTGTTCACGTATAGCGCTCCATTAAGGTGCGTGATCGATCCGCTGCCGATGCCGGGGTATTCGTTGTAGGCCACCTGCAGCTCCTCGGCATACAGGTTGTGGTCATGGGCGCCCTGCTCGTTCAGGCGGTTGAAGGTCCAGATGGTGTCGCGGCTGAAGAAGGGGTGCTCGCCGCCGCACAGCACCTCGTCAAGGATCTGGTAGTAGCGGAACTCGCGGTTGTAGTCCATCTTGCCCAGCGACTTTTCCATCTTGCGCGTGGTGGCGTTCGAGACGTACAGCGGGCTGAACGTGGTTTGGCGCGCCCCGCAGGCCACGATCTTCTCCAGGTCGTCGAACAGGATGTCCTCCGTTTGGTTGGGGAAGTTGAAGATCATATCCACGTTCACGCTGTCGAAGTAGGGCGCGGCCTGCCCGATGCGCTCGAAGATCTCCTCGCCGCTACCGTATTTCTTGTAGCGGTCCATCTGCTTGAGCAGGTCGTTGTTGAAGCTTTGCACGCCCACGGACAGGCGCTGCACGCGGCCTTTCATCTCGGAGAGCCACGGTTCGGCAAGGTGGTTCGGGTTCGTTTCGACGCCCACTTCCTTGATGTGGAAGTTGTCGCGCGCAAGGTCGATGGTCTCGCACAGCTCGTCGAGCAGGATGGTGGGGGTGCCGCCGCCGAAGTACAGCGTCTCGAAATCCCAGCCGCGCTCCTTGAGCATCATCATCTCGCGGCGCAGGTTCTTGAAGTACGTGCGCGCGATGTCCTCATGGAACACGTAGCGGTTGAAGCTGCAATACGGGCACAGGACCTGGCAAAACGGCACGTGCAGGTACAGCATGTACCTGGTGCCGGGCTTGGGGTCGGGAAAGAAGTGCTCGTCGGTGGGCTGAAGGTCGAGATGCCGCTTGGTCATCCCCTTGACTAGGTTCGTGAGAAAACGTTCTGAAAGCATGAGCGCCCCTTACGCATCGTTGCTCAGTATTCGGTAAGTGACCATGATAGCCCTTTGGGTGGTCGTAAGCCGGACAAGGTGAAAAAGCACAACGAGGAACACAAACGCTAGGGAATGGGCACGTACGCTTAGGACGTTTCGGGGACGTAGCGCTAACTGTCCAGCCGCTCGATCGCCCGATTACCCGGTGCCTTGTTGCCCGGAAAGGGCAGCGCGCCTTGTTTGCTTCCAGGATCCGCGAATGTTACCAATTTGTTTCGAAATACGGTATAGTGGCGTTTCCGTGAATTCTTGTGCGTTTGCACAAATCCAGGGAATAGGTTTCGTATCGGGGAAAGAGGAAAGCCATCATGGATTTCAACGCATGGCTCGTCGATGTCACAGGTGAGATCGACGGCTTCATGTACACGTACATCCTGCTCATCCTGCTGGTCGCAGTGGGCGTGTACTTCACCATCCGCACCAAGGGCGTGCAGGTCCGCTTCATCAAGGACATGTTCAAGCAGCTGACCGAGAAGAAGCATGTGCAGGGCGAGCGCTCCATCTCGTCGTTCCAGGCGCTTATGGTCTCCACGGCCAGCCGCGTGGGCACGGGCAACATCGCCGGCGTGGCGACGGCCATCGCCACGGGCGGTCCGGGCGCCGTGTTCTGGATGTGGCTCATGGCCTTGGTGGGCGCCGCGTCGGCCTTCGTCGAATCCACGCTCGCCCAGATCTGGAAGGTGCGCGGCACCGACGGCGAGTTCCGCGGCGGCCCGGCCTACTATATCCATCAGGCGCTCGGCAGCCGTAAGCTCGGCGTGCTGTTCAGCGTTCTGCTCATCCTGTGCTTCGCGTTCGGCTTCAACGGCCTGCAGGCGTTCAACGCTTGCAGCGCGCTTGAGTACTACATCCCCGACTACGCCACCAACGGCGTGGCCGTGGCAGCGGGTCTGGGCCTGGTGGTGTTCACCGCCGGCGTCATCTTCGGCGGCTCGAAGCGCATCAGCGTGATCACGTCCATCATCGTGCCGGTCATGGCCATCGCCTACATCGCCATCGCGCTGTGGACCACCATCGCCAACATCACCTGGCTGCCCGCCGTGTTCGGCCTGATGTTCGAGAGCGCCTTCGACTTCCAGTCCATCTTCGGCGGCTTCGCCGGCTCGGTGGTCATGCTCGGCATCAAGCGCGGCCTGTACTCCAACGAGGCCGGCATGGGCTCGGCGCCTAACGCCGCCGCCACCGCAAGCGTTTCCCATCCGGTCAAGCAGGGCCTCGTGCAAAGCCTGTCGGTCTACATCGACACGCTCGTCATCTGCACCTGCTCGGCCATGATGGTGCTGGTGTTCTACGTGCAGGATCCCGCTGCGGCAGAGGGCCTCAACGGCATGCCGCTCGTGCAGATGGCCGTGAACAACTCCGTGGGCCCCATGGGCATCCATTTCATCACGTTCGCCATCTTCATGTTCGCCTACTCCAGCCTCATCGGCAACTACTTCTACGCCGAGAGCAACTTCCGCTTCATCAAGAACGACTCCAAGGCAGCGCTGATCATCTTCCGTCTGGTGTGCCTGGCAGTTATCTTCTACGGCGCGGTGAACAGCTTCGATCTGGCCTGGAACCTGGCCGACATCTTCATGGGACTCATGGCCATGATGAACCTCATCGCCATCCTGCTTCTGGGCAAGTGGGCGCTTGCGGCGCTGAAGGACTACTCCGAGCAGCGCGCGGCCGGCAAGGACCCGGTGTTCGTGGCCGACAACGTCCCGGGTATGCCGCAGACCGACTGCTGGCACTTCGACGAGGTGAAGGACTTCGGCGACGGCCCTGTGAAGGAGTACTTCGAGGACGCCATGGACGCCGACGTCAACGAAGCGTAATCGTCGCCTGTTGCAGTTGCGTTGCGCGGCTGCGAACGGATTGCGCGAAAACGCGTTTCGCGTGACATAGGCTTGCAAACGAAGCGCTGCCCGGGAAGCCGGGCGGCGCTTCTTGCGTTTCGGGCGCGACATGGCCGCGATACGCTACAGGGCTAGCGGCACCACGGGGTGGACGGCTTTGATGCGCTCGATGTCGGCGGCAAGCAGGACGTCGCGGTTTGCAAGCTCGTCGGCTACGGCTTCAAGGAAGCCGCGATTGCGCTGGAGGCACGTTTGCGCGATGCGCTCGAATTCGCAAAGCTTCGAATCGGTTGCAGCCTCTATGGCTTGCTGGCGTGCTTCTGAAGCGGAGTAGTGCGAAGGGCTGCAGAAGCCGAAGCCTCCGTAGTATTCGTCTTCGAACAGGTCCCTTACCGTGCGGTACGCGGCGTTAAGGTCTTCCCGGACGCCGTCGCCCGCAACTCCGAAGCGCATCTCCGTCGCCGCTTTCCCGGCAAGCGACACGACGGCGTCCATCTCCCGGCGTTTGACCCGGTCTTGCTCTGCCGAGAGGCTCCCTTGCACAAATCCGGCGCTGCGCTTCGAGCGCCGGCGCGAGGAGGCGAGCTGCACGCTCCCGGGAAGCACCGCTTCGCTCAGCGTGATGTGCCCGGCTTCGTGCCACGTGATAAGCGAGTCCTTGTTCGCGCAGGTCAGGTCGATCTCAAGGTCGTTCTCGCATTTCGGTTGAACGTGATGCACCGTTACAAGGCATGCTTCGATCATATGGTCCATGGTGATGCCCCCGGCGCGCTGCCATGCCGCGATCGCAGCAGCTTCGTTGATGACGGTTTCAAGCGTTGCGCAAGATCCGCCGCAAAGCAGTTTCACAATGACTTTGCAATCAAGCTGCCCAGCCATTTGCTTCCGGCGTAAATAGTGCTCGACGATGGCTTCGGCATCTTCGCCTTCGGGTGCGCACACGTCGATCACGCGGTCGAAGCGCCCGGCGCGCGTGAGCGAGCTGGGAAGGCAGTGCGTCTCGTTGGCGGTGGCAAGCACGAATACCTCCTTGTCGCGCACCTCGTCGATGCACGATTGCACCGTTACGAATTCCTCGGAGTTGCGGTGCCATTCATCGTCGTTGGCGAACTTGTCCATGTCGTCAAGGTACACGATGGAAGGCGCGTTTTCTATTGCGGCGTCGAACGTCTCCTTGATGATCCCGATGAACTCCTCGCTCGGTTTCGTTTTGCGGCACACGAACGCTTTGCGGCCGCTTGCCTTGATAAGGCAGTTGGCCATGAGCGTTTTCCCAACGCCGGGGCTGCCGTGCAGCAGCAGTCCGCTCGGCGCCTTCGCGCCAAGCGCACGATACGCTTCGGAGCGGTTGAGGGCGTCGGCGATGCGGCGCAGCTCATGCTTGACGTCCTCGTACCCGATGATCTCTTCGAATGCTTCCATGATGGATCTCCCTTTTAGTTCGGACGGTGTATTTCCCAGCTAGCCATATTCGCCAGCTGATGTTCTTCACCGTGCATACTAAGGGCGAGCTCGCCTTATTCGAGGGTCATTAAAGGGTCTGACTGCAAGCCTTATTCGTTTGAGTTCGATGCACTGCAGGGCAAGCGGCAGCGCAGCGTGGGCGCGGCGTGCTAGAACAGCGAGATCTGCTGAGGCTCGCTGTCGTATTCGCAGGCGATCTCATCGTCCAGGAATTCGATCTCGTGGGATTCCCAATCCTTGATAGGCGCGATGAAGTTCGTCCCGTCCTGCCAAAATACCAGGTTTGCGCCGACCATGCCCGCGCACACGCCGCCGCACACGTCCGCGAAGCCTTCGTCTTCAGGCAGCTGCATGGTGTGCGCGTCGGGGGATGGCCCGCCGAAGTAGTACGGCGAAAGGTCGAGCGCGTCCTCAGGCGAGAAGCCGGCTTGTGCCACCGCATCGACGCCTTCGAGCCTGTCGGCCGCTGCGCCAAGCTCGTGGCACGCCGCGTCGAAGCTGTAAGAGGTATCGGCCAGCAGCTTCGTCTTAAGCGATGCGCGCATGGTCTCGGCCACACCGTCCTGCGCGCACAGCGCCGCTTCAAGTGCACGGGCATCATCGGCGCAGGTGAATCGTCCGACCACGCGCGCCGCGCGGGCGCCTTGCTCGAGCAGGCGCTCGATGCCGCGCGTCTCGCTCGAGATACCCGCCTTCACATAGCTCGGCGCGAAGTACGCCAGGTACACGTAATGCGGCGTTTGGTTGTACTCGCGCTGCTGCGGCGAGATGTAGCTGCTGAAGTAAAACGAGGGGTTGAAGCCGGTTGCCTCGATGCAGGCCGGGCACATGTCCTCCTTGCCGTCGGGCAGCAGCTCGGCGTTCAGCGGGCACGTGCTCCGCTCGTGCGTTCGAAGGTCGATGCGCCCGATGCAGCGCCGGCGCGGCAGCCTTCGCAGCGAGAACGTGCGCCCGAGCACGGGCACGTAGCCGACCGTGCCTTCGTCCAGGTCGTTGATCGTAAGGTAGGGCCCATCGATGCTGAAGCCGTAGCCGGCAAGGACGACGGTATGGTTTACGAACAGGTTCGGCATTGCGGTGCTTTCTGTGACGGTTGTCTTGCTTGCTTCGCGCGCGGTGCGTTCGGCTCGCGTGGCGAATAGGAACGATTATGACGTTTCGCGTATGGAACGGGCCGCTTTCCAGACCGTTTGCACGCTTCTGCAAAAAAACGGTCAAGTTTCTTGCTTTATCACTCTACTGTGCTAAAGTATCGGACAGCACTTGGGAATGCTGCTGCGGAAGCGCCCCGCGCTCGCGCCCGTTCCCTCATCTGCAACCGAACACGGGCCGATGCCCGCAACCGCACGATGAAAGGCAGGATGAACCAGATGAACTTCGTGACGCCTTCGGGTTTCCGCGACGTGCTCACCGACGAGGCGGTGCTGCGCGAGCAGGCGGCCCAAGCGGTGCAGGCCAACATGGCGGCCAAAGGCTATCTTCCGGTGGAAACGCCCACGCTTGAGGTGATGGACGTGCTGCAGGCAGGCGGCAGGCTGCCGGGCACTCCGTTCAAGCTCTTCGACGCGCGCGGCGATTTGCTTGCCATGCGTCCCGACGTCACGCTGCAGATCGCCCGCATGTGCGCCACGCGCCTGGCGGGCCAGCCCGGGCCGTTCCGCTTCCGCTACATGCAGCGGGTGTTCCGCGAGGCCGAGGGCCAGACGCGGGCCGAGCCGCGCGAGACCACGCAGATGGGCGTCGAGCTCATCGGCCAGGCGGGTGCGGCGGCCGATGCCGAGGTGGTGGGCCTGCTGGCCGAGTCGCTCAAGCTCGCCGGCGTGGCCGACTTCAAGATCGCGCTCGCATCGGTGTCGGTGCTGCGCGCGCTGTTGGCAACCTGCGGCGCCGCGCCGCAGTGGCGCCAGGCGGTGCTCGACGCGTACCACACCTCGAACTTCGTCACGCTCGACGAGCTGACCGCAGGCGACGGCGCGCAGGGCGTCCCGCCGGTGTTCGCCCAGGCCATCGGCAAGCTCGCCCGTATCCGCGGCGGGCGCGGGGCTATCGCCGAGGTGCGCGAGCTGGTGGCGCCGCTGGGCTGCGAGACGGGCCTTGACGGCCTGGAGCAGGCGTTCGACCTGCTGGAGGCCGCCGGCCTGGCCGACAGCATCCAGGTCGACTTCTCCGTCATGAGCAGCTTCGACTACTACACCGGCATCGTGTTCGAGGCCTATGCGCCGGGGTTGGGAAGCCCGCTGGGCAGCGGCGGCCGCTATGACAACACCATCGGGGCATACGGCGAAAGCCGCCCCGCCGCCGGTTTCGCGTTCTTCCTCGAGCGCGCCATGGCTGCCGCGGCGGCCGCCGACGAGCGCGCTGCATCCGGCGACGGTCAGCGCCCGCTGCGCATCGCCGTGCCGAAGGGCTCGCTCAACGCCGACTCCATCGCGTGCCTGGCGGCGTGCGGTTTGGACATCACGGGGCTTGACAACCCCGGTCGCCAGCTCATCATCCGCAACCCGGGCGTGGAGTACATCATCGTGCGCCCCTCCGACGCCCCGGCGTTCGTGGAGCTCGGCGCGGCCGATTGCGGCATCTGCGGCGAGGATTCGCTGCTTGAGGCGCAGCCCGAGGTGGTGGAACTTGCCGACCTGAAGTTCGGCTCCTGCCGCTTCGTGGTGGCCGAGCCCGCCGGCGCCGCCGAGCAGACCGCCGAGCACTACCGTCGCCTCGGCTCCATCCGCATCGCCACGAAGTATCCCAACATCACGCGTGCCCATTACGCGAAAACGGGCACTCAAGTCGAGATCGTGAAACTGCACGGAAACATTGAGCTGGCACCATTGACTGGATTAGCCGAGCGCATCGTCGACATCACGGCCACGGGCACCACGTTGCGTGAGAACAACCTGGTCATCGTGGAGGACGTGCTGTCGTCGACGGCCCGCTTCTTCGCCAACGGCACCTCGCTGCGCACCGATGCGCGCATCGTGGAGTTGGCCGACGCCATGCGCGCCGGCGCCGCGGCGGGCAAGTGGGAGGCCACGGTCATCGCCGGCGGCGTGCAACCGCCCGAGCCCGCGACCGAATAACAGCTGGTCGGGGCTTCGCGTCCGCAGGCGCCCAGGGGTCGGGCGCCGCAACGTCAAGGCCGCAGAGGCGCCTGCTCGCAGGCGCGGCCGCGGCAAGGTATCATCGTGAAAGGGGCCGGAGGGGTCATCCGGCGTGTACATGGAAAGAAGGACAACATGCGTCGCGTCATCCTGAACAAAGGCGAGCAATTCTCCAACAAGCACCTCAAGCGCACGGGCGCGTTCAACGCCCGCGCCATGGAGGCGGCAACGAACATCATCGAGCAGGTTCGCGAGCAGGGCGATGCGGCCCTGCGCGAGCTGACCGAGCGCTTCGACGGCGTTGCCATCGAGGACTTCCGCGTGCCGGCAGAGGCCATCGAGGCCGCCGCGGCGAAGGTCGATCCCAAGACCGAGGAGGCGCTCAAGAAGGCCGCCAAGCAGATCCGCGAGTTCCACGAGCGCCAGGTCAAGCAGAGCTGGTTCTCCGTGCGCGAGGACGGCGCCCTGGTCGGCGCGAAGGTCACCCCGCTTGAAAGCGTGGGCATCTACGTGCCCGGCGGCCGCGCGCTGTACCCGTCCACGGTGCTCATGAACGCCCTGCCCGCCGCGGTCGCCGGCGTCGAGCGCATCGTGTGCGTCACGCCGCCCACCAAGGACGGCAGCATCGACCCGGTGGTGCTCGAAGCCTGCCGCCTGGCCGGCGTCACCGAGATCTACACGGTAGGCGGCGCGCAGGCCGTGGCGGCGCTGGCCTACGGCACCGAGACCATCGAGCCGGTCTGCAAGATCACGGGCCCGGGCAACGCGTTCGTGGCCGCCGCGAAGAAGATCGTCTCCGGCGACGTGGGAATCGATATGATCGCCGGACCCTCCGAGGTGTGCGTCGTGGCCGACGAGACCGCCGATCCCGCCATGGTGGCCATCGACCTCATGGCCCAGGCAGAGCACGACCCGCTGGCAAGCTGCTACCTGGTCACGTTCGACGAGGGCTACGCCGACAAGGTCGAAGCCGCCATCGAGGGTCACATGAAGGCCTCCACGCGCGCCGAGATCACCACCGCCTCGTTGGCCGATCAGGGCCTTGTGGTCATCTGCGACTCCATGGAGCAGGCCATCCAGTCCGTCAACGTCATCGCCCCCGAGCACTTGGAGCTGCATTTCGACGGCGCGTTCGAACAGCTCGGCGCCATCCGCAACGCCGGCGCCATCTTCGTGGGCGAGTGGACCCCCGAGGCCGTGGGCGACTACGTGGCCGGCCCCAACCACACGCTTCCCACCGGCGGCACCGCGCGCTACGCCTCGCCGCTTTCCACCGACGAGTTCGTCAAGCACTCCAGCGTCATCCAGTATTCCGCGAAGTCGCTGGCAAACGACGCCGACGCCGTCATCGCCATCGCCCGTCACGAGGGCCTGTGGGCGCATGCCCGCAGCGTCGAGCTGCGCAAGGCCCTGGTGGAGACCGGCGACATCTACGGCTTGGACGGCTCCGATGAATAGCGTCCGCGCATCCGCCCCGCAGCTGGCCGACATCACGCCCTACGACCCGAAGTACCTTCCGGCGCGAGCGTACCTGTCGGCCAACGAGAACCCCTGCGACGTGGAGACCGAGGTCCGCAACGAGATTAAGCGCGAGATCAACAAAGTGGCGTTCAACCGCTATCCCGACCCCTTGGCCAACGAGCTGCGCGATATGATCGCCGAGGCCAACGGCCTTGATCGCGACTGCGTGCTCGTGGGCAACGGCGGCGACGAGCTGCTGTTCGACATAGCGCTTGCCTGGGGCGGGCCGGGGCGCAAGTTCCTCAACATGCCGCCCACGTTCTCGGTGTACCGCAACAACGCCGAGCTCACCAACACCGAGGTGGTCGATATCCCGCGCCGCGCCGATTACACCATCGATGAGCAGGCGGTGCTGTCCCGCGTGGCGCGCGGCGACATCGACTACGTCATCGTCACCAGCCCGAACAACCCCACGGGCGACCTGGCCGACGAGCGCTTCATCCTGCGCCTGCTCGACGCAACCGACGCGCTCGTCATGGTCGACGAGGCGTACTTCGAGTTCTCGCGCGGCACGGTGCGCCCCTACCTGGCGCAGCATAAGAACCTGGTCATCCTGCGCACGTTCTCCAAGGCGTTCTCGCTTGCCGGCGTGCGCGTGGGCTACCTGCTGGGAAACCCCGAGGTCATCCGCGAGTTCTTAAAGGTGCGCCAGCCGTACTCGGTGGACGCGGTGTCGCAGGCCATCGCGCGCGTGGTCTTCCGCAACCGGGCGAAGTTCGAGCGCGGCATCATGCAGATCGTCTCGGAGCGCGGGCGCATGTTCCGCGAGCTCTCGCAGATGCCGCGCGTCACGGCGTATCCCTCGAACGCCAACTACATCCTGTTCCGCGCAGAAGGCGCGGGGGAGGTTTGGCAGCGGCTCTACGACCGCGGCATCCTCGTGCGCGACTTCAGCCGTGCGCCCATGCTGCAGGATTGCCTGCGCGTCTCCATCGGCAGCCCCGAGGAGAACGACGAGTTCCTAACCGCGCTGCGAGAGATCCTGTCGAAGTAAGGGCCGGGTGCCGCGGCGGAACGAGCCGTGCAGTGCTCCGCGGACCGCACCCCGCGTCTTCTGGACGGTTTTGCAGGAAAAGGGGGCCGATTTGCCCTTCGGTCCCCGTCATCTGGGCGGTTTACGCAGCGTGATTCCGGCAATGCGCGGTAAAACCCCAGGTCAGTTTTGCAGCATCCCGGCAAAACGGGCTTTCGCGCCTGCAAAACCGCCCAGAACTTCAATCGGGCGCTAGCGGGCGCAGACGGGCGCCTCGGGGACGTTACGCCGCCCGCCCGGACACCTTGGGGACGTAGCGCTATCTGTCCGGAATCGATGCGCACACGACGAGAGAAAGGCGAACAGCAATGAGCGAACGCGTTGCGCATATCGTGCGCACCACGAAGGAAACCGACATCGACCTGTCCGTCGGCCTTGACGGCACGGGCAAGACGGACGTGGAGACGGGCATCGGGTTTTTCGACCACATGCTCACCGCGTTCGGCCGCCACGGCCTGTTCGACCTGCAGGTGCGCTGCAAGGGCGACCTTGAGGTGGACGGCCATCACTCGGTGGAGGACACGGGCATCGTCATGGGGCAGGCGTTCGCGCAGGCGCTCGGCGACAAGCGCGGCATCCGCCGCTTCGGCGACATCGCCATGCCCATGGACGAGGCCCTTATCATGGCGGCTGTAGACATCTCGGGGCGTGGCCAGCTGTACTGGGACGCCGATGTGCCTGCGGTGATGGTGGGCGCCTTCGACGCCACGCTGGCGAAGGAGTTCTTCATTGCCTTCGCTGCCAACGCCGGCGTCACGCTGCACATCCGCCAGCTTGCCGGCGAGAACACGCACCACGTCATCGAGGGCATGTTCAAGGCGGTGGCGCGCGCCATGCGCCAGGCCTGCGAGCCCGACCCCCGTATGGGCGACGCGCTGCCGTCCACAAAGGGGATGCTGTAGCCGCGCGCGCCTGCCTGACGGCAGCCGGGCCGCTCGACGTTGCGGGTGGCTGCGGCGCGCCCCTCCGTCCCCCGTTCAAGCTTCGTTCGGGGCGCATAGCCCTCACTGACTTTTATTGGACCTGCGAGATGTAAGAGACGCCTATGATCGCTGTTGTTGACTACAAGAAGGGTAACCTGCTGTCCGTCGAGCGCGGTTTGCGTGCGGCGGGCGCCGATGCCCGCATCACCGACGATGCCGCCGAGATAGCTGCCGCCGACGCCATCGTCTTGCCGGGCGTGGGCGCGTTCGCCGACGCCGCTGCCACCATGGACGAGCTCGGCCAGACCGAGGTCATCCGCCGCCGCATCGCGCAGGGGGTGCCGTTTCTGGGCATCTGCCTGGGCGAGCACCTGCTGTTCGAGGAGGGCGTGGAAGGCGCCGGCGCCGATGGCAACCCGCGCGGTTTGGGCGTGCTGCCCGGATGCGTGGACCGCATGCCGCGCCAGGATGCCGAGGGTCGCGCGCACAAGGTCCCGCACGTGGGCTGGAACACCGTCGATTTTCCCGCCGGCGTGCCGGAGAACCCGCTGTTCGCCGGCATTCCCTCGGGCACGTACTTCTACTTCACCCACAGTTTCATCGCGCCTGACGGGCCGTTCGCCATCGCGCGTACCACGCACAGCGTGACGTTCCCATGCGCC
>URQU01000007.1 GCA_900550055.1 uncultured Coriobacteriaceae bacterium | reverse complement strand
CAGGCAGCGGTCATCGGACAGCATGGCGCAGCGCAGCACCGTGCTGGTCAGCGGATACGTCGGCAGCACCGCACCCTCGATCCTCGCCTCTCCCACCTTTGACGGGTCATTCTCATCAAAGGTTTCCAGATACAGGTCCTCGCCGACCGCGCGCATGAAGCAATTCGACCCGTCGCCGCGCGCGAACACCGACGATATGCCGACGTTCTCGACCACCGGGTCCGTTTCCAGCTCGTAGAAGCCATGCGCGCCGAAACCGGCCAGGCCAGACGGGGAGAACGGCACGCGGATCTCCTCGGAATACACCTCCTGCCCGTCGACCACGCCCAACAGGAAGCACCCCGCGGGAAACACCGCCTCGCAGGCGCTGGTCGGGGACACCTCGCCGGGGTTGAGCTTGTAATCCATGGTAACGGTTTCGCCGCTTGCATCGGTAACGGAAAGGACGCGCTTCCCGTCCATCTCAAGGTACGGGAATGCTCCGGTCTCATAGGCCTTGCAAAGCGCCGGGTACGACATGGTGAAGCACACCGGGCCCCAGTTCAGCAGCGCCGTCGGCTTCAACGAAAGGGAGAACTCGAGGGGAACGGGCTTAGCGGCGTCCGACCAGGAGACGGTCACCGCGCCGGAGCCCTCGTCGCATTCGCCGACCGAGAACGTCAAGCCCGTGAAGCCGCCGCCGATGCTTTCGCCGAAGTTCGTGGAGGGATACGTCGTCGGCGACACCTCCTGGCCGTCGCGGAGCATGCACCCGTAGCCGGCGCCCGTGACCGCGGCGGGCGCATAGCCTATCCCGGAGGTATGGGGTTCGTCCATATCGGGGTCGACCAGCTCGATAAGCTGGTTGCCGGGCATGCCGGTGGTGTTCTTGTACAGATAGTCGTCCCCGTCTTGGGAAAGCGCCGCCTGCACGCGGAAAAGCCTGAAGCCCGACGGCAGGGGGACATCCTGGCCCCCGCGTTTGTATACCACCGACTGGTTGCCGGCATAGCGATCGTATTGCAGCAGGTAATACGACAAGAACAGGCCCTTTCCCGGGTCCAGCAGATCCTCGGAATCCGATACGGCGATAAATCCGCCGCATTCCTGCAGGTCAGACCCTGTGAAGGCGGAAAGCACCTGGTCAAGCGAGTGCTCGTCATAGTGCTCCAGAGCACCGTCGCGCAGCACGTCGACGCCGTCGGCGTTCGCGACCACGCGCACGACCTTGCCCTCGTCGACCCAACCGAGCATCCATTTGAAGAAGGCGTTGGTATCGCCGGTGTTGTTGTCCATCAGGTCGAACGTCAGGCACCCGGAACGCTCGGCCGCATCCGCCGAGGTCCTTCGATAGCTATACAGGTCGGGGAGGCCGAGCACATGGCCCGTTTCATGGATAAGCGTGGAGGCCGCCATGTCCCCGGCGCAGTTCTCGGCCAGCAGGCACGCGTTCCACAGGCGCCTACCGTCCCAGGAACGCTCGCACACCTCGGGCGATGCCTGCTGCTGCACCGTCCACTCCTGGCTCCACCAGGTGCTGCCCCACCCCGAGTCAGGGCCGGCGAAATGGATGTACACGCAGTCAAGGTAGCCGTCACCATTGGCGTCGAACTGCGAAAGGTCAAGAGTCTCATCAAGCGCATCGAGCGCTTCCACGAACAGCGTGTTGATATCGCCCTGATAGTAGCTGCGCTCGTGCTTCGCTTGATAATCCACAGCGGTGCCCGATATGTCCAACCTGCCGTAGCTTGCGCGCCCATAGTACGCATGCAGGCTTTCGTAAGGGAAGCCCGACCTGTCGCCGCCGTTGAACAGCGCATCGAGCGCCTCAAGCGTATCGTCGTCGGCGAAGGAGTAATCAGGGAACGAAACGCGCAACGCAAGGACGCGACCGGCGCCGACCGTGGCCATGCCGCTTCTCCAAACCGACGGGACCGCGGATCGCATCGAGGACGCGCCGGCATCGGAGCCGAGAACGGCCGCCTGCCGGGCAAGAGCCTGCTGCGTCAATCCGACGGACGGCTGCTCGTGGCCAAGGCGCTCGGCGGCCTGCACGCGCTCGTCAAGCGAGCCGCCAGCACGGTACGCCTCGATCTGCTCCTCGGTCGGGACGCACGGCGAGCCTTGGTCGTAGGCCCCGGCGGCATCGACGGCGAACGCGGGCGCAGGAGCGGCGGCGAAAGCCAGCGCCAGGGCGATGGCCGCGACCGCGCCGGAAGCGATGATCTTCGCCTGATGCGCAAGGGCATCGGCGGTTGACGGGTAATTGCTCATGCGGCTCCTTTCGCAAGGGAGGGGCCCGTCATCCATCTGCCGGTTCGCACCTTACGGAACTTGATAGCGAAACGGACACGGAGACGCGTTCACCGTCGAACGCTTGGAGGAAGGGCGCGATCCACCTATCTGAGTCTAAAAAGAGAGCGGTTGCTGCAAACAACCGCTCATCGGCAAAACGATATCAAGGAGGACTATACAGCCCGGCAAATCCCAGGTCAAACCTACAGTCCGTAAAATTCCGTGGTCAAAGGCCTTGCGAACAGCTCCTTCGCCGCCGCCTTCGGGTCGGCGCCTTCCCATACCACGCCGCGCACCACGTCGGTGATGGGCAGCTCGACATCGTAGGCCTCCGACAGCGTCTTCAGCGTTTTGCACGCCAGCGCGCCTTCCACCACCATGTGCGTGCGCTCGCGATACGCCTCGAGCGTACCGCCCTGCGCCAGCTCCACGCCGAACGAACGGTTGCGCGAATGCTCGGAGGTGCATGTGGCGATCAGGTCGCCCGCGCCCGCCAAGCCCATGCACGTGATAGCTTGCCCGCCGCACTTCACCGTCAAGCGGCTCATCTCGGCCAGGCCGCGCGTCATGAGCATGGCGGCCGTGTTGTCGCCATAACCCAGACCATACGCCACGCCCACGGCGATGGCGATGACGTTCTTGAACGCGGCGCACAACTCCACGCCCGTGACGTCGTCGCTGGTGTAAGTGCGGAACGTCGGCGAGGCGAACAGGTCGCGGAACAGCACCGCCGTATCCTGACCCGACGACGCAATGACGGTGCCCGCCGGCTTGGCCTTGATGACCTCCTCGGCATGATTAGGGCCCGAAAGCACCGCCAGTCGGTCCTTATTGCCTAACTCGGACTCGAACACGCCCACGGGCAAGTAGCCGCTTTCGGCCTCCACGCCCTTCGAGCAGATGACGATCGGGAACTGATCGTCCACCACATCGGACAGCGCGCGCGCCACGCCGCGCAAAAGGTTTGAAGGCGTCACGATAACGGCGGCCTTCGCGCGCAGCAGCGCATCGCGGTACGAGGTGGTTGCCACGATGTTATCGGACAGCTTCGCATCCGAAAGGTAACGCGGGTTGACGTGCTCGTGGTTGATGCCGTGCACCACCGAATCCTTGCGCGCCCACAGGCTCACGTTATGCCCGTTGAGGGCCAGCGTCTGCGCCAGCGCAGTTCCCCACGAACCGGCGCCGATGACTGCAACCTTCATGTCGTCGTCCACTTTCCTTACGCTTCCTTATCCTTTTTCCCGATACGGCGCTCGTTGCCGGCGCGCAGACGCGCGATGTTCTCGCGATGCGCCCATACCACCGTCAGCGCCGCCACCGTGGTGCACACCCACGCTGCCGGCGCGAACGTGGCGTACAGGAAGTAGTACGCGGCGAACAGCGGGCATGCCGCCGCGGCGGCGATGGAGCCCGCCGACACGTACTTGGTGGCAAGCACCAACACAGCGAAAATGGCCAGCTCAAGGCATGCGCCCTGCCAGCCGAACGTCACGAACAGGCAGCCGACGGCCACGGCGATGCCCTTGCCGCCCTTGAATCCCAGCCAGGGGCTGAAGATGTGCCCCCACACGCAGCCGAGGAAGGCCACCGTAACGAAGTCGTCGTAGCCGATCACATGACCCGACAGCGACATGCCGCCACCGAACATGGCCGCAGCCGCAGCCGCGATCAGGCCGGATACGATGCCCTTGCCGAAATCAAGCACGAACACGGCGCTGCCGCCAACTTTGCCCATGGTACGCATGGCGTTGGTGGTGCCGATATTGCCCGAGCCGTGCTCGCGGATGTCGGTGTGGTAGAAAACCTTCGAGATGATGACGCCCCAGGGGATAGACCCCAGCAGGAAAGAGATGACGAAAACCCCTAATGCAACCAGCAGTTCCACAGCGGATCTCTCTTAATCTTTTTTCTTAAATTTCATACGGATGGGGGTGCCCGTCAGGTCGAACGACTTTCGCAGGCGATTCTCCAGGAAGCGCTCGTAGTTGTCGTTGACCAGATCGGGGCGGTTCACGAAGAACGTGAACTGCGGCGGGCACGTTGCCGTTTGGGTGACGTACTTCATGCGCAGGATGGCCTTGCCCTTCGACACGGTGTGGCCGCCCTCGCGGATCTCGCCCAGCCAGACGTTGAGCTGGTTGGTGGGGATGTTCTTGCAGAAGTTCTCGTAGGCGACGTCGACGGCCTCCCAGATGCGATGGACGGATTTGCCCGTGAGCGCACAGGTGGCCACAACGGGGGCATAGCCCACGAACGTCATGCGGTCGGTGATCTTCTCGCGAACCTCGGCCTTGGCGTCGGGACCCTCCACCAGGTCCCACTTGTTCAGCACGATGACCATGGCGCACTGGCGGTCGGCGGCGAAGCCGGCCACGCGCTGGTCCTGGTCGGTCAGGCCGATGGATCCGTCGATGACCAGGATCGCCACGTCGGCGCGGTCGATGGCGCGCATAGCGCGCACGAAGCCGTAGTACTCCACGTCCTCGTCGATCTTGCTCTTCTGGCGCAGGCCGGCGGTGTCGACGATGGTGTAGCGCTGGCCGTCGTGCTCGATCACGGTGTCGATGGCATCGCGCGTGGTGCCGGCAACGTTGGACACGATGGAGCGATCATCCGAGGTCAGACGGTTGGTCAGCGAGGACTTGCCGGCGTTGGGGCGGCCGATGATGGCGATGTTGATGCCGCCGTCCTCCTCCTCGTCGTCGGCCGTCTCGACCTTCTTCAGGTCCTCCACCACGGCGTCGAGCAGGTCGCCCGTGCCGTTGCCGTGCAGCGAGGAGACCGACCACGGATCGCCCAGGCCCAGCTGGTAGAACTCCCAGATCTGGTCCATGGTATCGGGGTTGTCCATTTTGTTCACCACCAGATACACCGGCTTGGAGGTCTTGCGCAGCACGCGCGCCACCTCCTCGTCGTCGGCGTTGATGCCGGTGCGGCCGTCGACGATGAACACGATGACGTCTGCCTCGTTCACGCCGGCGAACGCCTGCGTGCGGATGGAGCTCTGGAACGCGTCGTCGTCGCCCATCTCGATACCGCCGGTGTCGATGAGCTTGAACTGAACGCCGTTCCAGTCGGCGATGTGGTACGAACGGTCGCGGGTGACGCCGCGCATCTCGTGCACGATGGCCTCGTCGGCCTGGGCAATGCGGTTAACGAAGGTGGACTTGCCGACGTTCGGCCGTCCAACAACCGCCACAATGGGCAGAGCCATATCAAATCCTTTTCGGTTGAGGAAAATACTACGTTTGCGGCGCCGCTATTCGCGCGCCAGTTCGACGAGTTCCGGCAAGAACCCAGTCGCGTTACAGGATACCACGCTCACGGGCACGCCCGCCGCCTTCCCCATATCCTCCAACGTTGCGTCATCGAGCGTGACGCCGTTGTCGTTGAAGATGACCTTGGGGACCACGTACGTCCAACCCGGATGCTCGGCCGAGTCGGCGCGGATGGCCTCGGCGATGTCGCAGCTGCACAACAGCCCCGTGACGTCGACGTTCCCGCCGAAGAAGCGGTTCTCCACGAACAGCGGCTCCACCACCCCGGCAAGCGGGCCGCGTGAGAACAGGGGGCGAAAGAAATGCGGCGTGGCCATGCCGGCGATGTAGCGCACGCGCATGCCCGCCTGCTGCAGCGCTTGCGCTGCTTGCGCGTCAAGCCCGGCAGCTTCCGCCGCTTCCCAATCGTCCACGAACGAGCGAATAATGCCCACGCCGTCCTCGAACATGCCGAAATCGCCGTAGTGCTCGGTGGGCGGGAGGTTCTCCAGCAGCTCATCGCCGTAGGCGTTGCAGTAGAACTCGTCGGCGGCGAAGGCCCACAGATGCCCGCGTTCGGCAAGGGCGCGCTGTTGAGCAGGCACGATAGCATCCATGGCGGCACGGGCGGCCACCGGGTCGTTGAAGCTTTTCGTGAAGCATGTCTGGTGCTTGGTGAAGCCCAGCGGCACGATGCAGATGTCCAGGATGCCCGGGCGCGCGTACGCCCAGTCGAGCGTCTCGCGCAGCGCGTCGCCGTCATTCTCGTCGGGCATGAGCACGATCTGCGCGTGGAACTCGATGCCGGCGGCAAGCAGGCGGTCCATCACGTCGATGCCGTGCTGGGCATGCCGGCCGATGATGCGGCGGCGAACCTCGGGGTTGGATGCATGCAGGGAAACGCGCAGCGGGCTGATGTGCTGCTCGATGATGCGCGCCTCGTCCTCGGCAGACAAGTTGGTGAACGTGACGAACGTTCCGGACAGGAAGCTGAGGCGGAAGTCGTCGTCGCGCAGGCTCAGCGACGGGCGCATGTCGTCGGGCAGCTGGCGCATGAAGCAGAAGATGCAGGCGTTGCGGCACAGCTTGACGCCGTCGAACACCACGCCGGAAAACTCGAAGCCCCACTCCTCGCCTTCGTAGCGTTCAAGCTCCACCTCGCCGGAGTCGCCGTCGGTGTCGATGTATCCGAGGGTGATCACGTCGTCGGCGGTAAGCCAACGCCAGTCGATCATGTCGCGCACAGGCTGGCCGTCCACGCTGGTGATGATGCAGCCCGGCGTGAAGCCCGCATCGTCGGCAGGGCTTTCGGGCAGCACGGATTCGATGACGGCCTTCGGAGGCTCGGGAGCGCGGCGCTTGCGACGGCCCGCTGGCTGCGCAGCCTGCTTCGCCACATCCTGAGGAGGATAAATGCCCACGTCGACACCGCCTTTCCGCTTCCATTCACCCATATGCCGTTGATTTTTCGCAGCATATCATGGTAGCATGCCGTACCCGCTAGGGCGCCCAGCGGACGAGCGGCGCGGAAAATCAGCGCAACTGGGGATGAGGACCTACGACGCGGAGAACGACATGAGGGCGTCGCGGACGCTGCGATACTGGCGCTGGCTGACGGGCACGGCCTCGTCGCTGTCCATGACCAGCCCATCGCTTGAGGCCTGGACGACGTGCTCCATGTTCGCCAGATAGCTTTTGTGGCAGCGCACGAAGCTGCCGGGCAGCTGCTGCTCAAGCTCGGACAAGGCCGCGTACGATTCCAGCAAGCGCTTATCCGAAAGCCTGACCAGCACCTTTCGCCCCATGCTCTTCACATACACCACGTCGACGGGATCCACGATGTGCACGGTCCCGTTGGAGCGCAGCGCAAGCGGGTTAGCCGTGCGATGGCCGAGCAGGCCGAACAGCTTGTCCAAGGCGTTGCGCGCCTCGGTGGGCGAATAGGGAGCCAGCAGCAGATACTGATGATCGGTGCCGTACACCGCCGAAGTGTAGGCGGCACGCGTGGTGCAATACACGGTCAGCGGAAGGATGCCGCGGTCCTGCAGCCCGCGCACCAACGCGATGCCGGCTCGCTCGTCGGGATCGCACGTCGGAAAAGCACCGGGAGCATCCACGGGGACGAACAGCGCATCGATGCGCGGGCCTTGGGAGATGCGCTTGCTCACCTGGGAAAACGTACAGCTCTCCAGCTGGATCGCGCCGGCGCAGGGATGCTGCTCGATAAGCGTGCGCAGCGCAGCGGCCTCGGGCACGGCATCTTCGACGAGCAATATCCTGCACATGGTGGCAACCTCCGCATCACGTTCGCGCCCTGGCGCGTTCGCAGCGCCGGTTCGGCTTCGTTTCATGCTTCAAGGCTAACCCGGTTTTCGCGAGATTTGTTGCACAACAAATCGCCCCGTTTCCACACCGCCCGAACACAAAACCGTCCCCGCCCTCACATGCCGGAACATGCACGGACGGGGACGGCTCACATGGGGTTATGGTCGCTACATGCGCTCCAGGCGCTGCACCACCTCGTCGATCTGATCGTCGGGGGTGCTGGCGCCGGCCGTGACGCCCACGGTCGAGCAGCCCTCGAACCACGCCGGGTCAAGCTCGGCGGCCGACTCGATATGGTGCGTGCGCGGGCATTCCGCGGCGCAGATCTCGGCAAGATGCGTGGTATTGGCCGAATTGCGGCCGCCGATGACCACGATGGCGTCCATCTGCCCGGCAAGCTCCGCGGCGGCCTGCTGACGCTGGCGCGTAGCCGTGCACACCGTGTCCTTGACCTGCGCGGCAACGCCCTGGGCGCGGATGCCCTCGAGCACGTCGTCGAGCGCATCGCGGGTCTGCGTGGTCTGCACGACAACGCCCACGCGCTCGGGCAGGTCGACAGGCAGGTCGGCGGCCGTTTCCGCCACATGCACCTGCGCACCAGCTTCATGAGCGTAGGCAACCAGACCCTCCACCTCGGGATGGCCCTCCTCGCCCACCACCACCACGTAGCCGCACTCCTCGGCAAGCGTGGCGGCGGCCTTTTGCGCGCGCGCGACATGCGGGCACGTGGCATCGATCACGGGAAGCCCGCGCGCCTCCACCGAGCGGCGCACTGCCGGGGTGACGCCATGGCTGCGGATGATGATGGCCCCGTGCGTTGCCTGCTCGGGTTCCGACACGGCCATCACACCGCGCGCCTCAAGGTTCGCCACCACCTGGGGATTGTGGATGAGCGGCCCCAACGTGAACGCGCTGCCATCTCCCTCGCTGGCCTTCAGGGCCAGGTCAAGGGCTCGTTGCACGCCGTAGCATGCGCCGGCATTCTTGCTGCGGATGACTTCCATGTCCGATCCTTTCGTATAGGTGAAGGTTGCGGCTCGCAGATTGCCGTCTGCGGCTTGCGGTTGGTAGATAGCGGCTTGCGGCCTGCAACCGAAACGTGCGGATACGCAACTTGCAGCTTGCGGGTTTGCGGCTTGCGACCGCGGTTCGCCGGTTAGCGGCTTTGCGACTTGCTGCTCAGAGGTTTGCAGGGCTCACGATAACGCAAAGGGCCGCTCTCGCGGCCCCTGCCCCTCAAACCTGCTATTGCTCGACCTTCGCCTTCTTCGTGGGGCGGGTCAGCTCGATGGCCTCGGCGGGAGTGTGCTCGGGAATGGGATGGGCGGCGAACACCTCCGTGAAGTCGCGGCCGCCGGGGAACAGCGCGACCATATCCACCTGCTCACGCGGCACACGCTGGTGCAGCGCGAACACCTCGCGCATGGCATACCACGAGCACCCGTCCAGGCGATCCTCCTTCGGCAAGAAGTCGAAATCGCTTACCACCAGGGGCTTTCCGTATTCCACCGAGATTTTCGGAAAACGGATGCGCTCGCCTTTGCGCTTGACGTTCTCCGCCTCGCGCACGCACATGGGCAGGATGGGCGCCTTGCCCATCTTCGCGATGAACGCCGCACCGGAGTGGATTTCGGGCGTTTTGCTGCCCTTGCCACGACGCGTGCCCTCCGGCAGGATGCCCACCAGCTGATTTCCCTTCAGCATGTGCGCCGCGCGCTTGATGGCGGTGCGGTCTGCCGAATCGCGCTTGATGGGGAACGCGCCCACGCGTGAGAGGATCTGCCCCGCCAAGCCGTGGGCGTTGCCGAACAGCGAGTCGCGGCCCATCAGGCGCACGAACTGGCTCGGGCGCGCGGCCATGTACATGAGCACCACGTCCAGAAACGAGGTATGGTTGGAAACCACCACCGCACCGCAGCGGTCCTTGAACGCGCGAAGGTTCTCGCGCCCGCCCACGCGATAACGGAACAGCACCTTGAACACGAAGCCGATCAGCACATACGCGAAGTTCGCGAACCAATGCGGGATCTGCTTCTCATCGGTGGTGCCTCCGAGCGCGCGGTCCCACATGTCCTCGTATCTCAAAAACAAGCTCATACGTGCACGCCCTTCTCCTGGGCAAGAGCGCAGATGCGCTCGATGATCTGCTCGATGGTGCGACCCGTGGAATCCATCTGCACGGCATCGGGCGCCGGCTTGAGCGGGCTGGTGTCGCGCGAGGAATCGATGGCGTCGCGGCGCTCGATATCGGCGAGCACCTCGGCGTAATCGATGCTGCCCACGCCGCGACGCTCGTTTTGCGCCACGCGGCGATGGGCGCGCTCGGCGGCGCTGGCGGTCAAAAACACCTTAAGCGGGGCCTCGGGGAACACCGCCGTGCCGATGTCGCGACCTTCCACCACGTAGTTGCCCGCGCGGCCGATGCGCTGCTGCTGGGCCACAAGCGCCTGGCGAACAGCGGGGGCGGCGGCCACGGCGCTGACGGAACGGTCGATCTCGGCGGTGCGGATGGCATCGGTCACATCCACGCCGGAAATGGAGACGCGGCGCGGAAACGGGTCACCCGGCTCATGGGAGAACCCGATCTCGTGCGTGTCGGCGATGCGGCCGAGCGCTTCGCCGTCCTGCAGCGAAACGCCGTCTTGCAGCGCCTGCCAAGCGATGGAGCGGTACATGGCGCCCGTGTCCAGGCACGAGAAGCCCAAACGGCGCGCCACCGCCTTCGAAACGGTCGATTTGCCGGCGCCGCTCGGGCCGTCGATAGCGATGATCATCGTGCAAGCCTTTCGATATCGTCCAGGAAGCCGGGGTAGCTCACGCGCACTGCCCCGAAATCCTTGATGTTCACGGAAACCTTGCCGGTCAGGCCGACGAGCGACCAGGTCATGGCAAGGCGATGGTCGCCGAGCGAGTCGAACTCGAGCCCCTCGGGAACCTGCAGGCCGGGCTGGCCCTCGATGTAAAGGTCGTCGCCTTCGCACCAAGTGTCCACGCCCAGCTTTGCCAGACCGTCCATTATAGCGGCAAGACGGTCGGTTTCCTTCACACGAAGCTCCCCCACTTGGCGGAACACGGTGATTCCATGCGCGTGCGCCGCCACCAGCGCCAGCACGGGGATCTCGTCGATGATGCCGGCGATCTTGTCGGCCGGCACCTCGCACCCGCGCAGGTCGGGCGTATAGCAGGCCTCGATGATGCCGTAAGGCTCCTTGCCCGCCGCACCCGTGTGCGCGACGCCGACCTGGGCGCCCATGCGCTCGAGCGTGCGCACGAAGCCGATGCGGGCCGTGTTCAGGCTGACGTCCTCGATCTGGATCGAGCTTTCGGGGCGCAAAACCGCCGCGCAAGCAAGGAACGCCGCCGAAGAGGGGTCGCCCGGCACGAGCACCTCGCTGGCCTGGGGCCGAGCGGGACCGGTCACGCTGGCCGTGCAGGCGCCGGCCGTGGTGGCCACGCCGTATTCTGGCAGCATGAGCTCGGTGTGGTTGCGGCTCGGCGCAGGCTCGTTGACCGTGGTGGTTCCCGAGGCGTACATGCCGGCAAGCAGCACAGCGGTCTTGAGCTGGGCCGATGCCATGGGGGCGTCGTAGGTGAGGGGGCGCAGCCCGCCGCCGTGGACGGTGATGGGCAGCGTCTCGCGGCCTTCGGGAAGGAAGCACGCGCCCATCTTCATGAGCGGCGCGGTGATACGGCGCATCGGGCGCTTGCACAACGAGGAATCGCCCGTGAGCGTGACCTGGATATCCCACGGCGCCAGGATGCCCATGAGCAGGCGCACCGTGGTGCCGGAGTTGCCGCAATCCACGGGCTCGGCGGGCTGGCTGGGACCGGCGGCGCCCCAGCCGGTGATGCCGCCGGCAAGGCTTCCGTCGGCCTGCTTCTCCAGGCTGACCTGGGCGCCCAGCGCGCGTACGGCCCTGATGGAGCTGCGCACGTCGGCGGAATCCAGCACGCCCGACACGCGCGAGGTGCCTTCCGCCATGGCGGAGAACAGCACGGCGCGGTGGCTGATGGACTTGTCGCCCGGCACGCGCGTGGAGCCGTGCATGGGGTTTTCCAACGGTTTGATGACGGTGATGTTATCCGACATGAGTGTGCTCCTTAGGCGCTAGCGGGCTGAACGAAACGGAGAAACCGGCGTTGATAAGGTGCGCCGACAGCTTGCCGATGTCGCCTTCGTCGGTGAGCACGAGCGAGAGCACGGCCGAATCCTCGGTAACGTGGTCGATCTCGATGGACTGGATGTTGCACCCCACCTTGCTGGTGATGGTGGTGACCTCGGCCACCACGCCGGGACGGTCCTCCATGGGGATGCGCACCTCCAGCAGCCGTTCGGTGCACGGCAGCCATGCGGCCGGCAGCGCGCGGCGGGCATCGGCTGCCTCGGCAAGCAGGCTGGTCAGCATTGCGCGATCGCCCGCTTCAAGCGCATCGGCGAACTGCCCGATGATGCCCTGCATCTCGCGCAAACCACCCAAAAGCGCATCTTTGTTGTCGAAGGCGATGCCGCACCACAGCTCGGGAGAGCCTGCCGCGATGCGCGTGGAGTCCTTGAACCCGCCCGCTGCCAAGCGCATAAGCGAATCCTGGCCCTTGGCGTGGCGCACGGCAAGCTGCACAAGGGAGCTGGCTGTGAAATGCGGCACGTGGCTGACCACGGCCACCGCCGCGTCATGCTGTTCGCGCGGCAGGCTGATGACGCGCGCGCCGATGCCGGTGATCAGCTCATGCAGGCGCGTGAAGTGCTCGGCGGGCGTATCGGCATCGGGGCACAAGATCCAGTACGCGCCCTTGAACAGGTCGGCGCGAGCACCCACGATACCGTTCTTCTCGGAGCCGGCCATAGGGTGTCCGGGAACGAAGTTCTGCGGATACGGAAGCGTGTACGCGGCCATTTCGATGATGCGGCTTTTCGTGGATGCGGTATCGGTGATGATGCCTCGATAGCCCCACTCGGCCAGGTCTTTCAAATAGCCTTCCACCACGCTAACGGGCGTGGCCAAAACCACCAGGTCGCAGCCGTCTTCGATGAACGCGCGGAACTCCGCGGCATCGGGGGCGGCGGTAGCGGTGGCCCAGCCTCTGTTGACGGCCTCGACGCGGGTGGCCAGGTCGGTGTCGACGGCCATGACCTGCGCCGACGGGTTCGCCGCGCGCAATGCGGCGGCAAAGCTGGCGCCGATGAGGCCGAAGCCGATGACGGCAACGTTTTCGAAGCCGCCGGTTTTCGCTTGATCGATTGTTTGTGCCATAAGGCGATGCAGACCTTCCGGATCCGATCTAGGATAGGACGTTGCGGGCAAGCCGGCATCGCATCGGCAAGCGCGAAACCGCCACGCAGGTCGAAGAAGGCCCGCGACAAGGCGAAACGCCGAGTTCGCAAACACCAGCTGTTTACCCGGGTGACCATTATAGCCGTTTCCCGGCGACGCACGGCCCATCGCCCCACGCAAGCACGAGGGGAACACGAACGCTTACTTAATAGACGCGTGCAGCGCTGCTACCTCTTCGGGGGTGAGCTCGCGCCACTGGCCACGGGGCAGGTCGCCTAGTTCGATGGGGCCGAAGCTGTCGCGGTGCAGCGCCAAAACGCCGTGCTTGATGGCTGACAGCATACGCTTGACCTGGCGCTTCCTTCCCTCTCGTAGCACTACGCGCACCACGGCGCGCTGCTGGGAGCGCTTGCGCAGGATGGCGGCGCGTTGCGGGCTGGGCACGCTGCCGTTGGGCTCGTGGTCGGGCACGGCGGGCGGCACCTCTAGCATGGACAGCGCGCGCTTCGCTTCCGCACCCTCCACCAGCGCGGCCTTCGCGGGCGCGGTCATGCCGTCGTCAAGCTGGATGCCCTGCTCAAGCTGAGCCAGCTGCTCGGGCGTGGGCTTGCCGTTGACCAACGCAAGATAACGCTTCTCCACGTGATGGCGCGGATGCAAAAGGCCGTTTCCCAGCTCGCCGTCGGTGCTGAACAGCAACAGTCCCGTGGTGTCGAAGTCCAAACGCCCGATGGGGAACAACCCGGGGAAGCGGTCGGTGGGCACAAGCTCGGCCACCGTGGGACGGCCCTGCGGATCGGACATGGTGGTCACATAGCCGGCGGGTTTGTGCAGCATGATGGTGACGGGCCCGCCCTCCAGGCGCACGGGCACGCCGTCGACGGCAACCTGGTCGACCAGCGGGTCAACCTTGCTTCCCAGCTCGGTGACCACCCGGCCGTTCACCGTCACGCGCCCGGCCGTCATGAGGTTCTCCGACCCGCGACGACTTGCCGCGCCGGCGCGCGCCAGGAACTTCTGCAGGCGCATGGGCACAAGGCGCTCCTCGGGCTGCGTTTGATTGGGTTTGAGTTGCCTGGTCATGATTCTCCCATCACAGGTCGGTCGTAGCGGGCGGGGAAACGGTTACTCGTCGTCGGTTTCGAACCTCAGGTTGTCGAAGTCGATCTTCTCCACCAGCCCGAAGCTTTGCACCATGGCGTCGGCGAGCATCTGCTGCGCGGCGCTGCTTGCCGGGCCGTCGCCGGCCGGGAACGTGGCCTGCGAGTCCGACTCGTCGGGCACCGGGTCGTCAGCGGAAAACGCCAGCTGCCCGTCCGTCGCAACGCGCTCCGGAGCCGCCTGCCGAGACGCGCGAGCTTCGCCGCCGGCACCCGCGCCGCCCGAACCCTGCTGCGAGGTCAATGCACCGCCAGCGCCTTCGTCCTCGAAATCGAACTGTAGGCCGTCGAGCGGATCGCCCGCTTCCCCATCCGACATCTGCGCCTCGGGCGCCACACGCGCCTCCTGTCCGCCCGCGCTCAGACGCTCGCGGATGAGCTGACGCGTGGCATCGTCGGGCGCAAACTCGTCCAAGTTGGGAAGATCGCTCACCGAACGCAATCCGAACTTCTCCAAGAAGCCGCGCGTGGTGGCGTACAGCGTGGGGTTGCCCGGCGCATCGGCCTGGCCCGCTTCGCGGATCAAACCCTTCTCCACCAGGGAGTTTATGGAGCTGTCGGAGTTCACGCCGCGCACGCTGGCAACGCCGGCACGCGTGCAGGGCTGCAGGTACGCCACGATGGCAAGCGTTTCCATAGCCGCTTGCGAAAGCTTGCGCGTGTCCCACGACAGCACATACTTCTCCACCAGGCTGTGGTAGGCCGGATGCGTGTACAGCCGCCAGCCGCCGGCCACCTCGCGCAGCTGGATGCCGCGCTGCTCGCGCTCCAGCTTCTCGCGCAGGTCCACCAGCGCCTGCTCGACCAGCTTCGGGTCGGCCTCCAGCATGTCGGCCAGCTCGATGACGCCGACCGGCTCGTCGGTGACGAACAGCATGGCCTCTATGGCGCCGGGCAGCTGCGCCTGATCAAGTCCCTCGAACATCTATTCCTCCCCAACCGACGTCAGCGCGTCGTCGCCGTCCAGCAAAAGCTCGCCCGAGCCCTCGATGTACTCGATGTCGATGTCGCCGAACAGCTGGCTTTGCTCCACGCGAACCATGGAGCGCTTGTACAGCTCGAGCACCGCCAAAAACGTGACCACCACCAGCGGAGTGGGCGCATCGTCCGCGATCAGCTGCGAGAATCGCAGCTGCTTGAGGTTGCGGATGCGTTGATGGATGGCGCGCACGTGCACCTCCACCGGGATGGGCTTCGCGGCGATGTGCTCGCTTTCCAGCAAAAACACCTCGCGCCGCGCCAGCGCGCGAGCGGCAAGCAGCGCCAGCGAGTCAAGCGAAACGTCGCGCAGGAAGTCGGGCATGAGATTCAGGAAGCACGCCTCGGGGCCGAACGGGCGCGGATGCATGCGACCCTCGGCGACGAACCGCGTATGCAGCGCCGCGGCGGCGTTCTTGTACTGTTTATATTCCAGCAGACGCTCCACCAGCATGTCGCGCGCCTCGGAGGGCGCCAGCTCGGCGATGTCGTCCTCAACCTCTATGCGCTCGCGCGGCAGCAGGCTTTGCGCCTTGATCTCCAGCAGCGTGCTGGCAACCAGCAGAAAATCGCTGGCGACGTCCAGGTCAAGATTCTGCATGCGGCCCACTTCGGCCAGATACTGGTCGGCGATTTGCGTGATGTTGATGGCGCCGATGTCAACCTTCTGGCGGCTGACCAGGTACAACAGTAGGTCGAACGGCCCCTCGAAGCTGTCGGTGCGAACGCGATACGACACGATGCCCCGCCGCCCCTACGAGATAGTGAAGGGGAACAGCAGGTTGCCCAGGTTGCCGGCGGTAGCATCCAGGTAGATGCCGAATACGTTCACGTGGATGATATACGGCAGCAAAATAGCCACGACCATGAAGATCGGGAACGCATACTGCTGCACCTTGTAGTACTTAGGCAACCACTTCACAGGCATGAAGAACGCGAAGATGGAGCTGCCATCGAGCGGCGGGATGGGCAGCAGGTTGAAGAACATAAGGTACAGGTTGATCAGCGCGAACATGGGCAGGAACATCAGGTAGAAGTAGAAGAACGCCTGGCTTTGCACCACCCACTGCGCAACGGGGGCGAACCCGTAGAGCACCCACGCGACCACGGCGGCCAGCACGGCGAGCAGCAGATTGGCGGCGGGGCCGGCCAAGCCCACGATCAGGTCGCCCTTGCGCGGGTCCTTGAAGTACGCGGGATTGTACGGCACCGGCTTGGCGTAGCCGAACACGGGCATGTTCATGGCCATGAGCAAAAACGGCATGATAACGGTGCCGAACGGGTCGACATGCGCAAGCGGGTTGAACGACAGGCGCCCTGCGCGCTTCGCGGTGGGATCGCCCAGTTTCCAGGCAGCAAAGCCGTGCGCCATCTCGTGCAGCACGATGGCGGGAACGAAGCTCAAGATGGAGCAGATGAGATAAGGAAGCTGTGTAGTCATAATCGCACCATTATAACGCCGCAAACGCCGATGCGAAACCGATAACCGACCTGAAACCCATTCGTAATGCTAATAGGCACAAGCAAACTCGATAGACGCCGAGCCGTTCTTCAACCGAACGCAAAGCGGGCGGGCGACCTTGGTGGCCGCCCGCCCGCTGGAAAGCGCTATCGCGTATCGCAAGCTTACGCGTTCTCGTGCTCGAACTTGTCCATGAACTGGACCAGCGCCTCGACACCGGCCTTGGGCATGGCGTTGTAGATGCTGGCGCGCATGCCGCCGACGCTGCGGTGGCCCTTGATGTTCTCGATGCCCGCGGCCTTGGCCTCGGCGATGAACTTGGCGTCCAGCTCGGGGTTGCCCGTGACGAACGGCACGTTCATGAGCGAACGGAACTCCTTCTTCGCCGTGCCGCTGAACAGCTTGGACTGATCCAGGTAGTCGTAGAGGATGGCAGCCTTCTCCTCGTTGAGCTTCTGCATGGCCTCAAGACCGCCCAGGCCCTTGAGCCACTGGAACACCTTGCCGCACATGTAGATGCCGTAGCACGGCGGGGTGTTGGACAGGCTGCCGGCGTCGGCCTGCGTCTTGTAGCGCATGATGGTGGGCGTGAAGGGCAGCACGTCCTCGCGGATCAGGTCGTCGCGCACGATGACGATGACCACACCGGCCGGGCCGACGTTCTTCTGCACGCCGCCGTAGATCAGGCCGTACTTCGACACGTCCATGGGCTCGGAGAGGAACATGCTGGAAACGTCGGAGACCAGCGGGATGTCGCCGGTTTCGGGCAGCTTGGTGTAACGGTTGCCGTAGACGGTCTCGTTCTGGCAGATGTAGACGTAATCGGCATCGGGGCTGAACGTGAGGCCGTCGACGTCGGGCACGTAGGTGAAGTTCCCGTCCTCGGAGCTGGCGATGCAGCGGGCGTCGCCGTAGAGCTTCGCCTCCTTGAACGCCTTCTTCGACCAGTTGCCCGACACGATGTAGTCGGCAACCTTGTTCTGCATGAGGTTCATCGGGACGGCCGCGAACTGCTGGGTGGCGCCGCCCTGCAGGAACAGCACGCGGTAGTTGTCGGGGATGTTCATGAGGTCGCGGATGTCCTGCTCAGCGGTCTCGATGATGCCCTTGAACGCGGCGGAACGGTGCGACATCTCCATGACGGACATGCCGGTGCCCTGATAATCGAGCATTTCCGCGGCGGCGGAGGACAGCACCTCCTCGGGGAGCACTGCCGGACCGGCCGAGAAATTGTACACGCGAGCCATGCTGAACCTCCTTGGGTTGACGAATGGGTTGCAGCGCGCCCGCGAATGCGCGGGTTAGCGCCAGCCGCGGAGCACAAGCGCGTTCCGCACCGGTCTAGTATGGGCCTTTCGCATGTTGAACCTACCGGCGATACGGGATTTAAGGGCAAACGGCGAAGGCGCTCCGCGGGCGGCGGGTGCGGTAGCGGGTGCGGGCACGGTGGGCGAAAGACGGCGATTGACGAAGGCGCGGGAGCGACAGGTGCGGCGGGCGAACGCAGTAGACGGCGGGAGCGGCTTGCGAGGGCGCGAGCTTGCGTGGCCGCGGGTGCGAACGCGCACGAACGCGATTGGCGCGCGGATGGAGAAACGATGGGAACTTTACAGCTGTCAAGTCAGCTGTAAAGTTTTGCGGCATACTGCAGCGTCAAATAACCGCACGAAAGCATGGAGCGAACATGAGCGAGCAGGTCATCGAAAACAACGCAGGGCAAACCGGCGCAGGCGCGCAAGCGTCTGGCACAGCCGAGTCCATCGCGGCGCTCACCCACGAGATCGCGCAGCTCAAGGAGCAGCGCGACGCCGTGATCCTGGCGCACTACTACGTGCCGCCCGAGGTGCAGGCCGCGGCCGACTACGTCGGCGACAGCTTCGCCCTGGCAAAACTGGCCGTCGACCTGCCGCAGCAGACCATCGTGCTGTGCGGCGTGGAGTTCATGGGCGAATCGGCGAAGCTGCTCAATCCGGACAAAACGGTGCTTTTGCCCGAACCCGCCGCCGACTGCCCCATGGCGCACATGATCAGCAAGCCCAACATCGACCGCGTGCGCGCCGAATACGGCGACGACCTGGCCGTGGTGTGCTACGTCAACTCCACCGCCGAGGCGAAGACCTGGTCCGACGTGTGCGTGACCTCTTCGAACGCCGTGAAGATCTGCAGCAACCTGCCGCAGCGCAACATCCTGTTCATCCCCGACATGAACCTTGGCCGCTACGTGGCAAGCCAGCTGCCCGACAAGAACGTCATCTTGAACAAAGGTTATTGCCCGCGCCACATGACCATCAGCGTGGAGCAGATCATCGACCTGGAGGAAGCTCACCCCGACGCCGAGGTCATGGCGCACCCCGAGTGCCCAGCCGACGTGCTCGCCGAGGCCGATTACATCGGGTCGACGAAGGGCATGATCGAGCACGCCGCCGCGTCGGACGCGCAGGAGTTCATCGTGTGCACCGTGGTCGGCATCATCCGCGAGCTGGAGCTGCGCACCCAGGGCACGGGCAAGCGCTTCCACTTCCCCGCCACCACGCCGCGCTGCGAGAACATGGACCTGGTCACGCTGCCGAAGCTGGCCGCATGCCTGCGCAATCCCGCCCCGTACGAGGTGCACGTCGGCGACAGCCTGGCCCCCGCGGCGCGCCTGACGCTCGAACGCATGCTGGAGTACGCGGCGAAGTAGGCGGCGAAGATGAGCGAAAAGAACGAATTAGCTGGCGAAATGGGTGCTGCAGCGGAAACGATGGCTTCCGCTGCAGCTCACACGCACATCAATGACGCACGCGAGTCAGCCGGTGACCGATTGCAACCGGAGTGCGACGGCGCAGCCGAGGCGCACGACATCACCTGCGACGTGGTCATCGTCGGCTGCGGCGTGGCGGGGCTGTACTGCGCGCTCAACCTTCCCTCCACGCTTTCCGTGGTGATGCTGGCGAAGACGACCGTGGGCGAATGCGATTCCATGCTGGCGCAAGGCGGCATCTGCGTGCAGCACGATGACGCCGACTACGCGCCGTTTTTCGAGGACACCCTGCGCGCGGGCCACTACGAGAACCGCTGCGAAAGCGTGGATCTGATGATTCGCGCAAGCCGCAGCATCATCTCCGACCTGGTGAAACGCGGCGTGGACTTCGAACGCGACCAGGCAGGCAACCTGCGCTACACCCGCGAAGGCGCACACAGCCGCCCGCGCATCTGCTTCCACAGCGACATCACCGGCGACGAGATCACCTCCACGCTGCTTGCTCGCGTGCGCGAGCTGCCCAACGTCCGCATCCTGGAGCACACCTGCATGGACGATATCCTGGTCGCGCAGGATGATGGCGAGCGCCGCCAGCCGCAGACGCGCTGCCGCGGCGTCCTTGCGCATACGGCCGACGGGGCGCAGCTGCGTATCTTCGCAGGTCAGACGCTTTGGGCCTGCGGCGGCATCGGCGGCACGTACCCGCGTTCCACCAACTTCCCCAGCCTTACCGGCGACGCGTGCGCCATCGCCGCGCGCCACGGCATCGCCCTCGAGCACATGGACTACGTGCAGATCCACCCCACCTCCCTGTACTCGACGCGGCCGGGCCGGGCGTTTCTGATCTCGGAATCGTGCCGCGGCGAAGGCGCCGTGCTGCTCGACGCTAACGGGAATCGCTTCACCGACGAGCTGCAACCGCGCGACGTGGTGAGTGCGGCCATATACCGGCAGATGGCCGCAGAAGGCACGGATTTCGTGCGCCTTTCTTTCGCCAACATGCCGAAAGACGAGATCACGGGGCACTTCGGGAATATCTACAAGCGGTGCCTGGAAGAGGGGTTCGACATCACGCGCGAGCCCATCCCCGTCGTGCCCGCGCAACATTACTTCATGGGCGGCGTGCGGGTTGACCGCAACAGCGCCACGGACATGCCGGGGCTGTACGCCGCCGGCGAGACCAGCTGCAACGGCGTGCACGGGAAGAACCGCCTGGCCAGCAACTCGCTGCTCGAGTCGCTTGTGTTCGCGCAGCGCGCCGCGTGGGATATGTGCCGCAAGCTGGGAGTGAAGGCGCCCGTTGAACAAACCTACCCCGAACAACCCTGCGGCGCCGACGCGCAGGCATACGAGCGCCTCTGCGCCAAAGCCGAGCGCAAAACCCATGAAAGCGCGACGCAAGGCGAGCCGCAAACCGAAGCGCAAACCAGGCCGCAAACCTGCACGCAAAACGCAGTACACGACAGGCCGCAAACCTGCGTGCAAGACGCTGGGCAAAGCGCGACGCCAACCGAGCCTCGCAACGCTGGGCAGCCCGGTTCGCAAACCGAAGCGCAAACCTGCCCGCAAAACCCTTCCCCGTCCGATATCGATCGCACCGCAAGCTCCAAGGAGGTCGTTTGCGCATGAACCCCATCACGCTGACAACCGTGGCCGAGCCGCTTATCCGCCAGGCGCTGGCCGAGGACATCACCAACGAAGACGTGTCCACCGCCGCCATCATGCCCGACGCACGCCCCGCCGCCGTGGACCTTATCGCGAAGGCCGACGGCGTGCTGTGCGGCCTCGATGTGTTCGAGCGCACGTTCGCCATCTTGGACCCCGAGACGCGCGTCCAGCGCTTCGCCGCGGACGGCGACAGCGTTTGCGCAGGCCAGACGCTTGCGACGGTGACCGGCGACGTGCGCGTGCTGCTGTCGGGCGAGCGCGTGGCCCTGAACTACCTGCAGCGCATGAGCGGCATCGCCACCTACACGCACCGCGTGGCCGCGCTGCTCGAAGGCAGCACCACCCAGCTGGTGGACACGCGCAAAACCACGCCGAACATGCGCGTGTTCGAGAAGGAGGCCGTCAGGTGCGGCGGCGGGCGCAACCACCGCTACAACCTCTCCGACGGGGTGCTGCTGAAGGACAACCACATCGCCGCCGCGGGCGGCGTGCGCGAAGCCATCGAGGCCGCGCGCGCCCATGCCCCGTTCGTGCGCGAGATCGAGGTGGAGTGCGAGACGTTCGCACAGGTCGAGGAGGCAGTCGCCGCCGGAGCCGACATCATCATGCTCGACAACATGAACCACGACGCCATGGCAGCGGCCATCGCGTTCATCGACGGGCGCGCGAAGACCGAGTGCTCCGGCAACATCGACGCGCACAACGTACAGGCCATCGCAGACCTGGGCATCGACTTCGTGTCCAGCGGCGCGCTCACCCACTCGGCGCCCATCTTGGACGTGTCCATGAAGCACCTGCGCATGCTGGACGGCAACGCCGATAGCGCCGCGACCGCTGATGGCAACGTATCGGTCACCGATGTACACCGGGAAAGCGGGCAATAGCAATGGCAGCGAAATCCGAGGCCAGACGCGTGTCGCTGCTCGATGCGCTTCGATCAGCCGATGCGCCAGTATCCGGCGGCCAGCTTGCGAACACCCTCAACGTCAGCCGACAGATCATCGTGCAGGACATCGCGCTGCTGCGCGAGGCGGGCGCGAACATCGTGGCAACCACGAAAGGCTACGTACTGGCGGACACCGCGCAAACCTCAACTCAGAACACAACGCAAACCATGGCGCAAAACGTCGCAGAGCAACCGGCCATGCGCCTTGACGAACCCGCACGCACGTTCAAGCTGCACCACGAGGTCGAGCAAACCAGGGACGAGCTGCAGACGATCGTCGCGCTCGGCGGTCGCGTGCATAACGTGTCCATCAGCCATCGCGCCTACGGTCGCATCACCGCGCCTTTAGTGATCGCCGACCAGGCGGATATCGAGCGATTCATCCACGATATCGAAAGCGGAAAATCCTCGCCGCTGAGCACCGCCACCTCGGGGTACCACTATCACCTGGTATCGGCGCCAAGCGACGAGGCCCTCGAAGCCATCGGCCGGGCGCTCGCCGACAAAGGTTTCCTAGCCCCGCTGCTCCCCCACGAGCAGGAGGCGTAAAGGGTCATTCCCAGCTTTCCGGCATGCCTTCTATCAGCATGAACCGGGTCGATCCGGCCAAGACCAACTCGTCGCCGGCGTGCACCTCGACCGGTTCTGCACATGCGGAAGCGCCCGCGCGTGCCGGCTCCACCACCGTCTCGGAGCCATCTTCGCCGCTAATCAGCACGGTGCCGTTGGAGCTTCCCAAGCCCTGCACGCACCATCGGCCCGCCTCGTTGCACCAGATGCGCAGATGATGGCCCGATACATCGGGCTCCACATCGTTGATGTCGTCAGGCCCCAAGGCCAGCGCGCCGATCTCCACGCCGTCGGAAAGCGGCTGCACCCAGTGCAAACCCCCCGAAACCAGGCCTCCCACCATGCGCAAAAGGCCCAGCGCCTGCGCCTGCTCGCGTGGGTCGGCGGACGCTTCGCCAGGCTGCTCGCCCTGGTCCATAACGGCAGCGGGGACGGTTTCCAGCCTTCCGCCGTGCACCGTCTTCACATAATCGAGCACGTAGGCGCACGCGCGTTTCACGTTCGCGCTGCACCCTGCCGCCACGAACAGCACCATGGCAAGCTCAGCGCGCTCCTCCACGCTATAGCCCGCGCCGCGTGCTAGACGCTCCAACACGTTGCGATACAGCGCCAGGTCCTGGTGACACTCGCGCAGCGCCTGTTCCATAAGCGCACCACCCTGGTCCGTGACCAGGGACAACGCCTCCTCGGCCGACAGGCCCTTCCCGTCGCGGGAGCGCAGGCGCGCCGAAACGCGAAGCGCCGCCACGCCCCAATCGCAAAAGTAGCGGTCCTGCAGCGAGCCCACGGGGGCATGCACGATGAAGCGTGAAACCCACGTGCGGTCGTCGCAACGCGACAGCGGGCTTTTGCCGTCGGCAAGCGGGCGGCCGGACAGCACCAGACGCGCCAGATCCTTATGGCTGATGCCGCCATAGCGCTTCATGGTCTCGAACAGGGCGCCGCACGGCGTCAACTCCGTCGCCATCAGCCTCACGCTCCTTCGCTCATATCGTCATCCAACGCATCGCGTTTGCCCGCAAACCGGGCATTTGCGCCCGAAGCCTCGCCTGCGGAGTCATCGACCTCGTACTCAGGTTGCGAGTCGGCGCCGCGAACCTTCTGCGTTTCGCCCTTGCCGGCTTCGCCCTCGAGGGCTACCGCAGCCGCGCCCGGAAGCGCATCGGCCCCGTCGCAATCGCCCGAGGGCAGCGCCTTACGGCGAACTACCTGGGGCAATGCCACGTTCAGCGCGAAATCGGCCGCCATGAGGCACCAGCCTGCAGCCGCCGCGGCCACCAAGGCCATGGAAAGCAAGTGCTGCTGGGCCGCCACCTCGAAACGCATGTCGGCAAGCACCTGCCACAGCGCGGCGAACGTGACCGCAAGGCCCGCCGTACCACGCAAAAAGCCCGCCGTGGTGCGCGAGCCGCCGAAGCGCAGCGACAACCCCACCAGCGCGGGGAACAGCGCCGCAACAGCCACCACGACCCCGGGAACGCCGCCTGACCAGGCAAAACACGCCGCATCAAGCGACGCTTGCGCCCCGTTGGCAAGCACGGCTGCCGAAACCGCAACCCCCGCCAACGCCGCCGCCGCAACGCCCTTGCACGCCATACGCACATGGGCCAGCGTGGAATCGGCCACATCAAGCGCCGATGCGGCGAACCCGCCAGGCACGCACGGCACCAGCGGACGGCCGCAAAACGACCGTTCCACGTTGTCGGCGTAGTGGATAGAGAACGACGACAGCGCATCACGAACCGCCGCGGCATCGGGGCGATCGGATTGCCCGCGAGCCAGGCAATCGCCCAACACGATACCCAGCTGCTCATCCACGAAGGACAGCGCCTCGGCCGCTTCCGATACGCCCATCGGCGCGGACAGTTTGTCCTGCGCATGCTGCACCGCAACCGCCACCTCGGGTTCGCAGGCAAGAGCCTCAAGCAGCCCGTCGGCCCGAGCGTGCGCCATCACCGCCGTCGGCGCGGGAGCGGCCATCTTCGCGCGATACGGCGAAACAGGCGCCCCATCTTCCCCAACCGCATGTAAATCGTAAGGTGCCTGCCCGCACGCCAACTGGTACACCACGCTTGCCGCGGCGTACACGTCGATCGCCGGGGATTTGCGCAGCTCGGCCAGGCCCGGGATGTCGTCGCTGAGCATCTCGGGCGGCGCGAAATCGGCCGTAGCACCGCGGAACACCGCATTCTCGCTGGTAAACGATGTGGAACGCGGCTCCGACTCGGCCGATGAGCCGAAGTCGATAAGGTACAGGTCGAACACGCCCTCGTCCACCTGCTGCTCCAAGGACAGGCGCGACGTGCGCACCATGACGTTGCGCGGGCTGATGTCGCGGTGCACGAACCCGCCTTCCACATACCCCATGCGCGCCACCAGGTCGAACAGGTCGCGGCCCAGGCGCGCCGCCACCAGCGGGCTCACGCGGCCGTAACCGTCGACGGCAAGCTGCCGCCGCACGCGGTCCAAGGTGATGCCCTCAACCCATTCCATGACGATGCACGGCACCCCGTCGACGGTGCCTCGGCCATATAGACGGGGAAAGCCCTTCAGCCCCGACAGCAGGATATGGCACTCGTATTCGCGCTC
Source organism: uncultured Coriobacteriaceae bacterium (assembly GCA_900550055.1). Lineage (GTDB taxonomy): Bacteria > Actinomycetota > Coriobacteriia > Coriobacteriales > Eggerthellaceae > Senegalimassilia. The sequence continues at coordinate 29,739 of URQU01000007.1, read as the reverse complement.
GAACGCGGCGCGCGAAGCGCGCACGCGGCGGGCATGATCGTCCTCGGTTTCGCCATCACGGCGAGGCGGAAGCGAGAGCAGCTTGAGCGCCAGATGCTCGCCCTGCGCGTTGCGTGCATGCTCCACGCGGCCCGTGCCGCCGCGATGCCCCTGGCCTTGCGACACGAACAACGTGACGAAACGGCGCACGTAGGACGGCCGATCGACATCGGAAAGCGAAAGCGGCGCGCTGAAATCGGCCACGCGCACCAGGCGCATGCCCTGAACGGCGCCCGACGAGGCGAGCGCGGCGCCCTTATCAACCAGCCCGCTCATAACCTGATGCTCGCTAACGTCTCGTTCAAGTGCGCCGCCGCAATGCTGTTGCCGGAAGCGTCCTGATCAGCGCGAACAGGTTCCATCCAGCGATCAACCCCTTCCGCCGGGTTCTCGTATGCCAAGTTCAGCTGCCACGCACTGTAGATGACGGTCAGATACTCGTCCAACGCGATGTAAGCGCGCTGAAGGTTGCCCTTCTGCTCCTGCCAACGCGAGCCCTCGGCGAACGCGTTCGAATTGCGCAGCAGCAGGAAGTCGGTGAGCGTTTGGCTGTCTATGGCGGCGCACTCGTTGTAATCGCTTTGGCGAAGAGGGCGTGACGTGCTCATGCAGTCGTTGTTGAACGCGGCCACGGCGTTGTTCAAGCGCACAACATAGGCGTTCACACGCGCCTGATGGTCCACCAGCACGGCATATGCCGCCGCCTCCTGCTCGGCCGTGGGCGGGGCGGGCGTGGGAGCGGAGCCAGTGCCGGAGCCCCCGGCGTTTTCCGAACCCGCGCCCGATCCGCCGGTACCGCCGGACGCATCGCTTGCGCCGCCGGAGCTGCCCGAGCCGGAGCCGGACGCGGACCCGCTGCCGCCCGAGGACGTAGAAGCCGACGTAGAAGCCGAGCCCGAGGCCGTCGAATCGCCACCGGCGATCTGCTGGGCACGAGTGAACGACGAATCCACCGAGGAAACCGCCGTCGCCCCAGTCAGCGACGCAACGCCCAACGCGCCGGAGCTCGAGCCAAGGCCCAAGGCCGACGCAGCATCGGGCGCGGCGGCATTGACCCTGGAGGCCTCGATCGTCACCGGGCCCACCGCGCGCGTCGAGCCCACGGGACCCGCCTGGACCTCGCGCATCTGGCCGTCAAGCCACAAAGCCGATTCCAGCGGGATGACCACCGCGCTGGGCTTGTCGGACACCACGGCGGGAATCGCGGACACGTAACTGCCGACGCCCGCAACCATCAGGGCGAACGACGCGGCCGAAAGCGCCATCATGGGACGGGTGATGCCGGGCTTCCACCGCAGCCTGCGCGCGCGGCGCGCAGGGCGGTCGGTGGCGGCGAACGTGGGCGTAGGACTAGGGGAAGGACTGACGGCGCTGCCTGCGGGCGTCAGCTGATCGACGGGTTCCTGAGGGCGCATCGCATCACCGGCGGCCAAATCCGCCGTGTTGCGCTCATCGTCGTGCGCGTTCCGTTCCGTCATCGCCTTCCCTCCTTTCCCTTCATGTCTCAAAAGGCGCCGCTTAAGCCAAGCCCGGCCAGTTTTGCTGGCGCAAAGCCTCGTATGCGGCTATTGCAACTGAATTGCTTAAGTTTAAGCTGCGCATGCCGTCGCGCATAGGGATGCGCACGCAGGCGGACTCGAAGCGCTGCATAACGGCCTCGTCGAGCCCGCGGCTTTCGCGCCCGAACACCAGCCAGGCATCCGGGCCGTACGAAACATCGGCGAAGCTGCGCTGCACATGCCCCGTGAACAGGTGCAGATCGTCGGCGGCGTGAGCCTCGAAGAACTCGTCGGCGCACGACCAGCGCACGATGTCGACGTCGTCCCAATAGTCGCACCCCGCGCGCGCAAGGTTGCGCTGCGTGACGGCGAAGCCCATGGGCTCCACCAGATGCAACCGCGCGCCGATGCACGCGCACGTGCGCGCCACGTTTCCCGTGTTCTGCGGGATCTCAGGCTCCACCAACACGATGTTGAGCATCCTTGCAACCTTTCGTTCGAACAATCCGACTTTTGCGCACCCGCCGTTTCAAGCTCGCAGGCGCCGCAACCCCGAATAACCGAGCCCTGACAGCGCCAAGCGCCGCCAGGCGCGCAATCGCGCGTCCGGCGAAGCGCCCCTACACGCCCATGGCCTCGGCTTGCTTGGCCATCTCCTCTTCGAGCTCTTCGTTGAGCATGAACCACTCCTCCTCGGCGGCGGCGAGGCGTTGCTTGAGCTTGGAATGCTCGGCCACGGCATCCGAGGACGCATCCTCGTTGATGTAGAAGTCGGGATCGGCCATCTTCGCCAGCAGCTCCTCCATGCGGGCGTTGTCGCGCTCCATCTGCTTGTCGAGCTCGGCGATGCGCTTGCGGTGGTTCTTCAGCGCGGCGTAGGCGCGGTTGCGCGCCTCTGCCTCGCGGCGCTTCTGCTCCTTGGTCTTCGGCGAGCTACCGCGCTTTGCCGTCAGCTCTCCCGAGGCGGCAGGCGCAGGCGAAGCGGGCGCAGCAGGCACGGAAGAGGCGCTCTTCGACGCCTTCCCCTTCCCCGATCCGCCCTTTCCGGCAGGTTTGCGCTCCATCAGCTCGTCGACGAGCGACTCGTCGGTGGGCTCGGGCCCGTCAAGCTGGCCGGACTTGAACAGGTAGTAGTCGTAATCGCCGTCGTAGACGGTGACCTTGCCGGGTTTCACCTCCACGATGCGGTTCGCGACGCTGCGGATGAGGTGGCGGTCGTGCGTGATGAGCAGGATGGTGCCCTCGAAGCGGTTGAGCGCCTGCTCGAGCACGTCGGCGCTGGCGATGTCCAGGTGGTTGGTGGGCTCGTCAAGGCACAGCAGCGGCTTGGGCGCCACGAGCATCTTCGCCAACGCCAGGCGGCCCTTCTCGCCACCGGAGAGCACGCTGACCTTCTTCTCGACGGCATCGCCTTCGAACAGGAAGGCGCCGAGCAGGCTGCGCACCTGGCTGATATTCCAACCCGGCGCCACGTGATCGAGCTCCTCGAACACGGTGTTGCCCGCGTGCAGCTCCTCCAGCTGGTGCTGCGCGTAGTACGTCAGCGCCACGTGCACGCCGTAGTCGATGGTGCCGGCGTCGGGCTTCATGACGCCCGCGATCATCTTCATGAGCGTGGATTTGCCCGCGCCGTTGGGGCCCACAAGCGCCACCTTGTCGCCGCGGTACATGGTGAAGTCGAAGTTGTCGTAGACGCGCTTGTCGCCGAAGGCCTTCACCAGGCCGCGGCAGCGCACCACCTCGTCGCCGGTGCGCGGCGGCTGCACGAAGTTGAAGTGGATGGGCTTCTTCTCCTCGGGAATCTCGATGAGCTCCTCTTTCAGGCGCTCAAGGCGCTGCGCGCGCTCCTGGGCCTGGCGGGCTTTGGTGGCCTTGTAGCGGAAGCGCTCGACGAAGTCCTCCAGGTGCTTCATCTCCTCAAGCTGCTTGGTGCGCTGCTGGCGCAGACGCTCGATGCGCTCCTCGCGCGCCTTGAGGTACGCGGAATAGTTGCCCTTGTATAGGTTGACGCGGCCGTTGGCAACCTCGGCAACGCGGTCGATCATGTTGTCCATGAACTCGCGGTCGTGGCTGACCACGATGACGGTGCCCTCGTAGCCGCGCAAAAAGCCCTCGAGCCACTTCACCGACTCAAGATCTAGGTGGTTTGTGGGCTCGTCGAGCATGAGCACCTCGGGATTGCGGACAAGCAGCTTTGCCAGCGCGATGCGCATCTGCCAGCCGCCGGAGAAGTTCGTGGTTGCCTGCCTGATGTCGCCTTCCTTGAAGCCCAGGCCGAACAGCACGCCGCGGACCTTGGCCTCGATGGTGTAGCCGCCCAGCATCTCGTAGGCGTCGCGCGCACGGCCAGCTGCGGCAAGCTGGCGCTCGGTGGGGTTGTCGCCCAGCGACTCCTCCAGCTCGCGCAGGCGCTGCTCGGCTTCTAAGATTTCCACCTGCGAGGACATGACCTCCTCGAAGATGGGGCGATCGGGCATCTCGATGGCTTCCTGCTCCAGGTAGCCCACACGGGCGCCCTTTGCGAACAGGATGCGGCCCTCGTCGGCGTCCTCGCGGCCGCTGATGATGTTGAGCATGGTGGTTTTGCCGGCGCCGTTGGGGCCTACGAGCGCCAGGCGGTCGTATTCCTCCAGCTTGAACGTGACGTCGGAGAACAGCGTGCGCCCGCCGAACGACTTCGACAGATGCTCAACCTGCATGATCATGGTGCGACAACTCCTTTAGCGCTAAAACGAACCTACGCGAAGGGAGCGGGTAGCCGACACCGAGAAATGAACGCAAAAACGGATACCCTCGACGAAGGAGGGAATCCGTGCGAGATAAAAAAAGAACCGCCAACTTGCGCTGGCGGTTCTTGGAGCTTCATGGCTCCCCGGGTAGGATTCGAACCTACAACCCTCCGGTTAACAGCCGGATGCTCTGCCGTTGAGCTACCGAGGAATTTCTTCGGTGCGCTTCGTTTCCTTGGCGCAAGAAAGTATTATAGACATTTCAATTTTCGGCGCAACCCCCTTTTTCAAAAATTTTTTCAGCAGCCGATTCCGGGGGCTTAAGGCTTGATTCGCAACCTCATCCGAACACTTCGATTTCGTCATTGAACTCAGTCGGACAGGTACGGCTGAGTCTAGGGGTTTCCCAATCGGCCGCGACGGCACCCAGACACCGTCGGGCAAATCGCAGCCGCCCGCCTTCGCCGCTCAGCAGCGCGACCCAAGCGCCACGCCGGGTACAGGCACCGCGCAGCACCACAGGCCCTAGTAAATCCCGAACGCGTTCCACAGCAGCACGTTCGCGCCGATCATCAGCACGAGCGAACCGAACATGAAGTACAGCGCAATGCGGTACACCGACACCGTCTGCCCCGCCACGGCGGCCGACGCCACCGCATGCGCGCCCGCCTGCTGCACGGGCACCTGCGCATGGGCGCCCAGCTGCGTGGTCCAGCCCTTCGACAGCGGCTCGCTCGAACGCACCTGTAAAAGCTCCAGGAACGACAGCGCCGCCGCAAGAGCGAAGTACAGCCCGAAGTCGCAAATGTAGCGCATAAGGATGCCGGCGCCCTGCAAGTCGAAGATGCACAGCACCACCGCCACGCAAACCGCGCAGATCCACAACGGCATAAGGCCCTTCGCCTTCAGGCCGTGGCGGACGCGCGGCAGCGCCAGCAGCACAAGCGTCATCGGGTACAGGAAGAAATAGCCGCCGAACATGGGCTCGTAGATGGTGACGCCCTGATATGCCGGGTCCATGTAGGTCTGGCGCATGAACGGGAACTGGCTGCCCAGCGCCGGAGGCTGGAACAGGTACGCGTACAGGCCGAACGGGATGCGGTCGACGTGGAACCCGCGATGCGTCATGTCGTTGGTGGTCAGGTTGTAGTTCGCGCCGAAGTCGAGCGGGCTGCCGAAGCGCGCGAAGTTGTACACCATGACCGCTGCGGCGACCACCAGAAACGGCGTGAGCGCGGCGCGGAAGGCGCCCAGGCAGGCTCGTCGCGCCTGGGCGTTGCCGCGGGCGTCGCGCAAAAACGGCCAGAACAGCACCAGCCCGAACACGGCGGCCAGCACCATCTGCGGGCGTGCGGCAAGCGTCAGCGCGATGAGCGCCGCACCGGCCACCACACGTCTGCGGTCTATGAAACCGCCCGTGGTGCCCGACACCCACAGCCCCAAACCCCAGCTGATCAGGGCCAGGCCCATAGCTTCGGGCAAGAAGTACATGCTGGGCGTGCGCGCCAAGATCAGGCCGCCGCCGGCCACGAACATCATGATATCGAGCACAAGCAGCACGCCGATCGACGTGCGAGGGAACCACCGGCGCGAAACACGCGTGAGCAAGTACGCGATGCCCGCCACATACGCACAGTCGCAGATGGCGACGCCGAGCCACGTGGGGAACCCGGTTCCCGTGAGCAACAGCCACGGGACGTAGAACACCAGGCACGGCAGCACGCCGAAGTATACGTAGTATTTCCCGTGGTAGTACGCGTGGTCCCACAAGTACGGAACGCCGGCGGACTCGCGCGCCGCGGTGTCGTAGGGGTTGTCCATGGCCTGCAGCGCCGCCGAGGGCACGTCGTCAAGGTAGAAGTGCCCCTGAAGCAGCGTCTGGGCGAGCTTTTGGTACTGGAACTGGTTCTCCGTGCTGGCGGTGTGCGTGATGGACAGGAAGTGCGTATTGGACATGACCAGGATGAAGATGACGACGCACTGCACTGCCACCAACGCGATGACCATCCAGCCCTGGCGCGTGATGCGGCCGTCGAACACGCGGCTGAACAGGACCGATTGCGGCCGGACGGCGTACAGCGCCAGCAGCACCGCCAGGATGAAGGCGAAGCGCAGCGGGTCGATGTCAAGCGGCACCTGCTGATTCAGCCCGATGCCCGTCACGGTCACCGAGCCCACGTCGGCCAGGTTCGTGATCGAGACGTAGATGGAATGACAGTCGCCCGCCGGGTCCAGGCTGATATAGGTACTTGCGGCGTCCTTCGGGTCGACCGAGACCGCCGGCAGCTGGTAGTAGTTCGCATTGCCTTCGTCCTGCAGATACATGACCACCTGCAGCTTGCTGTCGGTGGCTTTTGCAGCCGCAGCGGGGTCGTTGAGCTGAGGGGTGAAGTGGATGCTGCGAACGGTGTCGTCAAGGCCCGTAATCTCGAAGTAGTTCGCGGACGCATCAAGCGTCAGCGCGCCTTCGGTACCCGCGGACACGCCGTTGACCAGGTACGTCCCCACCTGCGGGTATGTCATGGACGTGAAGAAGGCCAGGTTGAAGCCGAACACTTCAATGAGCACGGCGATCAGCACGCAGATAACAAGGCCGGCGAAGCGCTTGATCGGGCTGACGTAGGCGCCAGCAGACCCGGCGAAGCCCATGTCGCAGGTTTCGGAAGGCGAAGCCCAGCTCTGCTGCGGGCGCACGGCCCCGTGACGGCCGTGGCGCGCATACGCAGGCTGCGCCGAGTTGCCGGCGTGAGCGCCGGCGGCCGCCGAGCCACCCGGCATGCGCGACGTTCCCGACCCGCCGCGCGACCAGCGGCTATAGGGAGTGCTGACAGGCTGCGCAGGCTGCCCGCCGTACCCCGCGGGCGCGCCGTTTCGGCCCGCACCGCGACCGGCGCCGTAACCGACGGGCGCACCGGGAGCCGACGCCGGGCCGGGGCCGCCGGGAGTACCAGGACGTGCCGCGCCGGGGGCGCTAGGACGCGCTGCGCCACGCCCGCCGCGAGAGGCGTAGCTTTGGCGGGCGTACTGCTCGAACTCGGGCGAGGAAACGCCCGGCTCGAAAGGGTCATGATACTGTTGATTACGATTCGTCATGGCCCGGATTATACTTCCAAGGACGAACCCGTCCGAAACCCAGGGAGGCACAATGGACGAAAAAGACATTGCCGCGTTGCAAAACGCCGAAATAGATTACGAGGACATCATCGACCGCTTCGAAGGCAACGAATCGCTGTACCTCAAACTGGCCGAACTGTTCCTCGACGACCCCCACATGCCCAACGTCCGTAAGGCGTTCGCCGCAGGCGATCTGGCAACCGCGGAGGTAGAGGCCCACGCCCTCAAAGGCGTAGCCGGCAACCTGTCGCTCACCAGCGTACACAAGCTGGCGAAAAGCATGAACGACGCCCTCAGGGAAGGCAACGAAGCCGCAGCAACCAAGCTGCTCCCGCAGCTGGATGAGGCGTACGAGAAGGCAGTAGGAGCCTTGCGGGAGGTTTTGGGAAGGTAGGGGGCGAAGACCCACGCGCGAAACGCGAACGCTTGCTCAGCGGATGCAGCAGCGCATCAGCCGGTAGGAGGCGAAAACCTGCACACAACGCGCCAACGCCGCGCCCCAACCCCAAAAGCGAGCTCCAGCAACAACGAAGCAGGCCAGATCGCCACCAAAGCGATCCGGCCTGCTTTTGTTTACGAGAATGCAAATCATGGGTTCAAAAGCAGGACATCCCAATGCAATCACAAGAAGCTATCGAGCCCCTTTATCGCAAAAAACGGTAACGCCCACCCGCAAAAAACACGATGGGCGCTACCGCTTCATACAAACAAAAACTCTAGACAGCACAACAAAGTAGTACGCTATGCCGCCTCCGCAGCCAAATCGGCTGCCTCCAGTTCCTCAGCCTTCTTCACTGCAAGCAGATGCGCAAAAACAATGGCGCAGATACCCGCTGCCAACTTGCCCAACAGCACCGGCACGATAAGCGATGGCTGGAAGTTCGCAGTAAACGACAGATGATCGCCGAACAAGAACGCACAGCACACGGCAAAAGCCATACAAATGACCTTATCGCGCGCCTTAAGGTACTTCACCATGGACAGCAAAGCAAGCACGTTAGCAGAACCGGCCAGCAAGCCAGCGGTCGCATCGGAAGACAAACCAACCGCACCTCCGATCTTAGCTAGAGGTTTGGCAAGGTACTTCCTAATAAGGTACACCATCGGGAACGCACCACAAAGCATCATGCCGATGGCACCAGCCGTCTCAAGCGCGCGGAACATGTCGTCCTCATCGGCGATGATGGGGTCGAAGCCGAAGGAACCGAAAACCGTAGTGAACAAGCCAGTGAAGTACTCAACGACCACCAGCACGAATACGATCTTCAGGGCACCTTCCATTACACGACCGAACACGATGAACCCTTTGATCATGGCATCGGGCTTAAACTTCAAGCCAAGCGCCAATGCAACGCAGATGATGATGAGCGGAACCAAATTCACACCAATCTGCGCCCAAGTGAGCGCCAACTGATACGTCGCATCAGCATTCGTGGATACAACCTCACGAATAATTGGATGCGAAACCGCAATGACAGCGCTTGCCACAAACACACCAATGGGAATAGCTAAAAGGCCGCTCATAACACCGAGCGCCAGGTATTTGCGATCGCGCTTTTCCAGCATCTTCAACGCAACAGGAACAGTGAACACGATAGTAGCGCCTGCCATATAACCGGTCATCATGGCCATGATCCAGCTCTCGCGCGTTTGCGCGAGCGCATCGGCCAGCTGGTATCCGCCCATGTCAACGGCTATGAACGTGGTGGCTGCCATTGCCGGATCAGCACCGAGTGCGCCATATGCCGGGCCAAATACGCCCTCAACAAACGCCGTCAAATACGGCGCCGACGCCATAATACCTGCCACAGGCAGGAAAATTGGACCGATGGAGTCAACACCGGCAACGAACTGCTGCCCCAATTCGCTCTCCGGTTTAATTGCCGACGCAATCGCACCAGCAACCGCGCAAGCCATGATGATATACACCACCACGGTCCCAAACAATTCCACTATTACATCCTTCCTTGTCTTGTTTTCCCAAAAGAATCCGAGACTCATACAATCTCGGAATCAGTTTTTCTGATTGCATCACATGAGCAGCCGCGAAGCTATCCTTCCTCGTAGCACTCCAATGCAAGTACGGAATATTGCTTTGCATTGCGATACCACAGATAGAGCCACTCGCCTACCGAATCGCCCGACGCCTCCTTATATAATGCCCACACAAACCAATAATACGAAGCCAATGCTACATACGCTAAGCAGTGCCTCAGCTCTTCCGGTGTTGCCGCACGACCGAAGTATGCGTCAAACACCTGGCAGGCCTCATCATAGGTGTAATCGGAGCAGGAGATAAAAGTACCCAGGTCAGAAGCATAATCAGACATGGCCGAGTATTCCCAGTCAATTAAGTACATATCGTCACCAGACACCAAGAAGTTCGGCGCATAGAAATCGTTATGGCATAAGCACGGGTTACCGCCATCGGACTTCACGCAAGCATCAACGTGATCCATAGTCTCATTCAGCGATTCGTAATCTGGCTGCATAGGATATGAACGCGCCTTCAAAAGCTCGAGGATATCGCGCGCCTTGCCCATGACGTCGAACCTCCATCGAGAAACGGCACCGCTGTCGTGCAAAGCACGAATCAACGACATTGCTTGGCGAACATGCTCGGGATTGTGATAATCAAGCTGCTCGCAATTGTCGATGAATCGAGAGATTTTCCATCCTTCGGTTTCGTCCTCATACACAAACGTATCATCCACTCCAAGGCTCTTTGCAACGCCTTGCGAGAATGTCTCGCTTTGACGGTTGATGATTTCGTCGGTGCCAGGCCCCGGATGACGATACACATACGCGTGCCCATGAACGCTGAATTTAAACGACAGGTTCGTCAGGCCCTCTTTAATCGGAGAGATATCTGTCACATCGCGGCGTTCGCACTCGAACACCGAGCAAATGTTGTCAAGGATTGAGCTGCTCACATTGTCCAAGAAGTCGTGGTCGAACTTCGTCAGGTCTGCAATCGAGTCAAACTCGTACACCACGCCGTCTTCGTAAGGCTTCATAACCATGCGCAGCTCTTTGATGTGGTCGACGTAGATGTCTTCCCATAGCTTCGGCGCGGTTTCAGGCTTGTCGCATTCCGCTTCCAAAATGGTGCGAAACTTCTCGGAAAATGCACGGTCGAAATACGCGTGGCCCATCATGGCCCACGCGTCGCGACCGCCCACGCTCACGCCCGCGATACGGCCATCGCGGGCCGTCTTCAGGCAATATTCGTCCGTCTCGCCCGGGAAATACGACGCAGCATAGTAGGCCTCGTACACGTACGGGCGGAACACGTTCTCCGTGAAATAGTCGTCTGACGAGCAGATATAGGTGTTGCCCAGCTGCTCGCGCACCAGCATGAGCGTGGAATTGTTGTTGCGGCTGGCATACTGCTCATTCACGCGGATCTTCACGCCGAATGCGTCCTCCAAATAGAAGAACGTCTCCTTCATGTAGCCCACCACCACGGTGATGTCGACGATGCCGGCTTCCTGCAGCTGGCGAATCTGGCGCTCGATCAGCACCTCGCCGCGCACGCACAGCACGCCTTTCGGCCTCTCATACGAAAGCGGCACAAACCGCGAAGACAAACCCGCCGCCATGATGATAGCGTTATCCACCTTATAAGGCTCCAGCGCCTGCGCGCCCGCTTCGGTGAGGACAAAGCCTTCCGCCAGACCTTCGTCGTGCAGCTTCTTCATGATGGTGTTGACGGTTCCAAGGGACACGTCCGCGTGCGCAGCAACATCGCGCTGCGAGGCAACCTTGCCATCATGCAGCGCCAACAACACAGCGAATTCCCGTTTTGATAATCCCATGACACTCCCTTTACGTTTTCCCGACTTGGGAGTATAAAGGTTGTTCAATTGTGTTGTCTAGTTAGTATGTTTCGAACACATAAGACACCAACACGAATCGGGCCTTGAGCGCTCAACGCAAAAGGCGCATTCGACCATGCAACCGTAGCTTCAAGCAGAAGCTGAGTCGATTAGCAACGATACGAATCGTCAATATCCTGCAGTTCGGCAAAGGTGTCGATTTCGCACACGTCATCAAACGTGCACTCACGTGCTTGCACGTTGAAATCATCCGGATACCAGTTCAGGGCCACATCATCCCAGAAGATCTGCTTGCCGTCTTCGCGCTCGAACACGGTGCGCAGACGATCGGCCAAATGACGGCCGTCGGCATCGGTCCAGTATGAGATGCCGAACATGTGGTAGCAATCGTCGCCGCCCTTGGCAATATGCGTGGCGCGGCCGTCTTCGACGGTCAGGCACCAGTCGTCGGTATGCTCAACAGGCACGCCGATGTAGTTCGTGGCGTATTGATAACGCGTGATAAGACCTGGGTTGCGCAGCAGCAAATCTGACTCGAACACATAGGCATCGCGCATGAAGTCAGCGGCAGCAACGGCAGACGAAATGTTGTTCGTGGAATCGTACAGCGGGTTGTCGATGAAACGGATATCGGGATTTTCCAGCTTCAGCACCTCGAATTCACGCGGCAGATAGCCACGCACCACGTAAATCTCCTCAACGCCCGCAGCACGCACGGCATCGATAAGCCGCTGGATGATGCGCACGCCATGCACGCGAATCATCGGCTTGGGTGTATTCAAGGTGATCGGCACCAAACGGGAGCCGAATCCCGCAGCGAAAAACACCGCACGTTTGGCCCGATGTGGCTCAAGCGCCTCGACGCCCGCAGACGTGATGGTATTCTTGCCGTCAACATAGCCCCGATCCTGCAGCCATGCCGCCACTTCGGCCGGCGCTTTCGGCACGGCAGCGCCCGTTCGCTTCGCTTCCTCAAGCGCCACCAAAGCATCAAACTGCTGCTTGTCCATGATTATTCCGTTCCCTTTCCATTCCATACCTCGGACAGCGCAACAGCCTTACAGAGGCACGCATCCGTTTCATACATCGGCTCGACCGCATCAGCGTAATCGATAGCCGCACGATACCACTTGTACAGCCATTCGCCCATAGGATTGCCCTGCGACTCCTTGAACATAGCCCACGCGTACCAGTAAAAGCCCACGACGGCCGTACACGCCAAGCAGTGGCGTACCTCCACCGCGGTTGCCGCGCGGCCAAAATACAGATCGAGCACCGCCACCGATTCCGCAACCGCGTAGCCCGAACCTTGCGCGAAGAAATTGCCCAGGTCGCAACCATAATCGCCCATCGCACCGTATTCCCAGTCGATAAGGTGCATGCGATCGGGTCCCACGAGCACATTGGGCCCGTAGAAGTCGTTGTGACACATCACGGGAGCCGCGTCCTCATCCGCCAACTTGGCTGAAAGCGCCTTGATGCGCGCATGCAGCGCGTCAAAGTCCGCCGGGAATGGATACCGTTTGTCGCGCAGCAGTTTCACGACATGGTCCGTCTCCTGCGCAAAATCGAACGTCCAGGGCGACGTCTCCCCGCTTTCGTGCAAGCGTCGCACCAGCGCAAGCGCTCCTTTTACGTGATCGGGGTTGCGATAATCGAACGGTACGCAATCCGGCACGTATCGCGAGATCTTCCAACCCTCATCGGCTTCGGCGAACACATAGGTGTCATCAAGTCCCAACCGCTTCGCCAGGCGCAAGGCATACGCCTCGCTCTGGCGATTCACGATTTCTTCGGTGCCATCGCCAGGATGACGGTACACGTACTGCACGCCGTGCACGCTGAACAAGACCGACAGATTCGTCAGGCCCGCCTTCACTGGTTCGACGTCGATAATGTCCTCGCGCGCGCAGGAAAGCGTGCGGCAGATGTTATCCAAAATGGCAGAGTCAACGTTCACCATAAAGTCGCGGTCGAAGGCGCACAGATCACTTAAATAGTCGAACTCGTACACGATGCCCGCTTCAAAGCGATGCAGCTCCATGGGCGGCAGGTCGCGAACATGATCCGCGAACAGGTCCTCCCACAACTTCGGGGCCGTTTCCGGCAGGTAGTATTCACGCAGCAAGATATCCAGGAACGCCTTGGAAAACTCCGCGTCGAAATACGCATAGCCCAAAAGCTCCCACGCGTCCTGGCCGCCGTGCGCGATTCGGGAAATCACGCCGTTGCGAGCCACTTCGGCGCAGTATTCATCAGTTCGCCCCTCGGCGAACACCGCGGAATACCCGGAACGATACTGGTAGCGCTCAAACACGTTGCGCGCATAGTAATTGTCCGACGAGCACAGATACGTGTTGCGCAGCTGGTCGACGACCTGCATTAATGTACCGTTGTTGTTACGCGTAGCGTAGGTTGGGTTCACAACGATTTTCACGCCGAACGCGTCTTCCAGGTAGAAGAACGCTTCCTTCATGTAACCAACCACCACAGTGATATCGGTAATGCCTACTTCTTGCAGCTGTCGTATTTGCCGCTCAATAAGGATCTCACCGCGCACCTCGAACAACCCCTTAGGCTTTTCATACGAAAGCGGCGCAAAGCGAGACGACATTCCCGCTGCCATGATAATAGCGTTGTCAACTTTATAATGATTCAGCTCGGCAAAACCCTGCGACGTCAAACCGAAGCCATCAACCCATCCCGCAATCGCGCAACTATGCAAAATGCGATTTGCCGACCCCAGCGACAAATCCGCGGCTGAAGCAAGCTGACGCTGGGTGCTTATGTCATGGCACGCCAAAGTGCGCAAAACTTTGAACTCGCTGCGTGAAAGACCCACGTACCATACTCCTAAACTCGAACTTTTATTGGCAAGTCTAGGAGCGGTGTTCATTATTGTAAAGAGCTTGTAAGAAATGAACGCAATGAAGCGGCGCCATTTACTCGAATTGAATAACTTATGGGAAGGGCATGCGGAAACGCTATTTGTTCGTTTTCGTTGTTATCCTAACGATATCCGAACAACGAAAGGCACTTCAACAATGCTGTCTCAGAACCAATTCAAAGTGATCAATGCGCTCAACAAGCAAAGCGAGCTCACCCAAAGAGAACTTTCGAGCGAAACTGGTCTTAGCCTTGCCACAGTCAACGCTACCTGCAAAGAATGCGAGGCAGCCGGCCTAATCGAAAACGGCCGACTCACTATTGCGGGCATAGCCGCATTGAAGCCCTACGCTGTCGACAATGCCGTTATCCTCGCAGCCGGCCTTTCTTCCCGCTTCGCCCCCATTTCCTACGAACGCCCTAAGGGGCTGCTTAAGGTGCGCGGCGAAATCCTTATCGAGCGCCAAATCGAACAGCTTCAGGCCGTAGGAATCCGCGACATCGTTGTCGTGGTTGGCTATAAAAAGGAATCATTCTTCTACCTCGAGGACAAATATGGGGTAAAAATCGTTGTAAATCGCGAGTATGCATCCCGCAACAACAACTCCTCGCTCATGCTGGTTCGCGAGATCCTCGACAACACCTATATCTGCTCTTCGGATAACTATTTCGAGGAAAACCCCTTCGAAAGCCATGTGTGGAAAGCATATTACTCCGCAGAGTACGCTGAGGGCTTCACAAAAGAATGGTGCATCAAAACCGGATCGCATGACCGAATCACAAAGGTAACTGTCGGCGGAACCGATGCGTGGTACATGATCGGGCACGTGTTCTTCGACCGCGCATTCTCCGCACATTTCCGCGAAATCCTTGAAGCCGAATACGATCTGCCCCAAACCCGCGATAAGCTCTGGGAAGACCTGTACGTCGAGCATATCAAAGAGTTCGATATGCAAATAAGGCGATATGACCAGCCGATCATCCACGAGTTCGACTCGCTCGATGAGCTGCGAGATTTCGACCCGCTCTTTCTCGAGAACCTTGATTCCGAGATCTTCGACAACATCGTTGCGGTTCTCGGCTGTGATAAGTCGGAAATTCACAACGTCTACCCACTCAAGCAGGGACTCACGAACCTCAGCTGCCATTTCTCCACCAATGATGGCGAATGGGTGTATCGCCACCCCGGCGTAGGAACAGAGCTGCTCATCGACCGCGCAGCGGAGAAAACCGCCCTCGAAACCGCGCGAACTCTTGGGCTGGACAATACCTTCGTTTTCGAAAACCCTCGACGCGGTTGGAAGATCTCAAAGTTCATTCCTGACTGCAAAAACCTCGACCCGAAAAACGATGCCCAGTTGAAGAAAGCAATGACCATGGCGCGTCAGCTGCACGAGTCTGACGCTACCGTCGAACGCCGCTTCAGCTTCTACGACGAAGGCAAAGGCTACGAGCGATCGCTTTTGGCAAGAGGTCCCATCGATGTTACGGATTGGGCAGACATGGAAGCGCAGGCAACGGAGCTCCACAAGCTGCTTGAAGCGGAAAGCAGCGAACCGGTGTTGTGCCACAACGACTTCTTCAGCCTGAATTTCCTTGTTGAGGAAAACGGCAACGTCAGCCTGATCGACTGGGAATACGCAGGTATGAGCGACTATGCAAATGATTTCGGCACGTTTTGCGTATGCGATCAGCTTGACGAGGAAGAAATGCACCGCGCACTCACGCACTACTTCGGGCGCACGCCCACGGATGCCGAATGGCGGCATAATCTTGCCCAGGTTGGAATGGCAGGCTGGTGCTGGTACGCGTGGTCGCTTCTCAAAGAATCAGAAGGCGAAAACGTCGGCGAGTGGGCCTATATCTATTACCGTTACGGCAAGACGTATTTGAAGAAGGCGCTGGACCTGTACAAGCAGCAATAACTCTCAAAACGGACCGCGAGATTAAGGGAGGAATCCGATGGAGGCAAAAGTCGAAACGCTACGCAACCAGCGGCGAAAAAAGTTCATGACGAGGGGCATCACCTTTGCCGTGGCATCAGGCATCTGCTACGGCTTATACACAGGCTTTCTCACCTTGGCGGAAACCCAAGGAGTATGGGGCGACTGGTTCGCGGGCACCGAATGGGGCAACGGCAATGCGGCGCTGAACGCATTCACCATCACGTTCACCCTTGCCGCCTTGGCAGCAGGCCTTAACGACCTGTTCAGCGGCATATGGTCGATCGCGGTTTGCGCGAAGAACCGGCAGCTTGGCGATTTCTGGAAAACCCTTAAAACCAAGCCGGGCCGCGTGATGATGCTCTGCGCGATAATCGGAGGACCCTTCGCGACGATCTGCTATGTGATCGGCCTCAACTCGGCGACGGCTTCGGGAAACCCTGGAGTAATCGTTCCCATAGCGGCTTTGAACTGCGCCATCGGCGCGATTCTCGGACGTATCCTCTTTAAGCAAAAGCTAAGTGCGCATAAGGTTATCGGCATCTTGGTCTGTCTGGCATCTGCAGGCATGATCGGAGGAGCAAGCTTCGCCTCCATGGGACCCGACGCACTGCTCGGTTGCCTATTCGCCTTCCTGGCGGCATTCGGATGGGGATTCGAAGGCTGCGTCGCCGGCTTCGGCACCATTTTGATCGACTACCGAATCGGCATCGCCATTCGCCAAACCACCGCAGGGCTCCTAGAGCTACTGATCGCCTTCCCCATCCTTGCCACCATCGGTGGAGGCATCGGCGCCGTTCCGGAATTGCTTGGAGCAGCAATCTCCACTCCGGCATTGCTCATTTTCGCAATCTCCGGCTTATTTGCCATGCCAGCTTACTCCTTCTGGTATAAGGGCAATTCGATGTGCGGCACGGCTCTGGGCATGGCATGCAATGGCATGTACGCATTCTGGGGCCCGCTGTTCATCTGGTTGATTCTTGGAGTGCTGAACATCGGCGGCATGAGCGCCGATTACCCGCCGCTCTCGATGACGCAATGGTTCGGGGCGATCATCATGGTCGCAGGTATCTTCTGCATCGCAGTGAACCCGATCGATATGATCCGCAAAAAGCAGGAGGATTAGAAGATGAGTAACGAACTGCCTCTGTATTACGCAATCATGAAACACTTCGCAAACGGCAAGCCCGATTGCACAGAGGGCGTAATGCACAATCTTGCCGCCAGCTATAGCTCCTACAAGCTGTTCACCAGAAAAGACATCGACGAAGCACTGGCAACCGCCAAGGAAAACGGGCTTCTGGACGAGTGCGATTGGGAAATAGACGCCAACGGAGAATTGCAAACCTTCTATATCGCTAACGATTTTGGGAGAGATACGATTCAGCGGTATATCAGGTAGACGCAAAAGCCGCCGCAGCCACGTATGGGGCTGCGGCGGCTGCTCATTGGTAGGCGGAAATAGGCTACGCCATGAATCAGGTTTCGTTTCCGTGTTCCACATCCCCGGACTCTTCGAGACGTCATGCCTACAGGGCAAGCAGCGTTAGGTCCGATTCCACAATTAGCCCAAATAGCCCGATGACTATTCACCAAGATATAGTTCTTTGGGCGCATGATTCCGTCGTTGATCTTCGGGTGGCAATTGACTCCATGCCTCCCCATATTGCGCACGCAAATAACCCTCAACGTCGGCAGGTGCGAAAAACTCTATACCCTCGAATCGGATAGTACCTGGGGGCAAGAGCATACTCTTCGGAAACGGCTCGGTCGCCGCGTATGAAGATACCATCAGCATATCCGATTTTCGATCATCCCTCGCAGCCATGGCAGCCTCGTCGAACCCGCAATTGATGCGCTCCGGAGACAAGACCACACGCACCATAAAATGTGCTATGCGACACGCAAGTTTTTCCACTGCCCCCAGCACGCCCTGATGCGGCACCACAATGTGCTTAGAATGATACAGGTACGAGAGGCTCTGCCACATCATGCAGCGTTTACGCTGCCGCTTTGCCGCATCCGGTTCAGAACAAACAGCGTCATACGGAAAAATGTCCACGAAAACACCCTGCTTGAATCCGGCCTCTTCCGTTTCATCGGTTACAAAGCGCGTACCCGCCAGCATGACCTTTCCAAATAAAGCAGCCTGATGCGGATTCGTTCGAGAGCAAGTCACGCAAAACCGCTCTCCCAAAGCCTCGGGGGCAACCTCCAAGAAACGCTCGAAATCATCACGTGGCATGCCGAGATCGATATCATCATCCCACGGGATAAAGCCACCATGACGCCGGGCCCCGAGCACCGTGCCGGAGTCGATGAAGTACATAATCCCATTCTCGCGACACACGCGATCGATTGCCTCAAGAATCCCTAACTCCGCTATTTGTAAACGGCGAAGCGTGTTCTGCTCATATTGCACGAGACCCCCTCTTTAAGCGCGCGTCAGCCCTAATGCTGCACGCCGGTAAAAATGCGCAAGCCATGACGATGTTTCGGCGATGTCAAAACCGTGCTCTCGAACCTCTTCGACAGCATCGATTCGCGGCTGAGAACGGGTGCGCTCGTAAGCTGCAAGCGCATGCTGAGCCCAAGTTGAAGCCCCCTCCTCAAGACTTAAACGATGCGCGTTGGAGCACACGAGCGCTAATTCGGGTACGCCCGTCGAAAGCACGCATGGCAACCCGCTCGCCTGCGCCTCCACAGCCGCCATCGCTAAGCCCTCAGACGTTGAAGGCATCAAGAACACGTCCATGGCGCGCAAAATCTCTGGCACATCATCGCAAACACCTAAAAACCGCACAGCTTCGCCCAAACCAAGCTGAGCCGCTTTAGCGCGTAGCTCATCCTCAAGCGGACCACGTCCAGCAAGCAACAGTACCGCGTTCGGCAAAGCATGGTGAATCTTGGCAAACACCTGAAGCAAAAATGCATGATTCTTTTCTGGGGCAAGTCGCCCCACATGCCCAAACACAGGCATATCGATCAAGCCTTTGTCACGTTTAGCGGACTTATGCTCGTCGTCTCCGCACACATATCGCGACAAATCGATACCGTTGGGAACAATAGAGAACCGATCGCTGTCAACTAGGTTTCGCCCGAATCGATCGAGCCCAGCTTCCCGCGAACACGCCATAAAGTAATCTGCAACGCGCCTCACGGGATGAGAGACCATGTTGAATGCGAGGCCGGCCAGCCCCGTTTGGTAGTTTTGAGCATGGCTATGCGCAATAGCAAAGCAACCTACGCGCTTCGCCTCGCTCAAGTAAATTGGCGCACTGCTGCCAATGTGCCCATGCACAACAGCCCATTCAGGATGCTGCGCAAACAACAGGCGGCATTGCTTACGATACGTACGCTCGTTAATGCCCGTAAATCGAGGAAGACGGTATAACCGACCACCTAGCCGGCGAATCTCAGCATCATAATCCCCCTCGCGCTGTTCATGCACCAGAAAATCGAATTGCAGGTCGCTTCGATCCATCGCCCGATACAGATTCATGATCATCGTTTCGGCACCGCCGCGATCCATCACGCCGATAACCTGCAAAATGCGCATCATGCCGCATCCTTCTCCACGGTTTCCTCCAATGAGCCAATAGGATCCCTGCGCTCAAGAGCGCCCGGCCCTCTACGAATCGAACGCACAAGAAAAAACAGCAGCATGAGCACGCCAAGCGAACAAGCGCCCGCGCACGCAAAACTCACCCCATTCATGTCCCATGCATTCACGCACAGAAACGTCAGCGGGATAACCGTCAGAAACGCCGTTACGTTGCCGGCAAAGTTCGCCAAAAAATGGCGCAGTGTAATGAGCAAGTCGCCAAAGAACCACAGAAACGCCGTTGCGGCGGTCGACACGATGATCGGCTGCAGCAAGTACACATACGGGGCAATACTTGCGCCAAAGAGCAATTCGAGCGCCCAACCGCCGACGAACTCAAGAATCACGGCGCACACCACAGTAACGCCTACGATGCCAAGCACCGTTTTGCCCAGCAACGCCAAAAAGCCTTTCTTGTCGCCCTCGAAGAACAAGCGCGGGAAAATGTCGAGCAGCGGCCCATACAGATACTGCGCGCCCATCTGGATCACCAACGCCGGCGCGGCAACAGAGGCATAAATGCCCAGCGCAGCATCACCGGAAACCACCGCCAGGTACTGCTTCGGAATGGTGAAAATAGCGCTTGCCGCAACGGACGCAACAACCGCTGGCAGCGACGTGCGCAAGAAGAACAGGGCCTTCTTCCCCGATAAGCTTACCGTCACGCGCGTGAATCGGCGGCAGTGCGGGATATCGAACAGCACGAGCACGCCAACAGCTGCAACCAACATTGCAACAATGGCAATGTTGAGGTTCTGCGTAAGGCCATACGCCACCGCAAACGCCGCCAGCGTGGAGACGCCCTGGAGCATGAACGACTTGCCGATATAATCCATACGGCGGTTAATCTGATCTTCTCCATGAAGGATGTCGATTAGCAGGCCAACTGCCTTGAACACATAGAACAATGCAACTGTGACCAGGGCGTACAAGGCGCACGTCAGCCATGCGTACACCATACACGCAATAAACGAACCCGCCAACGTCAGGCAACGAAATCCCATGTACTCGCCGAGCGTATTTTCGCGAGCAATGTCGGAAACCTGATACGTGCCCATCTTGTAGTTCGCAAACGTGCCGAAAATGCCCACCACCGACATGGCGAGCGAAAGCAAACCCGCGTCGTCATAGCCCGACGAGAGACGCACCACCACAATAGTCGTAAGCCACTGACACGCCAGATATGTCATGGAACCAATAGAATTCCATAGCATATTCGCTTTCACGGAAAGCTGTTTGGGGGGTTCGGAAGGCTGCGAATGCTCTTTCCCTATGGAGGACACACTCATAAACGATAAGCTTCCATAACGTGCACGGGACGAGCATTTTCAGCCGGCGGCGTGCGCCAATCACCGTATTCCGTCGTTAAAAACTCTTCATATCCTGCAGGAGCATAGTATTCTCGATCCTCAAACTTCATACGAATAGGCGAGAACAAGCTTACCGGATAGGTTTTATCCGACCTGCCTTCACCTAAGACATCGATTACGCAATCGCTATCGTGCGAACTATCGTTTACACGCAATGCTATGACATCAAGACGATGCGCCAACTCGAAAAGATCCAGGTTCTGAACAAACGGGCACACAACTCGCTTGACCAGCTTCACGAAGCCATTCGTGCCGGTTGAAGGGTCGGTCACCGCAAAACTGCGCAACAAACCTACGCGCCTGTGCTGTTTCAAGAGCCCTTCCGCTTGCTTGTCAAATCGTTCAAGAGGAAATATATCGACCCATACGCCTGTAGCAGCTTTCTTGCCTACGAAGTTCTCGTAAATAGCCGTAGTGGTATCCACGATCTTCGCAAACTGGTAAATGGACGATTTGTCTCGATACGACACAAGCTTGAAGCGATCCGTTGTGCGCCATTCGTTAAAGTGATCCATGAGCAACTCGTACTGATCGCGCATCATCACGATGTCCATATCATCATCCCATGGGATGAATCCACCATGTCGCACCGCACCCAATAGGCTACCGTATCCAAGGTAATACTGCACCCCATGAGCAACGCACACACGATCGATCTCGTCCATGATTTCCAACTCGATGGACTTCATATCCTCAATGGTCAAACGCTCCACGACTATCGCGCCTCTTCAACATCATGTTCGACGGTAGACGCGTCATCCATCCGGAAACTCGCCTCGATCAGCGCCTCATTCTGCACAAGGTTGCGTACTTTCGCACGCAGTTGAGAAATCTCTACCGTAGTATAGAATTCGCGCAATACCAGCACGGCGATCACATACACGAAAACAAAATTTGCGGGACTTTCAATATCGAAGACGTTCGCAAAGAAAAACGGGATCTCGCGAAACACGCCCATGAGCACCAAGCTGAGCGCAAACAAGAACCAGAACGTTGAGTCGGCAATAGTTACCTCTGCCTTACGAATTTTTCGCAAGACAAACCAAAAAGTAAGCAGCGCACCAACCAGCAGCGTCGCGGAAAACAGCAGGCTCACTTCCTCCTCCTAAACCACTGCACCAGCAGAATGGAAATGCTCATACGCAACATATACGCAACGGACTTTGTGAAATTCAGGTAGCTTTCGCCAGCAATACGCTCACGCATCTCCACCTGCATCTCCTCAACTTTGTATCCCCAACGCATAAGCAGGGAAATAGTGTCGGGCTCAGGGCCAAAGTCCAACTCGTTAGCGAAAAGAGGAATCATCTTCTTATCGAACAGACGCATACCCGAAGTAGGGTCCTGAATTCGCTTACGCGTCGTGATAAAAATCATGGCGCTAATGAGCACGCTACCGGCCATGCGTGCAGACACGGGCTTTTTCGTAGTGGCGAAACGACTGCCGATGACGATATTGGCCTCCCTGCTCTCGGCAAGCGCCACCATATCATCAATATAGGCCGCAGAGTGCTGGCCATCGGCATCGAACTGTATTGCATAGTCGTAACCGTGCTCGCTTGCATACCGCATACCCGTTTGAAATGCACCGGCAAGCCCCAAGTTCACCGGCAGGTTAACGTAGTTATAACCGCGCTCCTTGCAAATATCCAGCGTAAGATCGCGCGAACCGTCGTTAATAACCACATAATCGATACCGGGAGCGTTATTACGCAAGTCCTCGATAGTGGACACGATATTGTCCTGTTCGTTGTACGCCGGAATGACGGCAAGTACGCGGCTGTTTCCCATGAACGTTCGTGTCCTCTATCTCGCGAAGGCGCGCAAGCGCCCGTGTTCAATCCAATCTAGTAGTCTATCATAGGCTTACGCGACTGCCCACGCATGCACATAAGCACTAGGACAGGTGGATTCACTGCGCCATTTCAGCTATTTCACATGCACTGCACGCGACCGTACCGTATGCTTTGCTTCGGCGTAACCGGTTACTCGCTAAACATACTTGACGCGAATCCACCGTACGCCAAAAACAGTAAAAACCGAAATAGGCGGAAACAAAGAGAATGAAAGACCCCAGCAACCACAAAGCGCCTGCTATCTGCATATTCTCGGCACTCTACGCCCCCAGCATGGGCGGCGTGGAAACGTATACGCAAAACCTTGCCGCCGCGTTGGACAAGATGGGCTGCAAAGTCACCGTCGCCGCCATGCATTCTCACGGCGGCGAAAAATGCGAGCAGCACGGCAACGTCGAGGTGGTGCGACTCCCTTGTATCAGCGCACTTGGCGGACGCTACCCCGTGCCGAAGCATGACAAGGCATATCGCCAGGCCATGGAACGCCTGACCAACACGGCACCCGATTACGTGGTGGTGAACACGCGCTTCTACCCGCTATCACTTGAGGGCCTGAAGTTTGCACGAAAACAGGGCATCGCGCCCGTGCTGGTAGAGCACGGTTCGGCACACTTGACCATGGGAAGCCCCACTGTGAACATTGCGGTGGAAGCGGTTGAGCACGCGCTGACGCTGCTTGACAAGCGCCAGCGTCCGGCGTACTACGCCGTGTCGAAGAAGGCGAGTGCCTGGCTTGAGCACTTCGGTATCGCGTCGGCTGGCGAGCTGCCCAACGCGATTGACGCCGACACGTATGCTGCCGGCGCTTCCAAGCGCAACTTTCGCGAAGAACTGGGCATCGGCGACAATGCGCTCCTTGTTGCCTCAGCCGGCCGTTTGATTCCCGAAAAGGGCGTGCTGCAATTGGCGCAAGCCGCGCAAACGTTACATCAGGAGGGTTGCAACGTACATATTGCCATGGCGGGCGCAGGTCCGCTTGAAGCGCAACTGGCGGCAGTCGATGCGCCCAACCTGCACCTGGTCGGCAAGCTCAGCAAGCCCGACCTGACCGCGCTCTACCGGCAAGCCGACGTCTATTGCCTGCCCTCGCGCTCGGAAGGATTCGCCACCACGCTGCTGGAGTCAGCCGCCTGCGGTACCCCCGCCATTGTCACCAACGTTGGCGGCACTGACGAGCTCATCCCCGATGAGCGTTTCGGCACCATCATCACCGACATGGAACCAGAAACCATTGCCAACGCGTTGCGGGCCGCAATATGCAATCGCGCAACCCTGCAAGCGCAAGGCGAAGCCGCAGCGCACCGCGTCCGAGAAATCTGCTCTTGGCAGCAAACAGCAAAGCGAACGCTCGAAGCCTGCAGAAACGCGAATAAGCACTAGTCGCCCGGCCGAAGGAACAAATCCGTGCAGTACCTACATCCGCCTATCAAACGAAACGAGATCGGCCGGCGACAACAAGCCACTCGCAGCAAAGCCCATCGCAACGTGCACTGCCATCATGTTCGCATTGCACCTGCCCTACCTGCTCACGTACTACCCGGGTTTCGTGTTCAGCGACTCGCTCAGTTCCATCGGCCAAGCACTGGGACAGCTGCCGTGCTCAAATCATTTCCCCGTTGCATACACTGCGCTCATCGGAGCATGCATTGCACTCGCACATACGCTCGGACTGTCCACCACAACGGGATGCGCTCTCTACAGCCTCATGCAAACGTTTGTGATGTGCGCAACGTATTCCCTCATGATTTAATGGATAATGCAGCGTACACGCATCGCACGGTGGTGGCGCGCCATCCTGGTCGCCGTTTTCGGCCTTGCCCCTTACATAGCCACGTACTCCATCGCATTATAGAAAGACCCTCTGTTTTCCGCAGCAATAGTGGTTGTGACCGTTTTGCTCTTTGATTTCGTAAGCACCAGCGGAAAAATCACCCACAATAGTAAGGCGTGGATTCCAATGTTCGCCATATGCTGCATCATCATCGCATTTTTACGCAGCAACGGGCTACTCATCGATGCGGGCGTGTTCGCAGCTCTACTGCTATGCTCGACGAAGAGAACGACAAGCTTACGGGAAGCGCCCGCAAACGCCATCACCGCCATCCCTCTTGCCGCCATTTCGTTGAATCTGCTGGTTACGGGGCCCATCTATTCAGCGGCAGGCATCGCACCCGCCGAAAAGGCAGAAGGGTATGGCATCCCCCTCAATCAAATGGCACGCGTTGTGGCACTTGACGGCGACATGAGCGAAGCCGATGCGGCATATATGAACGAGTTGCTGCCCTTTAACGAGTACGCAAGCGTTTATACACCTACTTGCACCGATCTGTTGAAATGGAATCCCCAATTCAACAATGCAGCGCTCGACAATGACTTTCTCCATGCACTGGATATCCATGGGCATCGAAAACCCTATTGTGTACTTCGAATCATGGGAGTTGCAAACATTCGGATATTGGACCATCAACCACCCGTTAGTGCTGCTGCACAACGGCAACATCAACGGCGGAGCCCCCCCCAAATGCAGAATAGCCAGGCCGAAGCAAATGCGTACGACATCACCATCAAGAATTACCTTGGAGACACAGCAGAAAGGATTCTTTCTCGAGCAAACCCTTCCATCCCACTGGGATGGGTTGCATGGGGCATAACGTTTCTTGCAATCACGTTTTTCCTTCAAGGCAGACGGCGCTACATCATCGTGTTTGTCCCTTGTCTTATGCTGGTTGTTTCGCTACTTATCGCCTCGGCAATCTGGTACTGGGAACGCTATGGCGCGGCGTTGCAGTTCCTAGCGCCGTTCTTCCTAGCTTTACCGCTAGCACTACCGGCAAACCCATCAGCAGACAACATCTAATCAGCAGACAACATCTAAAGAGTGAGGGAGGCGCAACATTGCCGTTACACCCCCCTTCAGCACTCCCGGGTTACGCGCATGCGTAAACGATTCCCGCACTTCCGTTTACACAGCCGTGATCTTATACAGCCTCATATCGCCTTCTGCGAGCACTACCTCGAAGCCGGGCGTATCGTCGCGAATGCCGTCTATACCGCGCCACTTCTTCCCGTTTTCGTACGTGAACAGGTGCGGGCTTTCAACATCGGGCTCGCCCTGGTCAAGCTGCAGCACATATTCGGCGCCGATAGACTCAACCGCTTCCTGCACATATCCGTTGTCCGCGATAGTGCGCAAGCTGTTGCGGATGATACAGCTCTCAGGCGTTTCCGAAGAAACGTCGTACTCGCGCGTGTATCTGAAGTATGTGCGCAAATCATCGGCCGCAAAAGCGAAAGCGGAACCGTCGTCAGGCACGTTGATGATAAGGGCATCCGCAGGTACGGTTTGCTTGACTTGCTGCACGAAGGCTTTTTCCGCGTTGTCGTACACTTCCGCCGTGGATGCTTCGGTACGCAGCCCGCTGAGCACCGAGCGAAACGCAATGGCCCCGCTTTGCGAACCCGGCGCGGCAACGCCGGGAAACGTCGAGCCCAACACCACCAAAAGCGCCAGACACGCAGCAACGCCCACAGATGCACCCGAAGCAAGCGACACCTTCTTCGCGCGCGCCACCGCCCAGCAAACCAGGCGCCAGGAAGTCCACAAGCCGAACGCGGCGAGAAATATCCCGATAAGCGACGCCATGGCACCGCAGCGCCACGGATCGGTGTACCAAAAGCCGCCGAAGATATGCTTAAGCGGCCCGTCAGAATACCCGTTCACCACGAAGATCATACAGGCGAACGCGTAGGAAAACGACAGCCACAGGTAGCGCCGCTGCCACAGCGTGCCCACCGCGCCGACCACGACAAGCGCTGCGAGCACCACCTGCGAGCCATCGGCCATGAAGCCGCATACAAGCGCATCCTGGAACGCTTCGAACATGTCAGCATACGGCAACCACGTATGCTGCACCACCGACGCCAAGAACGGCGCGTTGTACAGCGCCATCCAGATGCCCGCGATCACAGCGAGGGCTAACGCGCCGAACAGCACACGCAACGGAGCAAGCATCGCGCCGCGCACATGCATAAGCTCTTCGGGAACGCGCGACACCTGCCAAATGCAAAACGGTGCAAGCAGAACGGCTAGCGTGAACACCGCGTTGGGCTGCGCAAGCGCAAGGGAGATAATCGCCATAACGAACAGGCATGCCAGCCCGATACGCTGCCCACGCGTGCAGCCCTTCTGAAAAAGCAGCAAGAACACAGCCGCTACCGCGGGGACCATGCAAAATGCCGACAGATTCGGATACAGCGGCCCAAAAAGAATAAGCATCCACGGAAAGCCCGCGAACAGCAGCGTGCACGGCGCGCCGAACGGCACGACGGAGCGCTTGCCATCGAACAGCACGCGCATGAATCCGAACGCGCTCGAGGGCAGCACAAACGCCACGAACACGAAGTTCGCCACGTTTTCCGCGCATGCGGCCGAAACGCCTGTCGACGTGACCGCAAGAGCCGCCACGGAGTACCACGCCGTAGGATAGAAACCACCGCCCGGCAGCGGGTTGATGGCCGCATCGGCCGCGGAAGCGTACAGCGACGACGAGAACGGCGACCACACGCCGGAATCGACGAATCCCTGGATGGTGCCGAGATGGCTGATGTTATCGAACTGCTGCGCATAGCTATCGGGCGTGCCAAGGTACCACACGAACAAGACGCCGGCGAAGACAACGCCTAAGAGCAGGAATGCCACAAGGCATGCCGCATCAAAGCTAACGCGCTCAGCGACCTGGCCGTGATCGGACAAGCCGAACGAAATCCGGGCTGCGCTGCGCGCGCGCCTCAAACGCAAAACGGCGAAAATGACCGCGGCAAGGACAAACAGGACACCTGCCTGCGTCAGCCAGCTCGACCAAACTCCCGCTTTCTCATACGCGAAACCCAACAGCACATAGGCCGCCACCCCGATGAGCGAGGCAAATGAAACCGACAGGCAGCGGGCAACACCGAAGCCGCGCAGCGCCGCGTAGCCCGGCAAGAACAACGACACCGCCACAACGACGACGGTCAAGAAAAACAAACCCCACATGGGACGGACCTTCCTTCATTTCCTTTTGCGGAGAAGCATTGCCGCGAAAGACAGCTCGCCGAAGGGAGCAAGGCGCTTGGGCCATGCAGCTCAAGCGGCAATGCGTCTCAACTTACTGGAACTGGGGAACCTCGTAGCGCAAGCCCGTGTCTTGCGTCTTGATGCCATGGTAATCGTAGAACTGCGACATGAGCTTCGCGATGCTGGTAGCCCAATGGCCGGCAGTGGCGTACTGATGCCATGCCGTTCCCTCGGCAATCGCACGGCGGACGTCCCAACGCATGCGCCACAACGTGTTCTGCGCGCCGGAAACCCGCGACGAGGACACCGTGGGATGCACGTAGTTTTGGGAAATCCACTTCGCGGCGCCCAGGATGGCCGCATCCGGCGACGACCAATCGTTCTTCTTCGCCAAAGCAGCGCCCCCGTTGTTCGGGTCGATATCGTAAGCGCCGATGCCGTAGAAGTTCAAATACCCCTCGTACCCGGAAACACCACCCTGCGCAAGCTTCGAGCAGCCCCACGCACTCTCAAGTGCGGCGTGGCATACGAGGTACACCTCGTTGATATTGTAGGTTTTCGCAGCCTCGACGAATGCAGCGCCCGTCCCACGCATATTGCTGACGACGCCATACGAACGCTCGGAAGCGCGGCACATGCGGCTAATGAACGCGTCGAGCGCTTCGGCACTCATGCCGGAATAGCCATCGGACAGCACGGCGAACTGGTAATACTCGGGATCATCGTAAGCCCAGTTGTTCGGATCCATGTAGCCCATGATATCGGACAGTGAATAACCTTGATACGGCGCGTTCGCAGCAACCTCGATATTGGCGAAACCGCTCAGGGAGATGCCGGTGGCAACATGCAACAGGTCAAGATACACGATACCGAGGGCATCGCAAATGGCCACGCGCTCGTTAGGCTTGATGACGGCCGAACCGCCCATGAACGTGAGCTGCTTCACGTTGGCTCCCGCCTGCCCCGCTTTGGTGGCCGCGGAAACATCGCCTTGCCCGGCAACCAGCAGCACGCCGCCGCGCTTGCCCTGCAGAACGCTGCCCGCAAGGGCGTCATACGGCGCGATGCTTGTGGCAAAAGCAACGTTATCCCAATTCAAAATGCCGTTTTCAACAGCCCAGCGAGCCACCTCGAACGATGTGTCGTACAGCGTCTCACCTGCGGCACGCGACACGTTGCGCGCACCACCGCCCGCAAGCGTTACCGCCTGCATGAAGCCTTCCGTAACATTCGACACCACCGTGCTGCCACCAGCGACAAGCACCTGCGAGATGTCATTCGTGGACACCAAGACCCGCTTCGTCTTGTCGGGCAGGTTGCCCGCGTCGTCGACCAAAAACACCGGGGCCTTGAGCCTGAAGGCCACGGGGCTGGCCGACAGGGCGTCGGCGAAGCGGCCGGCGATGCCCGAGCCGCTGGCCACCACGGCCGCCGAGCCCCACAGCCCGCGCTCGGCGCCGTAGGAGTAGACGGCCAGCTGAGTGTCGAACTGGTCGTCGCCCCAGAGGCGCTCCACCGGGCCGTAGGCCGAGAGGGCGGACTCGGCGCCCGCGCCCACGACGGCCTTGCCGCCCACCACGACCACGCGGGTCACGCCCAGGCGCGACAGCGCGTCGGCGGCGGCGTCGGGCAGCGAGTCGCGGCCCGTCAACAGGATCGGGCAGTCCAGCGCGCCGGCCAAGCCCGTGGCGGAAAGCGCGTCGACGTAGCTCTCGCCGCTTGCCACCACGGCCGTCGAGCAGCCGCTCGGATAGGCCGCCAGCGCCTCGGCGGCAGCGGTTTCGTACTGCGTCTCGCCGGCAAG